>JAZSIZ010000067.1:0-46724 GCA_045534015.1 Victivallaceae bacterium | reverse complement strand
CGACTTAGCACATAATCGGCGATCCAGATCGGCAATTTTTCGCCATTCACCGGATTGATCGCGTAACTGCCGGTAAAGACACCGGTCTTTTCGGTGGCCAGTTCGGTGCGGTCAAGATCGTTTTTGCGGGCGGCGGCGGCGCAATACTCCTCCACAGCAGCCTGCTGGGCGGGCACGGTCAGCCGGGACACCAGCGGGTGTTCCGGTGCCAGCACCATGTAGGTCGCCCCGAACAGCGTATCCGGACGGGTGGTATAAACCGTGATCGTTTCGCCCGCTTCGGTCTTGAAGTTGACTTCCGCACCGGTGGATTTGCCGATCCAGTTGCGCTGCATCTCTTTGATGCCTTCGGGCCAATCCAGATCATCAAGATCGTTGAGCAGACGCTCGGCATATTCAGTGATTTTGAGCATCCACTGCTTCATGGGACGGCGTTCAACCGGATGATCGCCGCGCTCACTTCTGCCGTTGATGACCTCTTCATTGGCAAGCACAGTACCCAGAGCCGGACACCAGTTGACAGCCACTTCATCCAGATAAGCCAAACCTTTTTTATGCAGCTGCATAAAGATCCACTGGGTCCATTTGTAGTAATCCACGTCAGTGGTATTGATCTCCCGCTCCCAATCGTAGCTGAAGCCGAGAGATTTGATCTGTTCGCGGAAGTGGTTGATATTTTTTTCGGTGGTTATTGCCGGATGAGTACCGGTATCGACCGCATACTGTTCGGCAGGCAGACCGAAAGCATCCCATCCCATCGGGTGCAGAACGTTGAAACCTTTCATCCGTTTGTAACGGCAGACGATATCAGTGGCGGTATACCCCTCGGGGTGACCGACATGAAGTCCGGCACCGGAGGGATATGGAAACATATCCAGACAGTAGTATTTGGGTTTATCAGACAGATCTTCCGCCCGGAAAGTATGATTATCTTCCCAGTAACGCTGCCATTTTTTTTCGATCGCCGAAAAATCATATTCCGGATTCATAACAGAAATTCTCCATAATTATTCATTGAATATTTATATTCATCGGAGTAATATAACACCGCAAAAGATATTTTTCAAGCCGGTGACAATTTCAAAACTGCTCAAAAATTGTTATTGTTCCAGTTTTTGCGAAAAAGCCAACCGGCTGTGGTGCATTGCGGATGATCTGCTGTTGAGTCTGCGGACAGGCAAACCATCCGGAATAAAGCCGCCGGTTGCTCCGTTTGACAGATCAACAGCCGCAGTGGTATATCCTGTATGCCGATGTACCCCGGTTTCATATAACCTGACACACCGGTTTTGCAGCATTTTGGAGCATCAGTAAAAAACTGCAGAAAAAATTTTATTCGGCAACCGCCACCTGCGGCGCAGTGATTTCCCCGCTGCCGAATATGGCAAAGCCGATTTTGGCAGAATCGTAACTCTTTTTGGGAATATTCCACCGGCGGATATTCCAATTCTGCCATTGTCCGGTAAGTTCAAAACGCTGCAGCACAAAAAGCGTTTTCTTCCCGTCGGTTTCCACATTGGCAATGACCAGCAAAGTTCCGCTGCCTTTTGCCCGCACCGTGACCGCAAGGCGTTTGCCGCTGATGTCGGCATAGGAAAACTCCCGCTGACAGATCAGCTGTACACTGCCCCACTTATTTCCCGGAGTCTCGAAATAAAAACTTTTTCCGCCGCCGTCAAGTTCTTTCAATCCTGCTTTACCGGCAGTGAAATCCACTTTACCGGCGGCAGTGACCGTCCAATCCTCCGGCATAGTCTGCGGCTCAAACTGCAAACTTCTGCTGCGGAAATATTTCATTCTGTCAGCCGGAATTACGGCACTTTTTTCAAATCCGGCGTTGGGCAGAAAATTCTCCGCCGCCATCAACGTTCCGCAAATCAGCGCAATTGCAAACAACCATATTTTTTTCATCTTTATTCACCTTTCCGTTTTTTCTCTTGTCTGCATCATATAAACCGCCGCCGCCTGAATAAAGAACACCGTTCCCAATTCCCGTATATAATACGGATTGCGTCCGGTTCCATCCGGCGGCATAACTTTTTCGATGATAACTCCGGTCAAAACCGGGTCATCCGGAGCAGTCAACTGCATAGCCCGGCAAAAATCAAGACACTTTTCCGCCAATGCCATAAAGTGATCAGCTTCACCGAATTTTGCCCGTTCCATAAAGCATAAGGCGGCACAGGCACTGCCGCTGGCGGCGTGTCCGAATGAATCGGTGCAGAAATCCTGATAAGTCCCTCTGAATAATCCCCCATCCCGGCGCACAGCATTTTCATACCATTTCACCGCGCGGAAAAATATTTCCCGGTAACGCTCATCGCCGGTTTGCCGAAACAATTCCGCCATGGGTTTGCCCCACCAGAATGCGTGCCGCGGATGGATACTGCCGGTGGCTTTGATGCAGGGGTGATACTTTATCCAGTTCCCTTCCGGAGCTTCATCTTTGAGCAAAGTTTCTGCCGTTGCCAGAGCAATATCCCGGTAAACAGTGTTGCCGGTGCGCAGATAACAGCGGTAAAAGATGCAGTCATCCAAAAGCGGTCGGCTGGCATTGGGCAGATCGGCAAGCACTTTGAAACTCCGGCTGTGTATGTCGTAAGTATCCTGAAATTTCCCCTCATCCGGCAGCCACGCTTTGCGTGCCACCCATGCCGCCGCATCCAGCGCGGCACGCTCATAAGCCGGATCACCGACCATATCTGAAAGCATGAACAAGCCGTCAAGAGCTTCCAGAACGGCAGAGGTATTCACCATTTGCGGATCATCCTCAAATGCCAGCAGAAGTCCGGCATCTTCGCCCTGATGCAGCTGATTGGCAAGCAGAAAAGCGGCGCACTCTCTGCCATATTCAAGCAAAGTGCTGTCATGCAGAGCTTGAGCAGCAAGGCACAACGCCTTTATCGCCTGTCCGGTGTGCCAGACCGGGCAGAATGTATCCCACTGTCCATGAGCCAGAGCATATTCTCCGCGCAAAGCCCCGTTCCAATGGGTGTACTTAAATTCTTCGCTGTGTTTTCCGGGGGGAGTGTTGTCCCGGATGATCGCGCTTTCCGTCAGAAAACGCAAAGCAGCCCTCAATGATTTCTGTAACATTCAGTATACCTCAAAATTTCTGATATGGATCAATATTATTCTTTTTGCAATAGTTTAAAAATTCTTTGGCGGCGATCGCAGTGGAAACGGTTTTGCCGATAATGCCGCTGCGCCGGTAAAATGTCCTCTGCATTCCCGTAACTCCGAAATCCAGCGGTTTGGTCGGATGCTGCCAGCCGAATACCCCGTAATGCGGATAGTTTCGTTCCAGAACTTTCAAAAACAGATCGACCGTACCTGCCAGATTTTGCCGGTTGCCCCGGATGTAAACTTTACCGTTTTCGATTTTTATGGAATTTTCTTCCGCTTCTTCGATCACGATCGCCCCGGTATCACCGGAAATCACCGCCGGTTCACTTCCCCGGTGGATGCGGTAATAGAAGCGGAAAAACTCCACGATTTTCCGGCTCTCTTTTCCGGCAATTTTTCCATTGACACCGATCCGCAAAAAGCCATCCCGGACAAATTCAAAGGCGGCGATATGGTCAGCATTGCTTTGCCAGAGCGGATCGTGCTGTTCGAAGATCAATTCAGTGCCTCTGACCGCTTTTTCCGGTATTGCCGGAAGATTTTTCAACTTCCATTTGCCGGATATCTGCAGACCGGAAATATCGCAATTGCCGGTAAAACGGAGCTTCCAAACTGTGCGGTCGTAATCGCGCTTCAATTCTGAAGTGTACTCCAGCTGCCGGTCTGCTCCGGGGAGAAATGCCAACATATCAACAGCAAGGAATGACAGCGGCGGCAATTCCGGCAATTCCAGCTTTCCGTTCCTGACCGTCACCTGCCGGTTATTTACTGCCAGCAGCGGAGTCACCCTGAAATAATCCCGGTCAAAAGTCAACACCCCTCTTTTGGCTTCGGGATGAAAATTGACCACAGCGATCACACCATTGCCCGGTTCACCGTAGCGGGCGAGCTGCAAAGCGCGGTCACACCGTGCCACCACTGCCTGCCGGTAGCCGAGATTCTGGATGCGAGCCAACTCATCCAGACTTTGCACCGACTCTTTCACCCCGAAAATCTCTCCATTCTGCCGGATGTTGAAAAGCACTCCCAGCAAAATCCGGCAATGGTGCAAATAGACCGATGAATAACGCAGCAATTCCGGAGCTTCATCCCCGAAACAATTGCCGTCAGTCGGCGGCATGGCAAAAAATGTGGTCGGCTTTTCACCGTGCAGACGGGTTTGCTGCCGGAGTTTATTCCAATCTGAAACCGTCTGATAAAACTGCTGTTCATGAATGGTATTGGATAATCTGGCACTGCTTTGCGTTCCGGCACGCGAAATATCGGTATTGCCTGCCGCCGCCGTACGGTAACAAGTGCCGTTGGGCAATTTGCCCAGATGATCCAGAAATGCCGCCAGAGCAGTAACGTGCGGCAGATATGCGCCGTTTTCATCAAACGCATTGAGCCATGAGGCATTATTCTTTTTGCGGGAAGTGTAAAAATATCCAGCCAAATCATAACTGAAACAGCTTACCTGCCGGTGAGTGTCAAGCAAATCACGCGCCTGCTGCAGCAGCCACTTCTGATAAGAGCTGAAATAGGGCATCATCACCTGATCTGTAACTCCGCGTTTCCAGTAGTTCTGCCAGAAAACTATTCCATTGTAAGATTCATCGGCAGTGATGACTGAATCGGGAAACAACCGTGATTGGCGCACATCACACCAACTGGAAATATACAGTCCGGGAGCAACATTTGCCGCCAGATATTTATCGACCGACTTCGTTCTGCCAGCAATGAAGTGACGGTGGTTGACCGCATCACCGCCGTAAGGAATGTTGGCTTTGGCAAATTCCGACATCAAATCCTTATTTGCCGACCAATTGCCCACATTGCTGCCGCTCTCATAAAACCATGTCCATGAAGAACGTGCCCGCCGGGCAATTTCCTGATAGGAAAATTCATTGCGCCGCTGCTGATAGACGGCATTGTTCCACGGCAGGGAAAGAGCGATATTGCCGTATATTCCCGGATCGGCTTTGGGATCGAAACGGTAAAATTCTTTGTGCGCGGTATGAAAACGATCCACTCCGTCTGCTTCAGCATAGCGGGGATCAAAGGCAATGACCTCAAAGACAAACTCTCCTTTACCGGTATCGCTCATGGCAGTGCGCACTTTCAAAGATATGGCATCCGGTTCATCCATGCCCCGGCGCAATTCCCCGCACAACGATTCAGGAGCCAAAGCCAGCAGCATACCGCTGTTCCGGTTGAAGCCCATGACCAGCGGCATGGCGGTCAATACTCCATTGAAACTGAAGCGGTCGAAAGGAAAAACGATCTGCCGGGTACTCAAGCCGTCAAAACAGCGAGTCCACTTTTCCGCCCCCATCTTGCGCAAATTCAGCTTTATTTCCAGAAAAGCAGGCATCGGTGCATCTTTTCTATCCAGCGACAATTTGCACTCCAGCCGGTCACTTTTCCGGGAAAAATCCATCCGGAATCCGGTTCCGTATTTCGGGAATTTGCCGGAAGCAAAATCCTTGCCGTTTTCCGGAGCTGTCACCGTCAGCAACGGCAAAGTTTCCAACCGGTAAGGTACTTGAATACCGGTCAGGGAACTGCCGGGATCCAGTACGACCGGCAAGCCGTTGCCGAAGGAAAGTTCCAGCAGGTAATTTTCACCGCCGCAGCGCAAAGCCTGACGGTAGATCCGGTTGTCTGCCGACCAGCTGCCGGATAAAAGAGTCAGATCATCACGCCGTATTTTACGCTCTGCCGGTTCAGTTACCGGCGTAAAAGAGGTCTGAACCGGAGCATGCGGAGTAAAATTGCGGTGATATTTGATGCCGGAATAGATCAGTAATTCATCCAGATCCGCAGTGATCACTGCCGGATGACCATAACTGCCGTTGGCAAACTGCAACTGGGTTATGCGACTGGTCACAGCCGGATTTTTCAACGCATTCATGGTGATAACTTTTTTCCCGTCAAGATAAACGTGCCGCCCATTCCGGTCGTAACAAAATGCCAGATGATGCCACTTGCCGACAAATTTTTTTGCATCCCGTATTTCATATTTCTGCTTCAAAGATTGCACCGGCAGCGGTTTGCCCTGCGGCCACTGCATATGGCGGCAATGTTCGGCAAGTTCCATTATCAATGTATCGCCGTTTTTGGATAATCTTAAATCAAAATCACTGCAATCAGCATACTGCCACGATGAGTCCCCGATAATAAAAAGCGGAAATCCCTGCCACACCTGATCTTGCAGCATTTCAGGCAGCGGGCGGAAGAAAAACTCCACCGTCCCGCTTTCCCGGTCGATGATATCGGTCATAAATTCATAACCGAAGCCAAGCGGATAACGCAATCCGCCATCCTGACGCAAATAACGGTCTCTGCCCACCCGGATGGCATTGCCTGCCTTGCCGGGGACAACTTTCCATGCAGTCGTCCCGAATGGCAGAATATTGCCGCTGCTGACCAACGCCTTACCCGAATCATCATCCATCGGCGCATAAAATTTCAATACTGCTGATTTATCCACTGCCGGGGGCAAAGCTGCCTGCATAAATGCCAATTCCACTTTGCCGTAAACATCAAAGAGCAAATGAAATTTTCCCGGTAAAGGCAAAATATTCTTGCAACGGTAATACCGCCATTGATCAGTAACCAGAAATGCTCCGGCATTGCGGGAATTTTTCCGGTCACTGCTCTCAATGCACAAATGCACCGTCCCTTCGCCCTTTGCCCAGAAGCCTACTTCCATGGCAGAATCATATTTTGCCACTGAACGGAAGCGGATGGAACGATCAGCATTTTCCGGAGTATCGACCACCATCGCCCAATTGCCCGGAGATAATTCCCGGAATCCGGCTTTGCCGCCGGAACTGCCGGGAATCAGCTGCCAATTGGTTCCGGTTTTACCATCCGGTAATTCAATACCCGCCTTTTTTGCCCGCCCGAGAAAGTCCGCAGAAGCTTTCTGCGGCACAAAAAACAATTCGGCACTGCCGTTATCAGCCACCGGTACCGGCTCGATGCCGCCTGCCGTAAAAACGGTACTCAATAACGGAAAAATTATCAGAAGTACAATTTTTTTCATCGCTTGAACTTCCTCATTTCCACTGAAAATAATGGTTCTGATAACCGGATGGGGCATAATCATATTTCAACACGACTTTGGTATTCTGCAAATGATCCACGTGACCGTCTGCCCACAAAATATTTGCGCCGTTGTTGTGCAGATCATGTTTATCTTTACTGCCGTTGCCTACCAGCCAGACACCATTCAAATTGTCGGCATCTTTTGTTTCAGTGAGAATAAGACAGCTGGAACTTTTCTGCAATTGTGTGCTTTTTACCGGTTGGATGCTTGCGGCTCCGCCGGAAATATAGTGCGCTCCGGATGAGTCTTTCAGAGATGCTGCCATTGCACCGACGGTAACATTGTTGTAACCGTAAGCCACATAAGTGAAGTTAGCCGGATAATCTCCTGCACTGGCACTTAAGTTTTTCAGGAAATTGTCTCCGGTCAGTATCCCGCTTGCTGTCGGACAACGCCAGAATTCCGGAGAACCCGGCACATATTTGGAACGGTAAAATTCATACGCCCAATTCCATTTATCCCGCTTGAGATAACTTTCCGATGAGGGCGGATAAAAATCATCGCCGGCATCACAATAACTGATGAATGCCGTGCCGAATTGCTTGAGATTGCTCATGCAATTTGCCTGCCTGCCACGCTCCCTCGCTGAATTGAGTGCAGGCAGCAATATCGCCGCCAATATCGCAATAATCGCAATAACCACCAGCAGTTCTATCAAAGTGAATGCGCTCTTGGGAAGAGGGGAAAAACTTCTTTTCACGGGAAAAGAGGTTTTTCCCCTCTCCCCAAACCCCACTCCCCTTTTCAAGAAAAGCGGAACTTTTTGTTTTGTCTCACATAAAGTGAATGAGTGTGCGGATTTTTTCATGGGATCAATTCCTTTCAATTATGTTTTTCAGAGAAAATCAAAGATCAAATTCAATATATTCACTTTTACACGGCGCATCCGGAGCGATCAACACTTTCCCTGCTTCCGGCAGCGCGATCATCGACCAGAATGTGGAACTGCTTTTGCCATTACCATGACGGCACGGGGCAAATTCTCCATGCGTACGCATCAACGACTTCAAATCTTCAAATGTCTGCGGTTTCTTCCGGTTTTCCAGAAACTCTTTCCGGCAGGAATTTAATTTTTTCGCTTCCGGAGTCCGGGCATCGCATCCGGCAAGTTCCGGAACATGATACAAATTGGTGGAAAAGGCGAAACCGGTATCTTTTTCACGGATAACGATCTGCGGCACAGCTGCTTCCACGATCGCATTGTTTTTGTTCCGGTCAGCTGCCGCGATGGAAAATCCCTTACCGGTCAAAGGTACTTCCGGCAATCTCCGGCAAAATTCCGGCACAGTGCGGCACTCTTTCATCAATTTATAACATTGCAGACGGATATCCAGCCGGTTGCCGTTGCGAAACAGAACCGAGCCGACCGAGCCGTGCGTATTTGCCAATCCTTCACTGTTCATCATATCCAGACCGCTCAACCATCCGGCATAAGTAACCTGTATAAAGGGGATCCCTTTATCCGGATAAACTTCCCGCAACACGAAAGGAGCAGTTTCCCGCTCATGCTCCGGGCCGTCATTATTTTTGGCAACTGCAGTTCCATATTCGCTGTCCCGCAGCAAAAATGTGGTACAGCGATCGGGCATCTCCTTAAAAGCCACACTTTCCCAGACATTCATCATCAGCAGCACTTCCAGCGGCAAATTACTGCCGGAAGCAATGCCCTCAAGTTCCGACAATATTTCCGGAGCATATTCCCGGATGGAACGGGCGGCAAATCCGGCAAAGTTCTTCATTTCATCGGTAACTTTACCGCAGTATCCGAAAAGTTCAGCTTCCAGAGCGATAAACTTTCTTGCCGCTTCACCATATTGCCTGCCGCACTCATTTGCACTGCCGCGGCAAACAACATGACAGCGGATATTGCTTGCGGGCAGAGAAAATTTTCTCATCTCAAATTAATCTCCAGTTGCATATTTTTTGTGACTGTGATATATTATACTCAAAAGAGTTGAAAATAACAATTATAATTTTGCAGTCTATTTTTACATTATTGACAAATGCGTGAATTCAATGACAGCAATTTTTCTTTTTACACCGGAGATTTGAAATTTTTTGTCCGCAGTATCGGCTGTTTCCGCCAGTGCGCCCCCCATCGCCAAAGGATAAAGACCGCAGATTTTGCTGAAATTTTCTGGCCGTTGAATGGCAGCGGATATTTTGTTGATGCCCGGGGAGTGGTGACGACCGTAAAGCCCGGATCAGTTTGGTACTATCCCCCCGGATCTGAACACAATTATTTCCCTTGTGCCAATGGTTTTCACTACCGCTGGCTGGCTATCGGCGGCGAGGAGGCAGGCACGCTGTTTTCAGCATTGCATATCCAGCCGGGATTGTCGACTGCAGGAGCCTGTCCGGAAGAACTTTTCTGCCGCATTGCCGGCAATATATGTTTTCCGGATAAACAATTGCAAATGCTGACAGATGCTTTTGCCATACTGGTAAAAATCGCCGAAGGAAATGACATCACCGGAGATGTTTCACAAGTCCCGGGGGAACAGATCAAAAAAATCATTGATGAAAATTTCCGCAATCCTGAACTCAATGTCAACTTTATAGCCGATATGCTCCACCGCCACCGGGTGACGGTATCCAAACAATTCAAAGAGCGTTTCCGGATAAATATTTCTGATTATTTAAGTTCGCTGCGCTGTCAGGAAGGTTTGCGTCTTTTGTGTCACAGCGATCTGCCCATTGCACAAATCCCGCATCGCTGCGGTTTTACATCGCTGGAATACTTCTATTTGACGATCCGCAAAACTACCGGTGATACTCCGGCATCCATCCGGAGCAATGCCAGACACAGCAAATCCTGATTTGCTCCGCGCCCCCCCGGCTGGTCACGGTATGCAAAATTCCGGAGAAGACAGATCAAGCCGGAGGAAAAAGTTTGATTTTTTCCTGATGCCGCTTGATTTAAGCACAATTCCGGGCTATATTCTATCAATTCATTATAAGCTGCAATCAAAGGAAAAGATTATGCTTTCGGAAAAATCATATCTTGAGTTGATGGTGCCATTCTATCAATTTGTCAAAAAGAATGTTTATAAAGTAACTGACGATCTCTGGTATTACGGAACCGGCGAAGCCTGCCACTGGGCGGTGCAGAGCAACTTCAATGTTGCCGGAGCTCTGGCAATTCTGGCAACGACAAAAGAAGATATTCCCGTTGACAAAGCTGAGTGCATGGATCTGGCTCTGAAACTTTTCCGTTACAATCTTGCCACGCATAAGACCGGAAAACTCTCCTGTACCTGCGGCAATCAATGGGGCGGATCATGGATCACCGTCCTCGGTCTGGAACGGATGGTCTGCGGACAGATGGCAATGGAACCGTATTTTACGGAAAAAGACAGAGAAAATTTCCGCAAACTGTGCATTTTTGAATCCGGCTGGCTGACCGGAAATTATGAAACCGTTGCCGAGATCAGGGCAGATGGCGGAAAGAATAAACCGGAATCAAACTACTGGAACGGCAGTTTCATTTTCCGCAGCATGATGGATTATCCGGATGTACCGGAAAGAGAAAAATATCTGAATAAAGCGTATGAACTTCTGCTCAATGCCATAAGTATTCCCGATGATGCCGCTTCAGTCGAAAAGTTTCAGGGCAAAGAATTGTATCAATGGCATGTGGGAGCCAACTTCACTCCGGAATACTCCCTCGACCACCACCGCTACATGAATATCGGTTACAGCGTGATAACTCTTTCCCATGCCGCATATCTCTACGCCTACTGTCTTGCCCGTAATATCGAATTCCCGGCAGAAGCACAGCACCATGTCAAAGATCTCTGGGAAGTGGTCAAAAAGTTCATCTTCCCCGATGGCAGATTGCTGCGCATCGGCGGCGATACCAGGGCAAGATACACCTATTGTCAAATGTATCTGCTGCCGATATTGCAGATGGTTCAGCAGCTTTACGGTGATGAAGAAGCCGCCAATTTTGAAGCCGGTATGCTGAAAATCATGAAACATGAGCAGCAGTATAATACCGATGGTTCATTTTTCGGCACCCGTTTGAGCGATATGGCAGAGCAGAGTTATTACTATTATACGCGTCTGGAATCCGATCCATTTGCCGTATTGGGAACCGGAGCATACTGGAGAAGAAATCATCAATTGCTGCAGGAAAAAGAATTTGTTCCGGTTCCGGATGCATGGCACGCACCGTTCCACGATTCAGCGATGGTAAAAACAGATAAGACCGTCCGTTCCGTCACCCGCAGAGCCGGCGGCGGCATGGTGGTGCTGAATCTGCCGCTGGATTCCAGCGATCTTGCCGAATGGGGCGGCAACGGTTTTGCCAAAGTGGATGGACACAAGGTGGTTCCCGTTGACGATGAAACCGGATTCCTCAAAGTTTTCGATGGCGGATTTATCAGCAGTGCGAAAGTGAAATGGTGGGAGATCGAACCGTGGGGCGAAGGTGAAGGACAATTCATCATTGCCGAAAGCCGTTATGCCTGCGCCGCTTTGCCCGATGGCAAAACGCTGGTGGTACTGGAAAAACTTTCTGCATTGAAAGCCCACAGTCTGCACTCGCTGCGCACCGCAGTCTGGCAGATCCCCAATGATCTGCATAACAATTGCAAGCGCACATTCAAGGGTGAAAATTTCTCAAAAGAGCTTGCCCGTCTGGAAAATGCCGGAGTCATCGAAACCAATTCAAAATGGCTGAATGCGGATGATAAAGTGACGGTGGTTCTCGGTTTCGGAGCAGATACCCTCAAACTCCATGCTCCGGAAAAACCGCAGGGCAAAATCAAAGTTTATCCCCGGATGTACTCGCTTTATATCAATGAAATATGTGCCGATGTGCAATTCGCTCCCCGCAAACGCTTTATGCCCGGAGAAGTAATGGCGGATACCGGTTTTGCCGCGGTTTCCGATGTTACAGCTGCCGATGGAATGGTCTGCAGTATCGACAGAGTTGATGCTCCGGAAGAATTGCGGGCGGTGAGTGTGACTGATCAGAATGGTAAAAAGTGGCTCTTTGCCGCGAACTTTTCTGACGGGGCGGTCAATTGGCATGACCAGCTGATCAAACCGGGAGAATGCGTACTGCGCACTCGGTGAAGTTGCCACAGTGGGCATCAAAAAATGCGGCGTGCATTTGTCTTTGTGGTCTGCATGCCGCATTCTGTAACTATCCGTACTTATCCGTACTGGTCAATAAAAATCATCTATTCATTTTGACACCGCCAGAGAACTTTACATCACTTGCGTCTGACAACCTTACAGTTAGCAGGGAAAGCGCCGTCACTGACTTTACAATCCCTGGGAATGGTCACCGAGGTCAACTTGGTACAATAGTAAAACGCCCCCCCACCAATGGTTGTAACGCTGTCTGGGATCGTCACCGTGGTCAACTCGTAGCAACAGTAAAACGCCCCATCACTAATGGTTGTAACGCTGTCTGGGATCGTCACCGTGGTCAAGTTTGAGCACCAAGAAAACGCCCCAACTCCAATGGTTGTAACGCTATCAGGGATCGTCACTGAGGTCAAGTTTTTGCAACTGCCAAACGCCCACTCTCCAATGGTTGTTACGCAGGAGGGGATAACTATTCCACCTGAAAAATCTTTAGGACACTTGACCAGAGTTTTATTATCTTCACTGAATTCAACGCCTTTTGCTTTTAACGGCTGAACCAGCTCCGCAATGCGTTTTTCCCGCTCTTCTTTCGCTTTGCGCTCGGCTTCCAATTTCTGCTGTTCTTCTTTGGCTTTGCGCTCAGCTTCCAGCCGCTGCTGCTCTTCTTTAGCTTTGCGCTCGGCTTCCAGCCGCTGCTGTTCTTCTTTAGCTTTGCGCTCCGCTTCCAATTTCTGCTGTTCTTCTTTAGCTTTACGCTCGGCTTCTTTTCGCTTTTCTTCCGCTTCCTGTTTTTGGCGTTCTGCGTCCCGACGCTGTTGCTCTTCTCTTGCCTTACGTTCTTCTGCCAACCGCAGCTCGGCTTCTTCTCTTGCTTTGCGCTCTTCTTCCAATTTCCGCTCGGCATCCTCTCTTGCTTTTCGTTCAGCTTCCAACCGCTGTTGCTCTTCTCTTTCTTTGCGCTCGGCTTCCAGCCGCTGCTGCTCTTCTTTAGCTTTGCGCTCTGCTTCCAATTTCTGCTGTTCTTCAGCTTCTTTGGCTTGGGCAAGTTCTTTTTCGCTTGCTTTATCCTTTGGAGAAACAACGTTTTTTTCTTTCTTTTGTGCTTTCGGAGCTTGGGAATCTTTCAAAACCAGCCAGCTGCCGATACCTCCGCCGCACAAAATTGCCAGAAGCACCACTGCTGCAATGATTTTTCCAGTGTGAGATTTCGTTTTTACTTTCACCGGCGCAGTTAAAGCTTCGGCAAAAGCGGTACAATTGGCAAAACGCTCTTCCGGAGTTTTACTCAAAGCCTTATTTACTGCAAATTGAATAGAGGGTGTAACATTGGCTAATGGTTCGGGTGTTTCATCCAATACCGCCCGTTTCAAAACCAATGGGTCAGTGCTTTCAAAGGGGAGAAATCCGGCGAACATCTCAGACGCCACTACCGCCAATGCATACTGGTCACTGGCGGCACTCTGCCATTTGCCCCGCCACTGTTCGGGAGACATGTAGGGCGCGGTGCCGCTGCTGTCCTGTTCCATGGAAACTTTGGTCATACTCGTGCGGATCTGCGCTGCCAAGCCGAAATCAAGGATTTTTACCACTCCATTCCGGTCGATCATAATATTTCCCGGCTTGATGTCCCGATGCAGAATCTGTTGATCATGTGCATAATCCAATGCTGAAGCGATCTGGGAAATTATATTGATGATGGTGGTGTGGTCTGGTTGATGATCCTGACAGTAGCGGCGCAGTTCCACGCCGTCAATATACTCCATCACCAGAAAATAACCGCCGGAAGTCTGGTCAAATTCAAGGGTGTTGTAATTGGCGATATTGGGATGGTGAAGATTGTGAACCAGCTGGAAATTCTTTTTGATCTCCGCCATTTCCCACTCATTGCCCGCCAGTTCCGGCGGCAAGCCTTTCAACGCCACTTCCACCGCAGAAACTTTATCGAAACAGCGGTAAACGATCCCCATCGCGCCACGACCGCAAATGGCGATGATCTCATAACGGTTGGCAATCAGATCGCCTACAGAAAAAATTCCACGTTCACGGCGCAAACGGCGGTTGGGAATGGTGCGTTCCGGATCAAAATTTTCCGGCATTTCCGGATTTATTCTGTGCAATCGCTTCGGCGGTAAAGTCGCATCAAAATCCGGTGCATCCGGTTCCCGCACCCGCTTCGGCGGCATCGTGGCATCAAAATCTTCCATGAAAAAACTCGAAAGTTGTATTGTTATTTGACATTATTCCCCTTAATATACAACAGGGAAAATGCAATGTCAAATCCAGTTGCCATAAACGTAAGATAACTTGATAATATTCCGGATTTTTGAAAAATACCCCCTCCGTCCGGCAGGAATTCTGCACTGGAGCTGTCAGGAGAAGTTCGGGGGGTATCTGCCTGTCATTTCCGGTTGCTCCGGCAGATGAGCAGGGCAATGATCATCCATACGATTAGCATTACGGTGCTGAATATCCACACCGGCAGCCAGCCGCAGGTGAATACCAAAGTCAATGCCATTGCAGTCCACAATCCACCCCCCATGATCGGCTCATGGATCAACTGTTTGTAACCGAAAGAAGCGGCAGCAGGAGTTTTATTTTCCGGATCAACAGTCCGCAGAAGCATCATTCCGGTGGCTGTAACACCGAGACCCTGACCGAATTCGGCAATTGCGCACTCAAACCATGCCGTTTTGAAAAGTTTAGGAGCAAGGAAAAGCAGCAGCAAAATGCTCCACAGCAGACCGACAGTCATCATGATCAATAACGGGAGCCAGTTATCGGCGACAACTGAAAGTTTGATCGTGGCAACGGCGGCGACGACAAGAAAATCCAGTGCCGCTCCGGAAAGCCGCTGCATCTGTCCGTGATCGATCAGATGAGCGCATTTGCACTTCTGGAAAAGCAGCTGCAGGATAACTCCGCCGATCATACAGAGCGGGAAAAGCGGAAACCCGGTAAAAATTCTGGTTTCACTGTCAGGTAAAAGTATCACTTCGGCAAATCGCAGAAATTTTAACATGAAATATCCCAGTGCAATGGATATACCGATTATTGCGATATGCCATGCAAGAGAATCTATTGAATCTGAAAAAACAGTCTGTTTGCCGGCAGAAGGACACTGTTGAGCTTCATAAATACCGATTTTTTCAGCACGGTTACGATCTTTGAAGGTTCTGACACTGCGGATGAACCCCTTGTTCAATGCCCAGTTGATAAGTATCATGCCGAAAAGGATGCCGAAGATCATTCCGCCGGTAGCGACGGTCAATCCCAGATCTTTACCTTCTGCCCAGTGTTCTTCAAAAGTTGTGGTCAAACCTCCGACCGTACCGTGTCCTCCCTCAAAGCCGATCTCCAGCAAATTGCCGAAAGCCGGATTGACTCCGAAAAGCGGTACAAAGAGGAAACCGGTTATCCCGAGACCGATCACATACTGTCCCCATGCCAGAACCTGTCCCATGCACAATTGCGGCATTGCCATTTTGAATATCTGCTTCAGTTTCGGAGTGACCGCTCCAAGAAAGAGAGCTGCAAATATCACATTGATAAGAAATCCCGGCATTTTTCCGATTGCAGCGACAACTCCATCCGGGAGCAGGTTTCCCCAACAGGAAATGGTTATCAAACCGATTATCCCGCCGATAACCGAACTTGGCAGATAAAGTTTTTGAAGTACAGGAATTGCCAGACGTACAAGCTTACCCAGAACCAGCAATGCTGAAAGAAAACAGAATACCTCTACTGCGATCATAAAAAAATCCCCCGTTTGAATAAATATTTACAATATAGACAATGCATCTGTTAAATATATATCTCAAACGGGATAAAGTCAATTTTTTATTGTCGGCATAACTATTTTTTCCAGAAAGAATCTGTGTATTTTATCCGAACCGGTTATTTCCGGATGAAATGTCATTGCCAGTTGATTGCGGAATCTTACCGCAGTCGGCTGATTATTATATCCGGCGAGAATTTGTACATCTTTCCGGCAATCGATGATCTGCGGCGCTCTGATAAAGGGCATCGGAACATCCGTCATATCATCGAAAGAGCCGTTAGTATAGAAACTGCTCAATTGTCTGCCGTAGGCATTTCTCCTGATCGTGACCGGCAGCGTGGCGAAATGCGTTGCCGGATCATTTTCCAGTTTTTCCGCCAGCAAAATTGCTCCGGCACATGTCGCCAGTACCGGCAATCCGGAAAGTATGCGCTGCTGCAGAATTGAAAATATGTTCAATTCTTTGAGCAGTTTCCCCTGTACAGTGCTTTCGCCGCCGGGCAGGATCAAAGCATGGCAGCTTCTTTCAAGATCACTGTGCCGGCGTATTTCAAAGACCTCGATCCCACCGATTGCTTCAAGCATTTTCCGGTGTTCGATGAAGGCTCCCTGCAAAGCGAGGAGAGCTATTTGCGGAGTTTTCATTTTCCGCGTTCCTCCATGATCGTCCAGATCTCATCGGCATTGATTCCGACCATAGCTTCACCAAGACCGCTGGAAAGTTCTGCGATCATTGCCGCATCGGTATAATTTGTAACTGCTTTGACAATTGCATTGGCACGTTTTGCCGGATCTCCGGATTTGAAAATACCCGAACCGACAAAAACCCCCTCTGCCCCCAACTGCATCATCAAAGCGGCATCTGCCGGAGTGGCAATTCCTCCAGCTGCAAAATTGACCACCGGAAGTTTGCCGTTTTTGTGTACTTCACAGAGTAATTCATAAGGTACTGCGAGAGCTTTGGCAGCTTCATAAAGTTCGTCTTCTGCCAGAGATGTGATTCTTCTGATTTCAGCATTCATTTTACGCATATGCCGTACCGCCTGAATGATGTCACCGGTTCCCGGTTCTCCTTTGGTGCGGATCATCGAGGCTCCTTCGGCAATTCTCCGCAGTGCTTCTCCCAAATCTCTTGCTCCGCAGACGAATGGTACTGAAAAACGGTTTTTATCAATATGAAATGTGTCATCTGCCGGAGAAAGCACTTCGCTTTCATCAATGTAGTCGATTTCGATAGCTTCCAGAATCTGGGCTTCAGCAAAATGTCCGATACGGCACTTTGCCATTACGGGGATGGTCACTGCCTGCTGGATGCCGCGGATCATTTCCGGATCGCTCATCCGGGAAACGCCGCCAGCAGCCCGGATGTCTGCGGGGATACGTTCCAGAGCCATAACGGCACATGCTCCGGCTTCCTCGGCAATTACTGCCTGTTCCGGGGTGGTGACATCCATGATCACTCCGCCTTTGAGCATGGCGGCAAGATTGCGGTTCAAAGATTGCTGTTTTGAGATTTCCATAACTTTTTTCCTTTTATTTTTTTTATTGTATGGGTATTTGACAGATAATATAATGCATGGTATATTATATACAATATTTAAAATTGTATGGATTACAAAAAATGCCGGTAAATTCTTTCAAAAACTACTTTTTAAGCTGGACTCCGGAAGAAAAAAATCTTCCGCGCCCCTGTTATCTGGCGATTGCCAATTTACTTGAACAGGATATTCGCAACGGAAAACTTGCTCCGGGAACCAAGCTGCCGCCGCAACGGGAACTGGCAGACTATCTGGATATAAATTTCACCACTGTTACCCGGGCTTATAATCTCTGCCGTGAACGTAATCTGATCTACGGTTCGACCGGCAGGGGAACTTTTGTTGCAGCTCTTCCCGGCGGAAATGCGGAGGAAGGTGACGGGCGTGAAATCATTGATCTGGGCGTGGTCAATGGCTTTGACACAGTCAACCGTCAGATAATCGAAGCAACAGAAGCAGTATTGAAAAAAGGTTATCTGGAAAAGCTGTACAGTTATACTGCTTCTCTCGGGCATCTGCATCACCGTGCTGCAGCGGTCAAGTGGATGAGGGAATTTGATGTAAAAAGTGATGAAAGTCATGTTGCACTTTTTTCCGGTTCCCAGAATGCCATCAGTGCGGCATTGCTTTCTCTTTTCAAGCTCGGTGATGCCGTGGCGGTGGATTGTTTTACTTATATCAATCTTATCGGTACAGCAAAACTGGCGCATGTGCGGCTGCTGCCGGTGAGAGGGGATGAAGGTGGGATGCTGCCCGGTGAACTGGATCAGCTCTGCCGCAAAAACCGGGTCGCCGGAATATTTCTTATGCCGAATTGTGCAAATCCGACCGGGATCACTCTTTCTCCTGACCGTAAAAAGGCATTGGCAGAGGTCATACGCAAACATTCACTGATTCTGATTGAGGATGATACAGCCACGTTGCCGCCTGGAAAAGAATATGTATCATTGTATTCTTTGCTCCCTGAACAAACTCTCTATATCTGTGGTTCTCTGCGTTATCTTTGCGGCGGGCTGCGGGTTACAGCAGCAGCATTTCCGGAACGTTTCCGCAGTGATCTGCTCAATGGTCTGTTTCACTTGAATATCCGTACAAGTGCGCTGGATGCTGAAATCATGACAGAATTGATCCTGAGCGGAAAAGCGGAAAATGTATTGCTGGAAAAATCCGATCTTGCCCGGCGTGCCAACCGGATTTTTGACCGGATTTTTCCGGATGTCACTTCATGTGGAGACGGGAGTTTTTTCCGGATTCTGCCGCTGCCGGATAATTGTTCACATGCCCGTGAAACAGAAGCTGAATTTGAAGCAGCCGGGGTGAAAGTTTTTCATTCCGGACGTTTTTCTGTGTTGTCACGACCGGGGAGGAATTTTTTGCGCTTATCGGTTTCTTCTGCCGGATCCGAGAAAAAACTGCGCACTGCATTGCTGCAAGTCCGGCTGGTTTTGACCGGATTGAATAGAAAATGATAAAAAAAGTGTTTTTTTTTATTCGGATGACTTGAATGTTGTCATTTGGAGTGTATAATATAAGTGTGGAAGCTGTAGATTTGAAAACTTTTCAGGAAAGTAAGAAATATAGTATGAGTGAAAAAGAGGGCGATCAACTGTTGGTCAGTGCCGAAAATCTGGTTAAGACCTATCGCGGCAGAACAGTGGTCAACAATGTGTCGATCAATGTCCGTTCCGGCGAGGTTGTCGGGTTGCTCGGTCCTAATGGAGCCGGTAAGACGACGAGCTTTTATATGGTAATGGGGTTGATCCGTCCCGATGAAGGTAAAGTATCATTCCGTGGAGTTGATGTCACCCGTATCCCGATGTACAAGAGAGCGCGAATGGGGATGGGGTATCTGGCGCAGGAGCCGTCGATTTTCCGGAAACTGACCGTTGAGGAAAATATTATGGCGATTCTGGAAACTCTTGCCATAAGCCGGGCGGAAAGAAAGAAACGCTGTGCTGATTTGTTGAGGGAGTTGGATCTGGAACGGCTCAAGGATCAGAAGGCAATGACTCTTTCCGGTGGAGAACGCCGCCGTTTGGAAATCACCCGGGCTCTGGTGACAAATCCGTCGTTCATTATGCTGGATGAGCCCTTCAGCGGAGTTGATCCGCTGGCTGTTTACGATGTGCAGCAGATCATTCTGCAATTGAAAGAGAGAAATCTGGGCATTCTGATTACAGATCATAATGTCCGTGAAACATTGTCAGTGGTTGACCGTGCCTATATCATGTGTATGGGCAAGGTGCTTTTGGAAGGTCCCAGTGATTTTCTGGTCAATGATCCAAAGGCAAAAGAGATCTATCTCGGTCCGCAGTTTACAATGTGATAACTTTATACGGCAACCGGAATTGGCCGGTTGACGGAAACCAGGAAAGGTGCGCTGTCTATGCTCATCAATGTTACCGGTCGTCAGTTCGAGATCACTCCCGCAATTCAGACTCAGGCAGAAATGGTTCTGTCGCCGCTGGATATTCCCGCGCTCAAAGTTACGAGCGTCAATGCGGTCATGTCCAGAGAGAAAAACCATTTTCAGGTGTCACTGGTACTTAACTGCAAGTATCATACATTAAAAGCTGAAGTGGAGGATTTTGATTTGTACCGGGCTCTTGATGCGGCGGCTGATAAAGTCCGGGCGCAATGTCAGGAGCTCAAGGGCAAAATTCAGGAACACCGTGCCAGTGCGGTAAGTGAAACCGATGCTGCGCAGGTACAGAGTACAGAAGAGTGATCTGTATATGTGAATTAATCAATTTGATGCGCCCGGATATTGAGTGTCCGGGCGTTTATTTTGCGGGGAAATTATGATAATCGCTGTGTCATCCGGATGCGGGGAACTGCGTTGCTTTACATACTTCCGGGTCGAAGGCGGCAGGATCCTTGAAAGGGAAGAGGTCAATGCAGTCGATGGCTCTCTGGTGCAATTAGGTGCGCAATTGAATTCTTTGAAAGTTGATTTGTTGATTACCGGTAAAATTTCCAGAGAAATGGAAGTTGCGCTTTTTGAAGCCGGGATAAATCTGATTTCCGGAGTCAGTGGTCAGGCGGATAAAATTTTATCTGCTTATCTGGCAGGCGATTTACAGTTTTGAGGCTGAAATGGATTTTGAAAAGATCAAAAATTTTCTGAATGAAGAAGATAAGTTCTGCAAATTTTGCGGTATCCGTTTAACTTGTGTTGCTGATGGTTATGCTGAAGCTGTTTTGCAGATTGATGAAGATAAGCTCAACGGCAGGAGCGTAGTGCAGGGCGGGGCGATCATGACTCTGGCAGACTTCGCTTTTGCCGGGGCGGTCAATGGTTCCGGAGTTACCGGAGTGTCGTTGAATTGTGCAACTAATTTTATCCGTCCCGGAACAGGTCGTTTTCTCAAAGCTGTATGCCGGAAGATCAGTCAGGGAAAAACAACTTGCGTATACAGCGCAGAGGTTTTTAATGATGAGGAAAAATTGGTTGCTGTGATGAATATTACCGGATATATTATCAATAATAAACCTATAATAGAATAAAACAGGATTTTATGGATAAGAAGCGTACTTTTCTGATCAGCGGGATGCATTGTGCCGGATGTGCAGCGGCGGTTGAACGGGCTGTTGCAAAATTACCGGTCAGGGAAATTTATGTTAATTTTGCTTCCGGCAGGTTGAATTTTATTTCAGCAGAAGGTATTCCGGAGGATGAGGACGTTATTCTGGCGGTGAAAAAAGCCGGATTTACAGCGCAATTGCCGCCGCCCGGATTGTGTGTGCCTCCTGAAAAAAGTTTAAAAAGAGAAACTTCCGCTTTTTTGCTGGCCTTGTTTTTTACCATTTTGCTGCTTATTGTCTGTATGGGACATATTCCGGAAGATCCCGGGTTAAATGGCTGGTGCCAACTTATTCTGATCTTTCCGGTTCTGTTTGCCGGCAGGGGATTTTTTAAACGTGGAATTCCTGCTCTTTTGCGGGGAGGACCGAATATGGATTCTCTCATCTCCTGCGGGGCACTGGCGGGGATCATTTACAGTGTCATTCTGATGATTGTTGATCCGGCATCCCATCTTTATTTTGATGCCGCCGGCATGATTATTACGCTGATTATGCTTGGTAAATTACTGGAAGCGCGTTCACGGCGGTCGGCTTCTGCTGCTTTGAAAGAACTTCTTACTTTGATCCCGCCGGTTGCTCATCTGGTTTCTGACGGCAAAGAGTGTGATATTCCGGCGGGAGAATTGTTGGCTGGAGATATGGTACGCATCCGTCCAGGTGAAAAGATTCCGGCTGACGGAGTTATCTGTGAAGGGCGGAGTTTTGTCAATGAATCCATGCTCACCGGAGAAGAATTACCGGCCCCAAGAGGCATCGGGGATAATGTATACGGAGGAACATTGAATACTGATGGCACCCTGCTGGTCAAAATAACCGGAACCGGTTCGGAAAGTATGCTTGGACAGATCGTCAAATTGATTGATGAAGCACAGGACTCCCGTCCGCCGGTCGCGGCATTGGCAGATAAGGTTTCCGGTATTTTCGTCTGGGGAATATTGGGGGCTGCTCTGTTGACTGCTGCATTGTGGGGAATTTTCGGTACCGGTGCAGACGCATTGCATTTTTCACTGTCGGTGATGGTGGTTGCCTGTCCGTGTGCATTGGGATTGGCTACGCCGGTGGCGTTGATTTCCGGAATCGGCAGGGGGGCTGTCAGCGGGATCCTTATCCGTAACGGAGCGGCACTGGAAAAGGCGGCAAAGATTGAACAGCTGGTGTTCGATAAAACCGGAACTTTGACTGCCGGAATTCCACGGGTAATAAAAGTTGAATGTACCGGAGCGGTTTCAGAAGATGAACTTTTGAGTACAGCAGCCGCAGTGGAAAGATTTTCAGAACACCCGTTGGCAAAGGCTGTCTGCGATGAAGCTGAAAAAAGAGGAGTGGTTTTTTCGGGGCAGGTGACCGGTTCCCAAATCATCCCGGGTATGGGGGTGACAGCTTCTGTTAATGGTATGAATTGGAGTTTCGGCAATCGCAAAATGATGGAGATGCTGAAAGTTGATGTCCCGGAAATTTCTGCCGGATTGCAGGGATTTTCTTTGATATTGGCGGCGAAAGAAAAAGTTTTCTGCGGAGTTATTGCTGTTGGAGATTCGATCCGCAGAGAAGCCGCAGAAGTTATTTCAGAGTTGAAAAAGTCCGGTATATCCTGTTTTATGTTGACCGGTGACAACAGCTGTGCTGCCGAAAATGTTGCAAAAGAATTGAATTTGGATGGTTTCCGGGCTGGATTGCTTCCCGGTGACAAAGTTTCTGCTCTGCAGGAGATCAGGCGGTGTTCCGGGAACAAGTTGACCGGTATGGTGGGCGATGGGATCAATGATGCTCCGGCATTGATGGCAGGTGATATAGGAATTGCCGTCGGTTCCGGCAGTGATATTGCTCTGGAAAGTGCTGATGTTATTTTGATGCGCACCGATTTGCACCAGGTGTCAGAGATGATCAGATTGAGCCGGGCTGTATTCCGGGTTATCCGTCAGAATCTGTTCTGGGCATTTTTCTATAATATTCTGGGGATACCGTTGGCGGCAGGTTTGATATTTATTGCCGGAGGACCGAAATTCAATCCGGCATTTTGTGCCGGTGCAATGGCATGCAGTTCGCTT
Organism: Victivallaceae bacterium; assembly: GCA_045534015.1. Lineage (GTDB taxonomy): Bacteria > Verrucomicrobiota > Lentisphaeria > Victivallales > Victivallaceae > UBA1784. The sequence goes on along the minus strand of JAZSIZ010000067.1, from coordinate 23,456 downwards.
ACTGTAGTGTTGAATGCTTTGCGGCTGCGCTGGATCAACTTGAGAACCGATGGAAAAAATTGATTATTTGCCGGAAAAGAATTTCTGTTCGACCGTTTTGAGTGTTTTTATTTCAGCCATGATCAACATACCATCGCCCACCTGGAGTCTGGTGTCGCCGCCGGGGGGGATAAATGTTCCATTGCGGCGGATCATTGTGACCAGCGCACCTTTAGGCAAGCCGGCTTCAGCCAGTGTTTTTCCGGAAAGTGAATTGTCAGAAGTTATTCTGAATTCTCTCATTTCCTGATGTGCAGAACTGTGAGTTACCTCCAGTTCCAATGGCGGAGGTTCCTCTGATGAAGCTGCCGGTTGATCTACTTTCAACAACTTTGCCACCGGCATGAGCAGCCAGCCCTGCAAGGTGACGGAAAGAATCACCATAAAGAATATAAGACGGAACATCAAGGTTGAATTTTCCACCCCCGCAGCCAGCGGAAATGTGGCAAGCACAATAGGAGCTGCGCCTCTGATCCCGACCCATGAGATCAGGATTTTTTCCCGCAGAGAAAAAGAACTGCGGGCAAGACAGATAAAAACTGCCGCCGGACGCGCTATAAACATCAGCCACAAGCCAAGAGCGATTCCCGGAGCCCAGACGGCTGAACTCATCAACTCTTTGGGAGCCGCCAGAAAACCAAGAACAGTAAAAAGCCCCACTTGCATCAGCCATGCCACACCGGTATGGAATTTTGTAAGTGCTTTCTGATAGTTGTAACGTTTTGAATTAAGGATGATTCCGCAGACATAACATGCCATGAAGCCATTTGCCCCGAGAGTTTGAGTAAGCCCGTAGCTGAGCAGGACCCACGAAACGCTGACTACGAAGTAAAGTCCTTCATGTTCCAGTTTGACCTGAAAAATTTTCTGTCCGAGCCATCCGAATGCCGCACCGATCAGAATCCCGCCACCCAACTGATAGACGATCATCGGCACTTTGATCATGACATTGCTTTCAGAACCGGTGATGAAACCGATCATCATTATGGTCAGAAAAGCGGCGGTCGGATCGTTGCTTCCTGATTCAAGTTCCAGCAGCGGCTGTAACTTACCTTTCAAACCGACACCTTTCCCGCGCAGAACAGCAAAAACTGCCGCTGCATCGGTTGATGATATGATTGCTCCAAGCAACAGGCACCAGAGGAATGAGTGCTTGAATCCGAGCATAAAGTATGCCCCGATACCGGTCAGCAAAGCGGTTATCATCACTCCCGGCATAGCGAGTATCAAGCCGCGGACAGCGACCGGTCTGATCGATTCCAAAGAGGTATCACTACCACCGGAAAACAGGATAAAACTCATCGCTATGATACCGAAAAAATTGATTTGCGAAGCGTAATTTTCACCATTGAAAGGCAGAAGCATTTCAGCACATACACCAGCGGCGAGGAAGAGCAGCAGGGTCGGAAAATTGAAACGGCAGGAGATTTTATTTGAAAATGCTCCGGCAAGCAATAAAATACCGGCGATGGTAATAATCGAATCTACAGCTGTCATCGGCGGAAAATTTCTCTTTTTTTTCTATGTTTATCCAATCTGTATAATATAGGGCAAAAAAAGATTTTTTCAAGCTTTTTTTCTGCTGAAAAAGTGTATTTGCCGCTTTTTTTATGAGAGTTTTCCCCATGGTTAAATAATTGATAATACAGTCGTGCCGCACATCGCAAAAAAAGGTTGAAAGAAGAATGAAAAACACATCCCGGAAATTGATACAAATTCCGGGATGTTTCTGCCGATAAATAAACATGATTTGTTAAAACATGTTTTCATCAGGATTTTTAATTTTAAGTTGCAACCGGCGATTATTGAATTCCACTGTGGCAATTCTTGGGGATGTATTGTATGAAATCAACGGAATATTCCGGTAAGCTTTTTTTATTTTTGAATATTCACTTGCTTTTCCGATTTCAAGCAATGCGAAAAATACAACATGCCTCATACATGGTGAATCCATATAAGGATAAAATAAACGATAGTCGAATCTTTTTTTCCCGCTTTCGATCAATCGTTTATAGATTAATATCTTATGCAGATAACGACCATAAATATATACCGTTTTGTATACTGTATAAACAATAGCACATGCTGTTCCGTAGAACAACCAGTCATGTTTATTCAGCCACTGCCAGAAAAACAGCAGATATGTCATGAGCAGACAAAGTGCCGTTAACAGCAGAGGATATATATTTAATTTCAGCCACAGAATCATGAATCCTCCCCGGCGGAATTAAAATTTGGTAATGTCCAGAATTTTGTGAAACTGAAATATAAATTTGCAAAAAACGTAATTTGTAATGCATGAAACATATCACACAGGCAGCGATTTGTCAACTGTCAAATCACGGTTTGTTTTTCTATCGGTGGATGCAGCGTGCGGCAAGGTCGGGTTTTGCGACGAGTACGCAGAGGGAGTATACTACTGTATTCGACCTCTGCGGCGCAGGAGCAAGGCGCGAGATTGTCCACGATGCGCCACCGCAGTAAAGATGTTTCACAAAAATTGAGACAATAATTTCTGTAAATATGATATAATAAAAATACATTTTTCCGGCGGCGAACTCTTGCCAAACGGGCAAAATGTGTTTATATTAATACAAGTAACGGTGATTTTCACCACTGATAAAAAAAAGGAAGTTTTATTATGATGCTCAAAAAATTTTTCTGTGCGACTGTTCTTTGTGCCGGATTCGCCGGTACGCTTTTTGCCGATTCTGAACCCATTGTCTGGAAATTTCCTGCCGCGACAGCAGAGTGGAACAAGCAGAACAATTCAAAAATCGTCGAGGGTGAAGATTTTATCAATATCATCCCGACCAAGGGTGACCACGGGATCATCAATCCATCCACCAGTATCGATCCGGCTGTTTTCAACTGTCTGCGGGTAACCTACCTTGCCAAAGGTTTCAAAACCCAGCTCACTACCGGAGATCTCTTTTTCACAACTCCTGCCAAAAAGAAATTCAATGCCGTTGACAGAATCAAACTGCCCTCACTCATACCCGATGGAAAAGTGCGTACATTCTCCATGCGTCTGGATACCCCCCAATGGCAGAATGCCGGAAGCATCACTTCCCTGCGGCTGGATATTACCGATCAATTCCCCGGAGATGTCCGGATCTATAAGATAGAACTGCTCTCCCGTCAGGGAAAAATCGATAATGCGGTATGGGATTTCACCAATGGTGCCGGAGCATGGGATATGGCTGATGGTATGCTTGTCAGCGAGGAAAACGGTGAATTGAAACTGGATATAAACAGAATCGACAGCCATCTTTTCAACAACTTTGACCGTTTTGACGGTTCTAAATACAGTAAATTGAAAATCACCTACCGGGCGGAAGGTTTCAAACGCACCACCGGCGGTATCTTTTTCACGAAAAAAGGTGATAAGAATTTCAATGCAAAACAGTTTTTCCGTTTTCCATCTCTGATTTGCGACGGCAAAGAACACTCCTTTACCATCAATATCAAACTGCCTGCTGATATTCAGGAGCTGCGGTTGGATATTGTCGATCAGACTCCGGGAACCGTGTGGCTCAAAAGAATCGAATTTCTGCCCTGATTTTACCACTGTGCAAAGTTTTATTCTCCATTGCTTTTCGGGCGATGGAGAATTTTTTTTGCAGAGCGTTTTTACCGGCAGCAGCCGCGCAGGGAGATTTGCCAGCAGTCAATGACCTCATCATTGCGTACGACAAATAATTCATCAAAGAGATTGACTGTCGGATCGCAATGGGAGACGATCAATTCCAGACGCTGACCGGGAGTGACCGTCAGCTGCGGATCAAAAGTCAAATGACCGTGTTCATCCCCATAGTTCCAATCATAGGTGAATCTCTTATCGATCACATCCTTATCGATCACCTGCGGCGGCGCACCGGGAGTAACATAGATCGCTTTGGTTCCGGCATCCAGTGTGGCATGCCCGGGATGGTTGCTGCTTATCACGCTGGAAATGATCCGCAATGCCGGGGCATAATCCGTGCCGGCATGTTCCACAGCAAGATATTCAGCATCCATCATACAGTAGGAACCGACCTGAATATCAGTAAGTTCAGGGATCTCCAGATCAGCTGCGGATGTACCGGTGCCGGTACCGGTATAGATCCGGCAGCTTGAAAATCTTTCTTTGAGAATATTGAAAACCTCCGCCCCCTTTTTCATCAGCCTGGATGTTTCTGCGGCACGGATTCCGGCAGAAACAATATGCTGTAAATGTCCGGCATAACACTGCACTCCATCGAGAATAAGGTCGGGAAATCCGGCAATGAAACTGCCGAATTCCGGAGCATCACGAAAAGCGATCCCGGTTCTGCCCATTTCCGGATCGACATCGATGAGGATATGGATCGGCTTATCCGCAGTTGCAACAGCGGCGAGCATTTTCACCTGTTCCGGATGATCGACCACGACTTGAAGTCCGGAAATTTTGTCATTCAATCCGGCAACACGCCCGATTTTCCACGGCGCAGCAACAGGGGAGGTGATCAGGATATTCTGAATATTTTCAGCGGCAAGAGCTTCTGCTTCAGAAAGTTTTGCCGCACATACCCCGGCACAGTTGCCGCAGGCAAGCTGGCGGCGGGCTATTTCCGGACATTTATGGGTCTTGGCATGAGGCCGCAGTTTCTTGCCCCGGGAAGCGGCAAAATCACGCATGGCGGCAAGATTCTTTTCAAACAGGTCAATATCGAGAATAAGTGATGGTGTATCCAATTGATTTTTCAACATGATCAACTCCGCAAAACCGGGTAAAACACTGCTTCAAACTTTACCGTATATAACGCCGTTACAAGACATAAAAGCACAGCTTCCCGGGAGGAAAATCCCCCCGGGAAAAACGGTGTGACCGCAAATCAGCGGAAAATCACCTTGCATCCGTATGGCTCATTGCAATGCAAACGGGTTCTCTTGGAGACAGATATTGTTTTCAATTTCACACAACCGGCAAAAGCTTCAGAATCTATTATTTCCAGAGAATCCGGGAATGTCAATTCCGTCAGTTCAGAACAGCCTGAAAATGCTTTTCTCCCGACATGAGAAAGCCAGGGAGAGAAAATCACCGTTTTCAGCGATTCGCAGTTTTCAAACACGTTGTTTCTGATACTGATTACTCCCTGCATTTCCACTTTTTCCAGAGCCCGGCAATTTTCAAAGGTGACAGAATGGATATTTTTCACCTTCTGCGGAATCACGATTTCTTTCAGAGAAACGCAGTTGGAAAATGCCGCAGCTCCGATTTCGGTAACGGTTTCCGGAATGGATATTGCAACCATATTCTGACAATCAGCAAAAGCATGGTGTCCGATACCGGTCACGCCGACCGGCAGTTCCATACGGGAAATCGCAGTACAGCCGGTAAATGCATAAGCATCGATCGTCCGCAGCGCAGAAGACATTTCAACATTTTTCAATGCCGTACAGCCTTTAAATGCCCCCTCGGCAATTGACTTCACTCCGGCAATTTTCACATCGGTCAAAGCGGTACAATTTTCAAAAGTCCACTTTTCAATGGTATGCACATTTCCACCATTCAGAGCAAATGCTTTCAAGCCGGAACAATTGGCAAATGCTTTCAAGCCGATAGTTTTCAATCCGGCGGGCAAAGTAAGTTCCTTCAAACTTGAGCAGCCGTAAAATGCCGCGGCACCGATTTCATAAACTTTGTCCGGCAGCTGAATACTGCTCAAATTGGCACAGCCGTCAAATGCTTTTGCTTTGATCACTTCCACACTGTCAGCGATTTTGACCGTTTTCAAAGATTCCATCCCGGCGAAAGCTCCGATACCGATAAAGGTACTGCCGGGAGCAATCACGACAGTTTCCAATTCAGGACAATCGGCAAACACATCGCCCCAACGGCAATTTTCATCACTCTTTTCACCATCGACCTCGACCGTTTTCAAAGCTTTGCAACCGGCAAATGCCTGATCTGCCACTTTGACCACAGTGCCGGGGATCTTAAGCTCTTCCACTGATGAACAACCGGAAAACGCAGCCGTGCCGATAACCTTCAAACTGCGGGGGATTTTGATTTCAGAAAGCGCAGTACAATTTGAAAAACTTTTATCACCGATCTCTACAAGAGTTTCCGGCAATGCAACATGCTTCAAAGAGGAGCATCCGTAGAATGCCGCAGTATGGATCTTTTCAGCACCCAGAATATGGATGCTGCTCAAACTTGAACATCCTTCAAAGGTCACAGCATAAACATCCGCCACCTTTTCCGGAATCGTGACCGAAGTCAGACTGCTGCAATTGTAAAATGCCGCAGCTCCGATTTCATAAACACCGGCAGGGATATTGATCTTTTCAAGCCCCTTGCAACCGTCAAATGCACAATGGGAAATATATTCCAGACTTTCCGGCAGAGAAACCTCCCTGACATTTTCCATACCGGCAAGAGCGCCGCAACTGATTGAGACCGTCCCTTTGACAAAACTGATCTTTTCCAGTTGAGTGCAACCCATAAAAATATTATTCCATGAGACACTTTTTTCTCCGGATTTTACATCCGGGATTTCTGCAGAAACCAGATTCGTGCATCCCATAAATGCAAAATCTCCGACCTTTGTTACGCTTTTCGGAATGGAAATATGTTTCAATCTGGTACAATTCAGGAATGCTTTCCCTCCGATTTTTTCCACACTCTCCGGAATCGACACCGAAACCAGTTTGGAACAATCTTCAAATGCCCCGTCGGCGATTTCTGTAACTTCACCCGGGATCTCGCAACTTTTCACATTTTTATTGCCGCAGGAAATCAATACTCCATCTTTGATCTGAAATTCCGGATCATTGCTGTCCGGATACAGAATCACCCCAAGCAATATCAGCACCAGAGCAGCCACACCACTTAAAATCGCCCCTTTGCGCCAGGGGGCATACATCAATGACCGGTGACTTTTTGCCAGCTTTTTCTGACACGGAGTTCCCCGGAACGCAAAAAAACCGATTTTCTTAACACTTGAAGGCAGTTCCACATCGGTAAGTTTACTGCATCCGTCAAATGCAGAACTGCCGATCTCGGTCACACTATCCGGAATTTTTACCGATTCCAATTCTTTACAGCCCCGGAAAGCTCCCGGAGCAATAACGACCACCCCCTGCGGGATAACACACTCACGCAATTTCCAGTTGTCGCACCGGAGCAGTTTTTTCCGGTTGCCGGATAAGAGCAGTTCCTGCTCACGGATACTTTTCTGCACCTGATCCGCTGAAACCACCGATGCCGCAGCTGTGTTTCCTTTTTCAGCGGCAACATCTGCCAGAGCTGTGGCAAATTCACGGCAGCATCCGAAACGGTTCGCCGGATTTTTATCCATTGCACGTGCCAGAATATACCGGAATCCGGCAGCATCACCGGTCATTTCAGGCAACTCATTTTCCAACACAGCTGACCGCAGCTCACTTTCACTGCCGCCGCCGAAAGGCAGGATCCCGGTAAACATCCAGTATGCGATCACCGCCAGTGAATATTGATCTGAAGCGTAAGATGCACTGCCTCCCGCCCAGAGTTCAGGTGCCATATAAGGCAGAAACTCCGGAACCGGTGCAACTGTGTTGCCGGGCATTCCGGCAGCAAAATTAAAGTTGCGCAGCTTGACTGTGCCATTGCTCTGCACCACCAGATTATCCGGCATAACTTCGCCGTGGACAAGGCTGTTCTGATGTGCGGTATCCAGGATCCTGGCAACCCGGGAAATCAGATTTATAACCAGCTCATTACGCATTTTTCCAGCTTGTCTGGCATGATTTACAGCATCAACCAGAACATCTCCATCAACACATTCACTGATAAGATAACAGCATTTATGCTCCGGATCGCTTTCAAGCAGCGAATAGGCGACCATGGAATCCCCGGCAATCATCTTCAGTGAAGAAACCTGTTTTCTTACATTCTCCACAGCCCAGCTGTCCCGACTGATTTCCGGCGGCAGCACTTTAAGCACCACTTCGCCATCTTCTTCCATATCCCGGCAACGGAATGTATTGTTCGCCCCGGATATGATTTTATAACGCCTCATCAATACAGAACCGATCGTAAAACCGGCATTGACGCCCTCTGTTTCTTTATTGCTGGCTTCCATATTTTCCCCTTTTTTTATGATGATATAATACAATACAGTAATCATAATATAGCATATATGATCAAAAGTTGCAAGTTCTGCTGCCGCTTAAAGATGAAACCATCGTCAATTGTCCGTTCACCCGGTGTGTACGTCCTTGGAATATATTGCATAACTCCGGTAGAAATCCTGTTCCTGCCGGTAAACAATCTTTCTGATTTGAGTCAGCAAAGCACAAAAAAGCTCCAAGGCATACACCTTGGAGCTTTGCAGGTTTTTTCGGCAGATTACTTACCGGAAACCACACCGTGTACTTTGAAGACACGGGTCGGGACAAATTCGCCGAGCTTGTGGCCAACCATGTTTTCAGTCACAAAGACCGGAACAAAGGTTTTGCCGTTATGCACATTGAAGGTATGTCCGACAAAATCCGGAATGATCAGAGAACGCCGTGACCAGGTTTTGATCGGGGTCTTGTTGGCAACATTCATCTTTTCGACTTTGTCGATCAGATACTGATCCACAAAAGGACCTTTTTTGATGGATCTGGGCATTACTTCTTCCTCCGTTCAACGATGAATTTCTTTGAACCTTTTTTCGGGTTACGGGTGCGTTTGCCTTTGGCAAGTTTGCCCCACGGTGAAACGGGATGTCCACCACCGGACTCACGACCTTCACCACCACCCATCGGATGGTCGACCGGGTTCTGAGCAACACCGCGGACATGCGGACGGAAACCCTGATAACGTTTTTTACCGGCCTTACCGAGTTTGGTATTCATCAGATCGAGGTTGCCGATCTGACCGATCATGGCGCGGCAATTGACATGCAGCATACGGACTTCGCCGGAGGGCAGTTTGACCTGGGCGTAGAGTTCCTCTTTACCGCGGAGAGTGGCAACCTGTCCGGCAGAACGGACGAGTTTGGCACCGGCTCCGGGCTGCATTTCAATACAGCAGATCTCAATACCGACCGGAATATCTTTCAGCTTCAACCAGTTGCCCGGTTTCAATTCAGCTTTGGGACCATTCATGACCACATCGCCGACTTTCAGACCGACCGGAGCAAGGATGTAAGCTTTTTCGCCGTCAGCATAGCTGATCAGGGCGATGTTGGCGGTACGGTTGGGATCGTACTCAATGGTAACGACCTTTGCCGCAATACCCTCTTTGTTACGGTTGAAGTCAACCATACGGTAGCAGCGTTTGTTACCGGCACCGCGGAAACGGGTGGTGATCCGTCCCTGATTGTTACGGCCGCCGCTGGATTTTTTACCCTTGACCAAACCCTTGAACGGCGCAACTTTGCTCAAGCTGGAATTGTCGATGACCGACATATTGCGCCGTGAGGGAGTCGTCGGATTGTAACTTTTGATAGCCATTGTCGTAAACTCCCTTAGATAATATCGATACTGCCTTCAGCCAGCGTGACAACGGCACGTTTCCAATCGGCACGGCGACCCATTTTCATGGTACGGCCGGCGCGTTTGGCTTTGCCCTGATAGTTCATCACGTTCACTTTGGCAACTTTGACTTTGAAAAGTTCTTCCACCGCATTGGCGATCTCGATACGACCGGCAGCCGGATGAACTCTGAAAGTATACTTCTTGTCCTGGATCAGCGCATTGCACTTCTCGGTGACAACCGGCGCGATGATAACGTCATAAGCACTATTCATCTTGCACTCCTCCTTACGCCAAACGTCCGATGAAAGCATCGAGAGCGTCCTTGCAGAAAACAAGTTTCTTGAAACGGAGCAGCTCATACACGTTGACCGTGGCGGCACGGCGGACAACCAGATTCGGGATGTTGCCGGTAGCGCAGATCGACGCTTCGTCGAATTCAGTCATGCTCAACATGATGGTGTCGTCCTGAATTTTCAGGTTTTTCAACACGGCATAAGCACTGCGGGTCTTGTGATCCGGCAGAGCAAATTTGTCGAGAACCATCACATCACCCTCTTCAATACGCTCAGCCAACGCACGTTTCAGAGCCAGAGCGAGAACTTTTTTGTTCATCTTCTTGGCAAAACTGCGGGGCTGGGGTCCGAAGATCGTACCGCCGCCGACCCACACGGGTGAACGGTTGGAACCGGCACGGGCTCCGCCACGGCCTTTCTGACGCCAGGGTTTGGCACCGCCGCCGCGGACAAGACCACGGGTTTTAGTACAGGCAGAACCGGCACGGGCTCCTGCCAGATAAGCGACCACAGCGTCATGAACAGCCTGGGCGCCTTTATTCAACTCGATCACGCTGGAAAGACTTTCCGGCACGGCGAATTCGCCGACCCGGGCACCGCTGCAATCGAGGATATCCAAAGTTTTAACCATTTGTATCTACTCCTCTTACTTTGCGGCTTTTTTCAGCGCGCTTTTGATGGTAACGATACCGCCATTGCAGCCGGGGATCGCACCCTTGACCAACAGGCAGTTGTCATCAGCCATGACACGCACAATCTGCAGATTCTGCACGGTACGGCGGTCATTGCCGTAATGTCCGGGCATCTTTTTGCCTTTGGCAACACGACCGGGGAATTCGCAGCATCCGATTGAACCGGGACGACGTTCCCAGTCACCACCGTGGCTGGCACGACCGCCACCGAAGTTCCAACGCTTGACGCAGCCCTGGAAACCACGACCTTTGGTGGTACCGATCACATCGAGGTACTCGCCGGCGGCAAAGATATCCGCCTTCAATTCAGCACCGACTTCCGCTTCAGCACCGCGAATTTCGCGAAGCAGTGCAGGAAGCACATCACCGGTGACTCCGGCCTTGGCCAAATGACCCTTGCGGGCTTTGGTCACGTTCTTTGCTTTGCGACTGCCGAAACCCAGCTGGATCGCTGAGTATCCGTCGCGCTCGACGGTTTTGACACCAGTCACGACGCAGGGACCGGCCTGGATCACCGTCACCGGGATCAGCACGCCCTTCTCGTCATAGACCTGAGTCATGCCGAGCTTTTTACCGATTAAACCTTTCATTTCTTTCTCCTTTTCATTAAATAGAGAAACTTACGATACACGCTCCCAATCGGCCGGGAGCGGCGGTATCTGAACCGCCGGGCACCCCGCCCGGCGATCCCGGAACCCCTGATTACTTATCAGAAGCCCGTTTTGATGGAAATGTCCACACCGGCGGGCAGATTGAGCTTTTTCAGCTCGTCCACCGTGCGTCCATTCGGATTCACAATATCCAGCATCCGTTTGTGGGTGCGGATTTCGAACTGCTCCATGGACTTTTTGTCAACATGGGGTGAACGGTTAACCGTCCAGCGTTCGATACGGGTCGGAAGCGGAACCGGACCGGCAACCATAACACCGGTACGTTTCGCAGCATCCAGAATCTCATTGACAGACTGATCCAGAATCCGGTGCTCGTAAGCCTGCAGACGGATGCGGATACGTTGAGTTTTCGCAGTTGCCATTTTTATTTTTTCTCCACGATTTTATCTTGAATCTGTTTCGGAACTCTTTCAAAGTGCGCCGGCTCCATCGAGTAGGTAGCACGACCGCGGGAAAGTGAACGGATCGCTGTAGCGTAACCGAAAAGCTCTGAAAGCGGCACGTTCGCCTGAACCCGGGTAAAGCTGTTTTCACCGGCATTGATCTCAACGATCGCACCACGACGGCTGTTCAAGTCGCCGATAAGGTCGCCCATGTTTTCATCCGGAGTGGTCAGCTCGACCTTCATGATCGGCTCAAGCAGAGAGATGCCGGATTTCTTGGCAGCATCTTTGAACGCCATTGAACCGGCGACTTTGAACGCCATTTCAGAGGAGTCAACCGGGTGGTAACTGCCGTCGATGATCTCAACTTTGAAGTCGATCACCGGATAACCGGCAAGCACACCGCTGGCAGCTGCTTCACGGATACCGTTTTCAATCGGTTTGATGTATTCTTTGGGAATATTACCGCCGACAACTTTGTTCTCAATAATGATACCGGAACCGGGTTCGCCGGGGATAAGATTGATGATACAGTGACCATACTGACCGCGACCGCCGGACTGACGGACAAATTTCATATCGGATTCAGAAGGTTTGCTCAACGCTTCACGGTAAGCAACCTGCGGAGCACCGGTATTCGCTTCAACTTTGAATTCACGGATCAAACGGTCGATGATGATTTCCAGATGCAGCTCACCCATACCGGAAATAATGGTCTGACCGGTTTCTTCGTTACTGTTGATACGGAAGGTCGGGTCTTCATCGGAAAGGGCAATCAGACCTTTGGTCAGTTTATCACGGTCGCCACTGGATTTCGGTTCCACAGCCACGGAGATAACCGGTTCAGGGAAGCTCATGGATTCCAGCACGATCGGATCGGTTTCCACGCAGATGGTGTCACCGGTGGTCACGTTGCGCAGACCCACAGCAGCAGCAATATCACCGGAGTAGATCTCGTCACGTTCTTCACGGCTGTTGGCATGCATCTGCAGCAGACGGCCCAGACGTTCTTTTTTGCCGGTACGCGGGTTCAACACGGTCATACCCTGTTTTGCCACACCGGAGTAAATACGGAAGTAGTAAAGTTTACCGACAAACGGGTCACTCATGATTTTGAAAACCAGAGCGGCGAAAGGCTGCATGTCACCGACGTGACGGGTCAGTTCTGCACCGGTGGCAGCATCGGAACCGGTGATGTCCCAGATGTCAACCGGGCTGGGCAGATAATCGACCACCGCATCCAGCAACGGCTGGACACCACGGCATTTGAACGCACTGGCAGCGGCAACCGGAACAGCTTTCGCTTTCAAAGTCGCACGGCGCAGAGCGGCACGCAGAGCATCGACTTCCGGAATTTCACCTTCCAGGAAGAGTTCCATGATTTCATCATCAACTTCAGCAAGACGCTCAACGTTGTTTTCAAAAGTGGAATCACGATAGGCCTGCAATTCAGCGGGGACTTCACCCTCGATGATCTTCAAACCCTGATCTTCAGAATTGAAGTAGTAGGCTTTATTGGCAAAAACGTCGATCACACCCTTGAAGTCACCTTCTCTGCCGATCGGCAGAGTGACAGGGATCGGGTTGGCTCCGAGTTTGGTCTGAATCTCTTTGACGGCACCGTCAAAATCGGCACCGGTACGGTCCATTTTGTTGATCAGAGCAACGATCGGCACATGATATTTCTGCGCCTGACGCCAGACGGTTTCAGTCTGGGGCTGAACTTTACCGACGGAACAGAACACCGCAACGGCACCGTCCAGAACGCGCAAAGAACGCTCCACCTCGGCGGTGAAGTCCACGTGTCCCGGAGTATCGATGATGTTGATACGGTGATTTTTCCAGAAGCAGGTAGTCGCAGCACTGGTGATGGTAATACCGCGTTCACGCTCCTGCTCCATCCAGTCCATGGTGGCAGTACCTTCATGGGTATCACCGATCTTGTAGTTTTTACCGCAGTAGAAAAGGATACGCTCGGTCAGCGTGGTCTTGCCGGCGTCAATGTGAGCCATAATACCGATATTACGGACATTACGCAAACTTACCTGACGGCCCGGTGACTCTTGAAACTGTTTTTCGCTCATGGTACACTTCCCTGCTTCAAATTACCAACGATAATGGGCAAAAGCTTTGTTCGCCTGCGCCATTTTGTAGGTATCTTCTTTTTTCTTGATTGAAGAACCGGTGTTGTTGAAAGCATCCAGCAATTCTCCGGCCAGAGATTCGGTCATGGATTTGCCTTTGCGGCCGCGGGAATAGGTAACGATCCAGCGCATGGCAAGAGCGACCTGACGCTCCGGCTCAACTTCGACCGGAACCTGATAGGTGGCACCGCCGACGCGACGGCTTTTGACTTCCAGCTTGGGTTTGACGTTTTCCAGAGCCTGGGTAAACACGTCGATAGCCGGCATGTCAGCTTTTTTGCTCTGAATCAGATCCAGAGCATCATAAACGATACCTTCAGCAGTAGCTTTCTTGCCGCGGGTCATGATCGTATTGATCAGGCGGGCAATCAGCGTACTGTTGTACTTCACATCGGGAGTCAGCTCCCGTTTGACGACACTACGTCTTCTCATAGCTTTTTATACTCCCTGATTATTTCTTTTTGCCTTTGCCTTTGGCGTCTTCCTGACCCGGTTTCGGACGTTTGGCGCCGTATTTGGAACGACCCTGACGGCGTTTTTCAACACCGAGGCTGTCCAGAGAACCACGGACGATGTGGTAACGAACACCCGGAAGGTCACGGACACGACCGCCCTTGACCAGAACCACAGAGTGTTCCTGAAGGTTGTGCCCCTCACCGCCGATGTAGGCGGTGACTTCCTGACCGTTGGTCAGACGAACACGGGCGATCTTGCGCAACGCCGAGTTCGGCTTTTTCGGGGTACGGGTGGTGACCTGGAGGCAGACGCCGCGACGCTGCGGGCAGGCACTCAACGCTTTTGACTTGCTTTTCTTCTCTTTTTCTTCGCGTCCGAGACGCACCAGCTGATTGATTGTCGGCATGGTAGTTTCCTGATTTTTACACTTATTATATTTAGTACACCCAATTACACAATGCATCAAAGACTTATAAAATAACACCAAAACGTGTTTTTTTCAAATCTTTTACTGAAATTTTTTGCAAAAAACCTCAGATTTCCTCGTTTAAACCCTCCAAATCGTCATCGACGATCAATTCTTTGGCTTCATCGGGGAGCATGTCCTCTTCCTCTGAATCGGAGTCACGCCATGCGGCGGCGATGTCTTCATAAGACTTTTCAGCCTCCTGTGCCGGCGGCAATTCCGGTTCAATTTCTTCACCATTGTAAACCAGACGGATTGACTGCATTTTTTCCGTACCTGTACCCGCAGGGATCAGGTGTCCGGTAATGACGTTCTCTTTGAATCCTTCCAGTTTATCGATCTTGCCGGCAACGGCAGCCTCGGTCAGGATACGGGTGGTGTCCTGAAAGCTGGCTGCCGAAATGAAACTTCCGGTCTCCAATGCCGCCTTGGTAATACCAAGCAGCACCGGCTCTGCTTCCGCCGGGCGGTCGCCGCGTGCGATGGTTTCGCGGTTGACCCGGTTGAATTCCACCCGATCCGGCTGTTCGCCGACCAGATATTCGGTATCGCCCGGATCGGTGATCCGGACTTTCTGCATCATCTGGCGGATAATGATCTCGACGTGTTTGTCGTTGATCTCCACACCCTGCGCACGGTACACCAGCTGGATCTCATCCACCAGGTGACGCTGCAATTCGTGAATACCGCAAACTTCCAGAAGAGCGTGAGGCACGATCGATCCCTCGGTCAGTTTCTGACCTTTGTGGACATAGTCGCCTTTGCTCACCACCAGATGTTTGTACAACGGAATGGCGTTATGCTCCTCGACCCTGCCTGAATTCGGGTCACGGATCTCGATCTGGCGTTTGCCGCGTGCCAGTTTATCCACGGTAACAAAACCGTCGATCTTGGCGATCTCTGCCACATCCTTGGGAATACGGGCTTCAAACAGCTCGGCGATACGGGGCAAACCACCGGTAATATCTTTGTTCTTCGCAGACTGGCGGGGAACACGGGCGACCACCATACCGGGAACGACTTTCGCTCCGTTCTTGGTCATCAGCACCGCACCTGCCGGAAGCGGGTAACTGGAAAGCAGGTTATTATTTTCATCCAGCACGGTGATCTGCGGATGCAGGTCGTCACGGTGTTCCATAACCGTTCCCTGGTCACCGCTGCCGGAACCGCGTTTCTGTTTCTGGATAGTCACACCATCGACCAGGTCGGTAAGTGAAACAATACCGCTTTCTTCAATAATAATAGGCACATGGTCAGGTTCCCAGCGGACAAATACTTCGTTGGCTTTGACGGTGTCTCCATCGATTTTGTCCAGCATTGAACCCGGCTCAAGATCATAGCGTTCCAATTCAGCTTCGATAACCGCATCGGTACCGAAGTCATACGCTTTCTGCACCATGCCGAGAATTGCTGCTTCGGCATCGCGTTTGGCGCGTTCACGCTCTTCAAATTCAGCAGCTTTGACCGGATCGTAAACGATCACGCAACCATTTTTGTTGACCACAACGGTCTGACCTTTCTGGTTGACGACCGTACGGACATTCAACAGCTTGATCTTACCGTCATGACGGGCGGCAATGACCGGCTGCTTATACGCCGCAGAAGCAGTACCGCCGATGTGGAAGGTACGCATTGTCAACTGTGTACCAGGCTCACCGATTGACTGGGCGGCAATGATACCCAGAGCATCACCGAGACGGGCCTCACGGTCACTGGCAAGGTTTCTGCCGTAGCACTTGACGCACAGACCGCGGTGGGTTTCACAGGTCAGAGCAGAACGGATCAGAACTTTGAGAATACCGCGTTTTTCAATCAATTCGGCGATTTCAGGAGTAAATTCTTCACCGGCAGCGATGATCAGACGTTTGTCATTGTACGCAGGATCACGGATATCCTGGGCACTGTAACGGCCGACCAGACGGTCACGCAGCGGAAGCATGACTTCGTCACCTTCGGTAATGGCACTGGTCCAGACACCTTTGGTGGTTCCGCAATCTTCCTCACGGCAGATCACATCCTGCGCCACGTCAACCAGACGGCGGGTCATGTAACCGGAGTCCGCAGTTTTCAGAGCGGTATCAGCCAAACCTTTACGGGCACCGTGGGTGGAAATGAAGTATTCCAGCACTGACAGACCTTCACGGAAGTTTGAAATGATCGGACGCTCAATGATGTCGCCATTCGGTTTCGCCATCAAACCACGCATACCGGCAAGCTGACGGATCTGATCTTTACTGCCTCGCGCACCGGAATCCATCATGGCGTAAACCGGGTTGATCTCTCCGCGGCGGCTGGCTTCTTCCAGATGTTTGAAAAGCTCGTTAGCCACGGTGTTACTGGTCTGTGTCCAGATATCGATGACCTTTTTATGACGCTCACCGTCGGTCAGCATACCGTCGGTGTACTGCTGCATAACTTCACCGATCTGATTACGGGCATTCTCGATCAATTCAACTTTAGTGGCAGGCACTTTCAAGTCGGCAATAGAGATGGAAAGACCGGCAAGTGTGGAGTGACGGTAACCCAGATCTTTCAGGTCGTCCAGCAGTTTGATGGTCGCCTGATGACCGACCAGCTGATAGGAGTCACGGATCAGACGGCTCAAATCCTTTTTCTTCGCCACCTGGTTGTAGAATCCCAGCTGGGAATCCCAGATCTCATTGAAAAGACAACGGCCCGGAGTGGTCAGAATGAACTTGGATTCCTTGTCACCGTAGAGGGTATCCTTGCCCCGGTCGGGGTTCGGGATACGCACCGCATCGTGAATGCCGATATAACCGGACTGCATGGCGAAAAGTACTTCAAAATAGTCACGGTAAAGTTTCGCACTCTTATTCTGCGGTTCCAGTGTCAGATAATAACTTCCCAGCGTAATATCCTGCGTGGGTGAAACGATCGGTTTACCGTTGGCAGGTGAGAAGATGTTGTTGGGAGAAAGCATCAGCAGTTTGGTTTCCATCTGCGCTTCGTTTGAAAGCGGCACGTGGACAGCCATCTGGTCACCGTCGAAGTCAGCGTTGTACGCAGTACAGACCAGCGGGTGCAGACGCAGAGCAGAACCCTCGATCAGCACCGGATCAAATGCCTGAATACTCAAACGGTGCAGTGTCGGCGCACGGTTCAGCATCACAGGATGTCCTTTGCTCACTTCATCCAGAATATCCCAAACCACGGATTCTCCGCGCTCGATCATGCGTTTGGCACCGCGGACAGTGTGGGCATAACCGCGACCTTTAAGGTGACGGATGATGAAAGGTTCAAAGAGGATCATCGCCATCTTTTTGGGCAGACCACACTGATGGATCTTCAATTCGGGACCGACCACGATCACAGAACGTCCGGAGTAGTCAACACGTTTACCCAAAAGGTTCTGACGGAAACGACCCTGCTTACCTTTGAGCATGTCAGACAAACTCTTGAGCGCACGGTTGCCGGCACCGGTGACAACTCTGCCGTGACGGCCGTTATCCATCAGGGAGTCGACCGCTTCCTGCAACATGCGTTTTTCGTTGCGGATGATCACCGGCGGAGTGTGGATCTGAAGCAGATTTTTCAACCGGTTGTTGCGGTTGATCACACGACGGTAAAGATCGTTCAGGTCACTGGTGGCAAATCTGCCGCCTTCCAGCGGAACCAGCGGACGCAGATCCGGCGGAATGACCGGCAGCACCGACATGATCATATATTCAGGACGGGAATTGGATTCCAGAAATCCTTCGACCAGACGCAGACGTTTGGCAAGTTTCTTGCGGTTCGCTTTGTTGTTGGTCTTTTCCAGACGGACTTCCAGTTCGCCTTTGAGAGCTTCCAGATCAATGTCTTCCAGCAGAGCTTTGATCGCGGGGGCACCCATGTCGGCGATAAAGGAATCGCCGTAGTTTTCACGGGCCTCTTTGTATTCGATCTCGCTCATCACCTGACCTTTGGTCAATTCGATGGCATCACCCGGTTCGATAACCACGTACCGTTCATAGTAAAGAACATCTTCCAGTTCTTTGCTGGTCATTTCCAGCATCAGACCGATACGGCAGGGCATACACTTGAAAAACCAGATATGGGAAACCGGCACTGCCAGTTCGATATGTCCCATTCTTTCACGGCGGACATTGGAAAGAGTAACTTCCACACCGCAGCGGTCACAGATAATGCCTTTGTGTTTGATGCGTTTGTATTTACCGCAGTTGCATTCCCAGTCCCTGGTGGGTCCGAAAATACGTTCACAGAAAAGACCGCGCTTTTGCGGCTTCAATGACCGGTAGTTGATGGTTTCCGGGTTTTTGACCTCACCATGCGACCAGCTCCGGATGACATCCGGAGAGGCGACATTGATGGAGATCGCTCCGAACGAAGTAGTGGGATCCTGTCCCAGCAACTCCCGATAAGCATAAGTATTGTCAATCAAGGTAAAATCCTCCCTCGAATTTGTTATTACCGATCATCGCCGCCGCGAACGGTGCGAATATCCAAACCAAGACTCTGCATTTCTTTCAGCAACACGTTGAAAGATTCCGGACGGCCGGCAGTCAATACGTTCTGACCTTTGACGATCAATTCGTAGATCCGTGAACGGCCTTTCACATCGTCCGACTTGACAGTGAGCATTTCCTGAAGGTTGTATGCTGCACCGTAAGCTTCCAGAGCCCACACTTCCATTTCACCGAAACGCTGACCACCGTGCTGCGCTTTACCGCCCAACGGCTGCTGCGTGACCAGTGAGTACGGACCGACGGCACGGGCGTGGATCTTGTTGGCGACCAGGTGGTCGAGTTTCAACATATAGATCTGACCGACCATGACACGCTGATCGAAGCGGTCACCGGTACGTCCGTCATACACATCAGTCTTACCATCGTAGACGTAAGAACCATCAGCCTGTTTCTTGAAGCCCCAATGGTAATTTTTACCATTTTCTTCAGCGAAACGCTCGTTGCCTTTTTCCATCATATCGATGATGTCCTGCTCGCTGGCACCATCAAAGACCGGAGTGGCAACTTTGATGCCCAGCATCTTCGCCGCCCAGCCCAGATGGGTTTCCAGAACCTGACCGATATTCATACGGCTCGGCACGCCGAGCGGGTTGAGGATGATATCAACCGGAGTACCGTCTTCGAGGAACGGCATGTCTTCCAGCGGAACGATACGGGAAACAATACCCTTGTTACCGTGACGTCCGGCCAACTTGTCACCGACCTGAAGTTTGCGTTTGCAGGCGACATAGACTTTGACACGTTTGATCGTACCCTGTTCATTTTCACCGAAGTTCTCATCATCCAGCGCACGCAGACGGGCTTCGTTTTCTTCAAAACGTTCTTTGAAGCTGTCGATAATGGCACTGATGGAAGCTTTCACATCGCAATCTTCCATCTGCCAGCTCTTGTAGTGAGTGGCAAGTTTGTTGATGGGACTGCGGGTGATCTTTCTGTTGGCAGGAACCAGAACCTTCTGTTCTTCAGAAGCACCGTCGATGATCTGCACCGGCAGTTTGACTCCGAGCAGAAGTTCGGAAAGACGTTCACCGAGTTCAGCGATCAATTCATTATTGGTTTCGCGGTAATCGTTGCGGATCTGTTTTTCCTGCGTCTTTTTCTCGGTTTTGGTCATTCCGGTCTTGGCGGGCTGATCTTTCACAGATTCAGTACGGATATCCATGACGATACCGCCCTTGCCGCTGGAAACAGTCAAGCTGGAATCTTTGACATCGGCAGCTTTTTCACCGAAAATCGCCCGGAGCAAACGTTCTTCCGGAGCAAGTTCAGTTTCACTTTTCGGAGTGATTTTACCGACAAGAATATCACCGGGTTTGACTTCAGCACCCTCGATGACAATACCGCGGCTGTCCAGATTGCGCAGAGCATCTTCACCGACATTCGGAATATCGCGGGTGATCTCTTCCGGACCGAGTTTGGTATCACGGCTGGTGATTTCAAATTCATCAACATGGATACTGGTGTAGACATCCTCTTTCACCAATCTTTCACTGACGATGATAGCGTCCTCAAAGTTGTATCCGCACCACGGCATGAATGCCACCAGCACGTTACGGCCCAGAGCCAATTCACCACCCTGGGTGGCAGCACCGTCGGCGAGCAGATCGCCTTTTTTCACGGCATCGCCGCGACGGACACGGGGACGCTGGTTGATACAGGTACCGGCGTTGCTCCGCAGATACTTGTACAGACGGTAAGTGCGTCCGGGAACCTCTTCGGTCGGCAATGCGCCGTCGGGAGTGACCACGATCCGTTCGCTGTTGACTTCGGCGACCACACCATCTTCGCGGGCGACGATCACCGCACGGGAGTCACGGGCGATACGCTCTTCCAGACCGGTACCGACATAGGGTGAATCCGGCATCAGCAGCGGCACAGCCTGACGCTGCATGTTTGATCCCATCAAAGCACGGTTGGCGTCGTCGTGTTCAAGGAACGGAATGATACCGGCAGCAGCACTGACCAGCTGTTTCGGAGAAACGTCCATATAGTCAATGGTGTTTTTGGGATGCTCGGCAGATTCACCTGCCTTACGGCACATGACCATATCACGGACAAAACAGTTATTCTCATCCAGCAAAGCGTTTGCCTGGGCGATCACGAACTGCTCCTCTTTATCCGCAGTCAGATAATCAATGGTATCAGTGACCTGACCATTGACCACTTTACGGTAGGGAGTTTCCAGAAATCCGTATTCGTTGATGATCGCATACAGAGCCATGGAGCTGATCAGACCGATATTCGGACCTTCCGGAGTTTCGATCGGACAGATACGGCCGTAGTGGCTGGAGTGAACGTCACGCACTTCAAATCCGGCACGGTCACGGCTCAAACCGCCGGGGCCCAATGCCGAGAAACGGCGTTTGTTGGTAAGTTCGCTCAACGGGTTGTTCTGATCCATGAACTGGGAAAGCTGGCTGCGGGCGAAAAAGTCGCGCACCACACCGGCAAAAGTTTTGGGATTGATCAACTTGGAAGGAGAAATATTCGGTTCTTCAAAAGTCATGCGTTCACGGATCAGACGCTCGGTACGGAGCAATCCGGCACGGCACTGATTCTGAAGCAGCTCACCGACGGTACGCACACGACGGGCACCCAGATGGTCAATGTCATCGACCGGACCATTGGTGTGGTGCAGTTCGATCAGCATCTTGGTGGCGGCGATCAAATCGCGCGGATCGAGAGTACGCAGATCGGCAGGGATATCCAGCTGCAATCTTTCGTTGAGTTTGTAACGACCCACCATACCCAGATCGTAACGGCGGTTGTCAAAGAAAAGACGTTTGATCAGCAGCCGGGCGTTGGAAAGGTTGATTGGATCTCCCGGACGCATACGCTGGTAGATGGCTTTGAGAGCTTCTTCCTCGTTGCGGGCAGGATCTTTGCGCATGGTGGCAAAAATGTAGTCTTCTTTGGGCGGAACCACAGCGACTTCCACACTTTCCACACCGCTGGCATGCATATCAGCCAGAGCTTTTTCGTTGAGCTGGAGCAATTCGCCGACGATCACTTCTTCAGCGGCATTGGTCACTGTGTCAACAGTGTAGTATTTGGAAAGATCTTTTTCTTTGAGCAGCGCGCCGACAGACATCTTCTTGAGAGTGTAGAACTCTTTGAGAATGTCATGGTTGGTCGGATAACCGATCGCCCGGAAGAAGGTGGTGATATAGAATTTCCGGCGGCGGCGGCGGCGGTCAAGATAAATCTGAATCAGACCGCTCTGGTCGAACTGCACATCCATCCAGCTTCCGCGATCCGGAATGACCCGGTAGCTGTAAAGCATTCTGCCGGAAGTGTGGCGGTTCTTTTCAAAACAGATTCCGGGACTGCGGTGCAGCTGACTGATAATAACACGTTCCGCACCGTTGATGATAAAAGTACCCTGTTCGGTCATGATGGGAATATCACCCATGAAAACTCTTTCAGGGATCTCCATATCTTTGACCTTGAGCAGGAAATTGACATAGAGCGGAGCATCGTAGATCTTGCCGTCCTTAATGCAGTCGATCACATCACTTTTCTGCGGAGGGCATTCACCGATCTCATAGGAAACAAATTCCAGCGACATATTTTTGTCGAAACTTTCAATGGGAAAAATATCCATGAAAATTTCCTGAAGTCCCTGCCGTTTACGTTCAGCAGGAGGGACAAACCGCTGCAAAAAATTGTCATAGGAATCGACCTGCAAACTGATCAGGTCGGGCATTTCCAGGACATTGCGCAGCTGTCCGAAACTTTTACGTTCCGCCATTACATTCACCTTGTTGTTATGTTGGTTGAAAAAAATTTCAAAAATATTCAAAATTTTCCGGCATTACGGCAAAATCCGACCGTTCCCGCCGGGAAAACTGTATCATCAAAAGACAAAACAACCGATCTCATGCTTTTCCCCTGTGGAAAAGTGAAATCGGGAAACCTCTCCGCCAACGGCAAAAAACCACACCGTCATCCGGAGTATCGATCCATCAGCAGTGACAAAAAACCATATCACCACCCGGATCCATCTGCTGCAAATATTCGCTTGCCGCTTTGCAACATCCTCCCCCGCAGGAACCGGCAAAAAACCACACCGGCAACGGGAAATCGGAAATCTTTTTCTGCTTTTTCCTCCGGATAAAAAACCACATCACAGAGGAAATAAAAAAATCGTGAGCAGAACACGAAATCGCGGCGGACGGGGTTTTTCACCCCGCCGCCGTGAGAAAATCCAGTAAATAAATTACTTGACTTCGATCTTGGCACCAGCTGCTTCCAGCGTAGCTTTGATCTTTTCGGCTTCGTCTTTGGCGACAGCCTCTTTGATGGTCTTCGGAGCGCCTTCGACCAAGTCTTTGGCTTCTTTCAGACCCAG
>JAZSIZ010000164.1:0-37017 GCA_045534015.1 Victivallaceae bacterium | reverse complement strand
TGAAATATAAATTTGCAAAAAAAACGTAATTTGTAATGCATGAAACATATCACACAAGCAGTAATTTGTCAACTGTCCAATCACGGTTTATTTTCTATCGGTGGATGCATCCGTCTTCGCTTACGCTACGCCGCGACAAGGCGTGCGGCAAGGTCGGGTTTTGCGACGATCCTCCGTCGCTGAAGCTTTGGAGGACAGTGGTTCCCGATCAAGCACGCCCAACGAGGCGTGCGCGACAGCAGGCAACCCGCCGAGCAGTTTTTTGCCCAGCTTTTTTCTAAAAAGCGTTGATTGAGCTGCGACAACGGAGCAGCGAGACACCCGGCAACCCGCCCAGCGGGTGCGCCACCGCAGTAAAGATTTTTCACAAAAATTGGGACAATAACAATTTTTGAGTTCGCACATTGCGCGATGCGGAAATAATCATACGGGAAATCTGACGGTCTCTCCGGCATTCTCCGTGATGGGATCTGACGATTTTTGTCAATCGGCATCAACACACTTTCGCGCCTGAAAATCATAATAAAAATTTGACTGCACGGAAACACCGCAGTATATTAAAAACCGGTTATTTTGAAGATGGAAAACTGCTTGCTTTTGCTGCAAGCGGTTGAAAAAAAACAGTATATTTTCATCTGTACAATCAGAATTTTCATATCATAAGGATCTTGACAGTATGCAGGTTTTGAATTTCGGTTCATTGAATATCGATCATGTTTACACTGTTGAACATTTTGTCGCTCCCGGAGAAACTTTAAGTTCCACAGCTTACCGGATCAACGCCGGAGGCAAAGGGCTCAATCAATCCATCGCCCTCGCCCGTGCCGGAGTTACGACACTTCACGCCGGCATGATCGGGCAGGATGGAATTTTCCTCAAAGAGCTCCTCGAAAAATCCGGTGTGGATACGGAAAATGTCATTACCGGAAATTGTGCCACCGGTCATGCGATCATTCAGGTGGAAAAAAGTTCCGGACAAAATTCCATTCTGCTTTATCCCGGAGCCAATATGCAGATCCCAGCTGACCGGATGCTGGATATTCTGCAGAAGATGCCGCAGGGCAGCTGGCTTTTGCTGCAAAATGAGATCAACGACATCCCATACCTTATCCGCAATGCCAAAGCGTGCGGTTTGAAGGTGGCGATCAACCCTGCCCCGTGTACTCCGGAAGTACGTTCTTATCCGCTGCAGCTGTGTGACCTGATCATAGTCAATGAGATCGAAGCAGCACAACTGACAGCTTCAAACGGCAGAGCCGATCAGATGGCTGCGGCGATGGCAGAACTCTTTCCGGAAAATGAAATCGTGGTCACATTGGGAAAAGACGGGGCGGTTTACCGCAATGGCGATCAGGAGATCACCGTTCCAGCCCGGGTGGTCAAAGCCGTTGACACCACCAGTGCCGGAGATACTTTTACCGGATATTTTCTGGCGGCGAAATTGCGCGGCATGGATGCTGAAACAGCGATGAACTGTGCCGCACTTGCCAGTTCCATAACAGTGAGCCGCCACGGTGCCGCTGTTTCAATACCGACCGCAAACGAAGTATTTTAAGCAGAGTACCGGTTTTGGTAATGTCCCGAATAGCGTTGATTGAGCTGCGACAACGGAGCAGCGAGACACCTTGCAACCTGCCGAGCAGGTGCGCCAGTACTGGTTATATTTTCAACAAAAATCAGGACAATATCCGGATTTTTATATTTTTCCGCATATCAGTGTCACAAACCGTCGATGAACCTTTTTATTCTGCACGATCATAAAGAACAGCCTCTTCCAAGTGAAGTTCTTCAGGCAACTGATCTGCATACTGAATTATTATTCCACTTTTGTTTTTGCTCATAAACCAGTTTGAACTGGCAAACAATGGTACCAGAAATTCACTGCTGCCGCCCCAGAACAGCAGATATGGCTGCCCTTCACCACCGAAATCATCCTGCCATGAAACAACGATCATTTGAGACATTACAGGACGACTGAATTTCAAATAAAGAAAATCTCCTTTCCATACTGTTGCTCCATACAACCCAATATTTTGCGCATCAAGTTGTTGCGACTTCAGTTTCACCGGATTACCCAATTTTTTCCGCAAAGACCCCATTGATGCTCCCCATGAACGCGGATAACCATCAATACTTTTATAATCCAGAGCTTCACTCAACAACTTCTGGTCACCCAACGTTTCCTGCCTGACCAATGATGAATTTGCCAGCAGTTTTTCATGTCCACGGCGAATCATCCATATTTTGCCGTAAATATCAGAAAATACCCGGTAATTTTCCAATAAATATTTATACAAAGGATAACTGCGTAAAGCAGGAGACCCTTCGTGAAATTCAATATTTTTACCTTTTATCAGCACCAATACCGGTGACGCGGCGGCAATTTCCTGCTGCATTTTCCAGCCCAATGGCAAACTCGCCACATAGAAATATGCCGGATAACTCATCGGTGGACGTATTCCGTTGCCGCAATAAGCGTAAATCGTGGAATTATTGGTCATATCCCAGAATCCGCCATTCTTTTCAACATCCGGCAAAATGCTGATTATCACCGATTTGACCTGTTTATGATGGTCGAAATGAGCTGTCTGCAATATGGTGTTATTTCCCAGATTCGGCAATCCGGCAGAAACCGGATCTACGGTATTTTCCGGTTCAAGCAGAACTCCTCTTATCTTTTCATCCAATTCATACAATCGTCCGGCATAGTTGCCGCAAGCTCCAAAAAGCATGCATAATATCACAATATGGGAAATTTTGAGCCTTTTGCGCGACCAGTCTCCAATCCAGACCGGCAAAGCAAATATCAAAAGAAGCATTGTTGTTACCGCTCCTCTGGAAAAGGGATCACAACCGGCTCTGCCTGAAGCCCGTTGAATCAATATGACACCAAGTACCACCAGCGAAACTGTGGCAAAATAATGGATATTGTCCCTTATGTCATTATTTTTGCGCCGGAAAAACAGCCGTATTGCAAATAACGCTGTCAATAACAGAAATCCGTAATTCAAAGCGATATAGTATATGGTATAATGAGCGACATTATGCTTCAGCAACGGCACACAATGAGCAGTGGTATAAGTATCCGTCTGCATAAACAGCACACGCAGAATGCCGATAAAAATATTCCGGCACAATGGCAGCAGTAAAATCCCTGCGGTAAAGAACACTATGCAGCCGAATACCGTCAATAATTTTTTCCGCTCGTGTTTCCACGCCAGAAACAACATGTAAAATGCCATCGGCAGCATCGCCACAAATACCACCAGCGTATCAGTCAGAGAGTAAAGCATCCCCAGTAATCCGGTAACAAAAAACGTCAACAGCATCAGCGCAGGAGAGGCTTTCCATCCCGGTTCGGAAAGCCACGCCCAGACACACAACCCGACCAGCAGTCCGGCACCGATATTCGGCGTAAGAATCGTTATTCCGGCACAACCGGCGAAAGCAACCAAAAGACCGCAACGGCGACGCAATATAACCAATGCCATCAAATACAATGGAAGATCAGCCCATTTTATAAAACGGTGAATAAAAGAAAAATCATGCCCTTTGAAAAGCCACAGCAAAAAACCGGGCACATAGTTGACCACTCCACGACTGGGGATGTAGTCAATGTACATGTGACAGCCGAACTTCTGATACAAAAACCACGGCAGAACCGCTTCCCCATTGTGATAATCATCAAAACTCAAGTTTCCCCATTGATCCGGAACCGCACAAAACAGACAAAGCAATCCTGCCAGCGGCAGTGATGGAATGAATTTATTCAAACGTCCGGAACGGGTGCGAAAAGCACGGTAAAGCATAATATAACCAGCCAGCATAAGCACAACCACCGCTATATTCAGCTTGTCATTGAAACCTGGATCAAACATTTCGCCATTCCGTAATATCTGCATCGGCATCAGCAGATTACTGAAAGCCAAAGGTATGCCGGTTTGAGAAATTACCAGAAAATGGTTCCATGATCCTTTGCAAAAAGCGAACCGCAGAGCAATTGCCCAAATTATCCAATACAGCCATACCACATATTCCGGAAGTGCAATGCGGTTGCAGAATAACTCAATACACACATGCGAAGCCAGACCGAAAAACAACGCCAGAAGTAAAGTACACATCTCACGCCGGTGCAACTCCCGGAAGCGGAATTTCAGCAGTACCACTGCCAATCCGCAAAATACACTGACCGCCGAAATACCGAAAGAGATTGTGAAAAGTCCGGAAATAAAACTCTGCCCTGCCATGATCGCCGGAATGATCAAAGAGTAAAGTGACACCTCATAAACTTCTGCAATATCATTTTTGTTTTTGAAAGTATCGTAGAATTTCATCAACGAAACAAAAAGAAGTACAAAAAGTACGATCCCGGAATAGAATGAGTAATATTCAAAACTTTTAGGCAAGGCAGACATCGCCAGAAAACCACCGATAAAATCCGGAAATACTTCCGGAATATCCCCTGAATAAGACCATATTCTGTTGGCAGCAGCAAGTGAAAGGACTCCGGCATTTACAATTGCAATCCAACGCAGTCTATGGTCAGGAGCTGACCATGTTTTTTTACCCGAACGGAAAAATAACAACGCACAGATCAACCACAGCAGAAGTATTTGAAGTAACATTTATTTTTATTTCCTTTTCTTTTCAGGATACACCGTTTTACGCCCCGACACCCCGCCTTTCAGCAACTCTGATACAGCATCGATTACCATATCCGGAGAAACAGTATTCAAACATCCTCCGGGCAGATGACATTTTTTCCGGGTATGTACACATGGAGAACAGTGCTGACGGGCAAATATAATCACTTCAGGATAACCGGGAAAATCCCTTGTCAACAGATGCGGGTCCGTAGCTCCCCACAAACTCACAGATGGAACCGCCGCCAATCTTGCCAGATGCAAAGGCGCAGAATCAATGCCGCAAAAACAACTGCCCGACCGGATAAGGGAAAAAGCTTCACTGAAACTGATTTCGCCGCAAAAATTATGCACTTTGCCGGCTTTTCCGGAGACGTTGATTATTTTCTCCGCCTCAAGCCGGTTCGCCGGAGCACCGATCACAGCCACGGAATATTCCGGATGCTTATCGCAAAAACCGGATATGAACAAACCCCATTTTTCCGGATTCCACATCCTCCGCAAACTCAAATTACTGCAAAACGGGGCAATGATGATCCTTCTCTGTCGGGTACCGACAGAGCTTTGCAGCAAAGCGGCGTACCCGGCACTGTCGCTCCGGCAACCGAGGCTCTCTGCAATCAAATCGTAAATTTCCGCTATGGAAGAACTTTTTTTATCATCCGGCACGATGCACAAATCCAGCAGACGATATGTTTTTAAGCTCAAACTCAATGTGTACGCCCCACGGAGAAAACCGCAAATAAAAACAGCCGTTTTACTGAAAAATTCCAGATTAATGATCAACGTTTTTTCAGCTTTAAAGCGGCTCTTTGCTCTGAAAAAGACACGCAGTGAATAAAAAGGACGAATCGGGTCAAGCAAAATGACTTCATCGAAAATTTTCAATATACCGGCATTCTTTTGCAGATCTGAAGTGGTGTAAAGGATGAGTTTTGCTTTGGGATAATGCTTCTTTACCGCATACAATGCCGGTGCTGCCAATATCAGACTGCCATAGCCGAGGAACTTTAAGACTGTAATATTCTCAACCTTTTCCGGTTCCGGTAAATTTCTTCTGCGGCGTAAAAAAAAAACGAGCACTGCAAGACCAAAATTTCCAAGAATGAGATCGAGTACAGACAGTATTCTGTAATTCATAATAGACGATCCGTCAAATTCTCAAATGTACTATACAAAATATAGCACAACGTCACATTTTTGTCAAGTTTGCTCCGATCGTTTGCATGCGGTAAAACAACGGTGAGATTCCGCTTTTTTCTGCGTATCTGCATCACAAACAGCCGGATAACCATATTTGCATCTGTACAATCAGAATTTCAGCATAACCGGTCCCAACAGACCGGAAGTCAGAGATTCTGCTTCATAATCCCTTTGCCGGTCTTCATATGGCGACCGCTGCCACGATTCTTCCAGTTTCAGCTCCACTTCCCGGGGAGAATAGGCATTGGCAAGAGTGTTGGTGACAATAATTTCCAGATGATTGTTTCCGGATCTGAGTTTATCTGATATGTCAAAAACAAAAGGACCACGGAATTTCTTTTCCGGTGCACTGCCGTTAAGCACCATCCGGCAGCAGTAATTTACTTTGCCCAAATCCAGATAAATTTTTTCCGGGATTTCTCTTTGCCACTTGAAATCAAGGGAATAGAGTGCATCTCCGCTGAAATCTTCTCCCAGAAACTGCCGCCAATCTCCCGTACTTGCACAAACCGCTTCACCGGAACACCCCGTTTTTTCCAGACTCTCCCCGCCGACAGAGTATTTTTTCAAAACTTTAAGCTGCCAATTTTCCGGGAGAAACAGTGCATTGGTAAAGCATGGTTCGTGGGGCAGTTCGTTTTCCGCACTCATACCGGTAATGAAAAAAGCAGTGTCAAATTTGCCGAAGTGCCAACTGAATAAACCATTTTTCACCCCGGCTATCTGATAGAATTTACCCGTCGACGGATCAGCATTTACAATATTTGCCGCACCGGGCAAAGTTATCTGCACATCAATATCCCCGTCACCGGCATTGAAAAAGAACCAGATTTTCCGTGTTTCATCCAGCTGCCGCCCTTCCAACCACAATTTTGGGTGGAACGGGGTTATCCTGACCATTGATTCAGGGATATCGGCGGAATCGGTCACAATGCCTCCGGCAGAAATGAATGCCGCGATTTTCGCCTCTGCGGTGGCGGAAAGCCTTCTTTGTTCCGGGAGAATCAACTCCCGGTAACGCATTACCCTCGCGATCAATTCCCCGTTGACGATCTCACTTTTTGCGAGCATATCATCATCAATATAATCAAAGAGGATCTTCCGGCTGCGCAATTTGGCGGCGGTACTTTCGCACCAGAACGTGTAAGACAACTTTTCGTGGTTATCCGCCCAGATGGAACGGTCAGCGAAAACCAGTGCCGTTGTCCGCAGTGGCTTGCCGCTGGAAAGCAAATAGGATGCCCGGGATATATAGGCGTGAAATTCATCAAAATATTGCCACAAAGGATCATCCTGCCCGAAGTGCGGACGGCATCCGGCAAGCCAGTTTTTGGCGTTCCGCTGTGGATAACTGCCTAATACCAGTAGATTTATGCCGTGAACAAAGAAATAGTCGGCAATGTAACGCAAAGATTCCGGAGTCAAACCGTTGCCGTAGACTCCGAAAATTTCGCCCAGAGACCGGGTGTTGCCCTCCAGATGCGCCGCCGAGGAGGCAAAGCGGGGAAAGGAGTGTTCCCGCAAACCCGGCCAGATCTGGCGCCAGATCACATCCACCCCCGGCACATCCATACAGCGCAAGCTTCTCATAAGTGAGCCGAAAGTACGGCGGCAGGAGTTTTCCGGAGAATCTTCTCCATCGAAGTGTCCGCCTGAAAGCATTCCGTTTTTCCGGCACCAGTCGCGAATGGGCAGCATGAATCGTTCCACAAAAAGCTGTGTGCGCACATCGTGAAAATCCACCCGCATATCGACTGTTTTGCCGCTATCCATCAATGTTGACGGTTTCAGCAGTTCCGGGATATGGGGCATTATATCGTACCCTTTGCGCCGTTGAAATTCGGCGGCAAAATCCTCCGTCCAGGTCAACCGGTTATCAGCAGATACCGCAATTGCCGGTTCATCCATAAAGGCGATTTTGACCGTGCTCCCGATATATTCCGGCAGATGCTGACGGTAATTTTCATGAGTCAGATCAATAAATTCTTCCGTTGCCCCGGGGTGAAGCAGATCCGGGATCATCGCTTTGGTGGCATTGGAGACTTCTTCCTCGATTTTCGTTCCACCCGCGCCATCCGGCACGATCCATTGCCGTTTCCATGAGGGATGTTTCTGCAAGACCTTGCCGCAAGCTCCGCCTGAAGGCCAGCCGCCCTCATCGTAAAGATAGTAGTGCATCCCGAGTTTTTCGCACTCCTGCACCAATTTCCGGATAATGTCAAAATATTCCTCCGTCAGATAATCAGGAGACATTTCCGTGCGCAGCGGAGTTCCGGGCCGCCACCCTTGCGGAACGGGGTGCAGACAGACATTTCTTGCGCCGTGATCGTACATATCATGCAGCTGCGCCAGAAGTTCATCCAAATCCATCTCAAAACAGATGAACCAGAAGTATGCCGGAGTATTGACAGGCGGGGGAGTGCGGAAATTTTCTTTAAAACTTTTCATGTTTGTTTTTATTCTTGTAAAAAATATAACCTGCAGTGGCGCATTGCGGGCGGCAAATGTGCATCCGGGAGTTATTTAACGGTATAATTCCACCATGGATAGTTCACCCGGCGCAATTTCACATCCTTGAAAGTACATGAGACATCATCCGACATTCCGAACCATGATCCCGCCACCGAACAGCTGACCGTCAACGCCAGCAGTTTCGGGGAAGCTGGAACTTCCACCAGAATTTTGGCTTCGCACCAGCCATCTTTATCCGGTGTGCCAAATTCAGCTCTTTTACCGATGTTCCACAAACCTTTACCATTTTCATCCCGGTAAAAAATGCTGATTTCCGGTTTCTGTCCTTTGCCGGTCGTCCGGCATTTGGCAGTGAGCAGCAGCAGATCGCCGGGAACGAAATCCTGAATGCTCTGCACCACTGAACCATTGGTGACATTGCGGAAGGTAACCCCCTCTTTTTCCGCCCGGATAACTCCTTTGGAGCGGGAAGATTCCTGCCAGCTGCTCCAATGGGGAACCCCGAAATCCATCGTTCCCGGACCGTTATTCACGCTGACTGCTTTCCCCGCAGAAAAGTTGCCGTTTTCCAGCAGATTTTCCGGAGAAGCAAATTTTTCCGCACTGCCGAAAGGATCTCTGGCGGCGTTGATCGCCTCAATGGAACCGGGCAGGCGGTCACGCCAGAAAGGATTTTTGGTTTTGAAAATATTTTGAGGATAAAATGCTCCTCTTTCCGACCACACCCAGGCGTATTCATCGCAGTATTCCAGCGAATTGACCAGAGTATTGTAGAGCAGACGGGCAGGATATCGGGATTTTGTCCAGTTGGGGTACTGGTTGTTGCCCTTGACAAAGCTATCCAGATAAGTGGCATAGCCACGGGAGACGACCCGGTTGAATTTTTCACGGTTTTCCGGGAAGATCGTGGCGTGCCGTCCTCTTTCAAAGTCGGAATTCATCCGGTCATACTCCGCTTTGAGTGCGGCGTGATAACCGGGATGCTCGTTGCCATCGATCATCTTTGCCCCCGGAGGCAGCACATCAAGCATACCATTCCAGAATGCCGGATAAAGTGCCATGCGGCTGACATGGGCATTTTGCGGCGAATTGGCATTTTTGAAGTAAAAGTCGATCAGCACAAAGTAAAAAATGGTAATATCCGGATAAACTTCCGTCAATGCTTTGGCATATTCCCTGCCTCTTTCCCGCACTTTGGCTTCCGTTTCGGCAAAGGAGTGTCTGGAGTTGTTGCGGTAGGCAAATGGGCTGCAGGTGGTGTTGTAAGGTTCAGCATCAAAGACGATCCCTTTGAAGCCGCACTCTTTTGCCATCCAGGCAATCATCTGATGGTTGTTAAGCACCTTTTTCCAGGTGGCATCATCGAACCAGTCATCCCCGAATTGGGCAGTGGTCACGCCAAAAAAGTTGTCGGTTAATTTCTTGAAACCGTAATTGGAAAAAACTTCCACCCACTCTTTCAAATCCTCTTTGGTCAGCAATATTTCCGTCTGCGGCCCCAATTGATTTGAGGTGTACACCAGCTTTTTACCGTTGCGGTAAACGTAGATGTATGGTGCGATGGAAAAACCGTCAAAAGGAAGATGTTTTTCCAGTTCCTCCGCCGTGGTGGCTTTGTAATAGTGGATCAACCGGGGGTGTCCCCAGCCGAAATTCAACAGTTTTTTCCGGGGCGCAGGCTTGTATACGCCCAAAAGAGAGACCGCTGAAAAGATCAGCAGGGTTGACAGAATGATTTTTTTCATGGGAAAAAGTTCCTTATTCTTTGATACCTTCCATCAATATCTGATAACTGAATTTGCCGTTGACCTTCCAATCTTCCCGGGCGACCGACGCCACATGACCGTCAAAGTAGGCAATGTTGATGAATTTCCCCTCATAATAAGGTATTTTGGCACTGTCCGGCGCGCCTTTGACCACCCCGCCACCATGCCGTGAGGCGATGAATGGGGGCAGCGCATCTGAAGTCTGGTGAAAATTGGGATACGCACCGTTTCTCGTGCCGGAATCAAGGATCGTGACCGCTTTGCTGGGGGAAAGAACATCGGTCATATTCCGGTCACGCCGCCATGGATTGTTTTTGGTGGTGTAAGTCGGGTACTCATTGAGCAGAAAAAGGTTTGCTCCATAGTGACCGTAGTCGAATTTCCCATCTGCACGGGGACCGAGCTCCGCTTCTTCCGCCGGACAGGTGAAAACTTCAAAGCGGCTGACTGATTCACCATCTTTGATAAAGTGGGCAAGGTTGGGGGCTTTGGCTTCCTCTCTGGTCAAGCCGCAAAGACTCTGCGCCATCTGATTCACCCAAGTCCAGTAATACCCCGGAACCACCAGATACATCGGCGGAATAAAATCATCGTTATCCGCGACATAAGCGGTAAATGCCATGATCAACTGCTTCTGATTTGATTGACAGCTTGCATCCCTTGCCCGCCCCCGGGCACTATTCAAGGCAGGCAGCAATATTGCCGCTAAAATGGCGATGATGGCGATAACTACAAGCAGCTCAATAAGGGTAAAGCCATGTCCGGAACGTTGAGAAAAACAGCGTTTCATAGATGAATACCTTTCCAATATTTGTTACTGTATGTTTTCAGGGGAATCATTTGTTTTCCGCCGGAAGCTCTTTCAAAGTGATGTTTCTGAATTCCAGCGTGGTGCCGCGGGGATGCAGGAGAAAGATTTTGGCATACTTCGCCCCGTGGCGGAAATTGGTCTGGGTGTGACCTTTTGAGTAACCGCCGATAACGTGGCTGAATGAACTCCACTGATTTCCGGCAATAACCGGTTTGCTGCATACGTGCATTGCTCCGCCGACATGCAGACGGATGGAGGTTCCGGCGGCAAGAGCTTCGGTCAATGGTTTTTTCAGCGTGACTTCCAGAATTTTATCATCCTTTACCGTAACAGAGGCGACTTCATTGATCACATTGAAGTTGGGCAGATCAGAAAATTTTCCGGAATTATCCGCATTGGCAACGATGTATGCTTTTATTTTCGGATTCCAGCGGTGAATGGTTTTCACCGTAATGGTCTTGCTCCCTGCCGGAGCATCATTGACCACCGTCGCACCGGAACCGGCGACGATAATGGTATGTTCCGGGCGGATGACGCGCCGGTTGCCATCCAGCGAAACCATGCCCAACTGAAATTTTGCAGGTTGAGAACCATTTGCAGTACGGAATTCGCCGGAAACCACATATTTTTTTGCCGGATCCACCGGAATGAAACCGCGGGAATAAAGGGCATAACCGGTGAATACACCGATCCCATCGCTGTACCGCAGTGATCTGCCTTCAAAAATCCAATCGGTGATACCTGCCGGTTTGACCTCCTCACCGGAAAGTGTCAGCGTAAAAAAGCAGGACAGCAGTGACAATAAAATAGTTTTTTTCATTTGGAACTCCATGTTTTGTTTTTGTTGACAATTATAATGTCATGTTGATGCAATAATGTACTTCATCTGCAAACAATTTGCAAGTATCAATAATTGCACATTCATGCTAAACAATTGTATTTTGACTTGCATTTTTCCATATTGTGTGATATACTGTATACAGAGCAGGACATAATTATCCGACTATTTAATTTCAGCAGGGAATAGAAGATGAATCCGCAAAAAACTTATACCTTGCTGCCTCCGGGGCGGCCGTTCCGTTATTCGTCGCTCTCTTTTCCTCCGGGCGACGGGATCAAAAAGATGGAATTTCACGGCACATCACACTTCGGCGTGATCTTTTCCGGCGATCAGAAGTTCAATCTGGTCGGCGGCAGCCGGATCCTTGCCCCCGGAGATTTGTATCTGATCGCCCCATGGGAGATCCATTTCCAGTGGAGCAGCAGCCGTAGCGGGTGCCGTCAGCTGGAATTGGATTTCAATGCCGATGAGGTACTTCACTCAATGCTGGATATGCGCGATACCTTTCAAACTCTGCTCCATTTGACCAGTGCCACCCGCCATCAGCTGCTCAATGCCCCTGTTGCCCGGCAGATCGGCAATAAATATGCAAACAGGCTGTTGGAAATGCTGGAGGAAAAACGGGAGTGTGCGATCGTCAGACAATGGCTCACTATCGTTGAAATGTTTGCCGAAATCACTGCAGTCATTGATAAAAAAGATTTTCCGCGGGAGGAATTGAGGAAGTATGACCGCATCCGCCCCGCACTTGAAAAACTCTCGACGCACAAGTATCTTTCACTGAAAGATGCCGCTTTGGCGTGTTCATTAAGTCCCAGCCGTTTCAGCCATCTTTTTTCCGAAGTATGCTCTATTCCCTACAACCACTACGAGCGCAATTTCCGGCTCAATCTGGCAGTGATGGATATGCTCGGCAGAAAGTTGAATGTAAATGAGGTGGCTCTTGAGTGGGGATTTTCTTCTCCAAGTCACTTTATCAGACTTTTCAAGAAAACTTTCGGTCAGACTCCCGGAAATTATTTAAAAAATTATTCAGGCTACTGACAAATGCAAAAGCTCTCAAAAGCTCTTTCACATTTTTGAAAGACAGTACGGCTTTTTTTGACTGAAAAAGCAACAGCAAGGTACATTAAAATCAGTTTTTTGAGCGTAAGAAAAATTATTGTTACCGTCTCTTTGGTTGTGATGCGATCATGCCGGCAGTAAAAAAACGGTTCAACTTCACATAAATTTGTATCTCTGAATTGTATTTCAGGTATATCCATGCTATATTACAGCTCCTGTTTATGCTTCACAGTAAAGTAATTCTGGTATTTGGAATTACAGCTTGACAGGACCCGGTTCAGGGATAAAAAACAGGATTTTACCATGGAAAAATTTGAAGTCATAAAAACTCCGGATGAAGTAAACCGCAGAATTTGTGAATTGGGTTCAGAAATTACCGCTGCCGGCGGTTCGACGCCCCTGACCATGATCGTCGTGATGAATGGCGGACTTTTCTTTGCCGCCAAACTGGCGGAATCAATAAGGCTGGATGATTTCTATATCGACTCCATTGCCGCCGGAAGTTATGAACACGATGTCTGTACCGGAGAAGTACAGTTGCGTTCTACTTTGAAACTTGATCCCAAGGGCCGTAATATCCTGATCGTTGATGAAGTACTTGACACCGGCAGAACGCTGAAAGCCCTTCAGGACAAACTTCTGAAAATGGGAGCATTGAGTGTTAAAACCGCTGTTCTTGTGGAAAAAGAGATCCCGCGTCCGGATGGTATCGCACATGCCGATTGGGTCGGATTTTTCATGGATGACCGTTATCTTATCGGCTGCGGAATGGATTCCAATGAAAAATACCGCAATTATCCCGGGATCGCCGTATTGGAGCAATAACGACAGATAAAAGTTCTTTGGAGGTATACAATGGCATGCAAACCGGTTATGGATGGAGTTCTGTGGAATCTCGGAGCAAGTTCTTTTCCCACAGAGGAACAGAATTATACCGATTCAGCAGAAAAGTGGCGCAAAGACTTTGACGATATGAAACATATCGGCATAAAAAAATTCATGCTCTTTACCGGAGTTCCGCAGGGAATGACCAGAAAAGCCGCCGCCGCGCCGGACATCATCGAATTTATCATCAGCGAATGCGACCGCTGCAAAATGGACTTCATCATTGCCACCGGCGGGCATCCCAATTGGTTCCTTGATTGGAAAATGCCGGATGAAATGAAACTTGTCCGCTCTTATGTGGATGAGATCCACCGTCGTTACGCCGATCACCCCTCTTTTGCCGGATGGTACATCGACTATGAATTTTCCCTGCGTTACAATGACCGGCAGTATCTGCGTGATCTGTACCGGGAAACAGTCATTTTGTGCAAAGAGAAAACTCCGGGACTGCCGGTAATAACTTCACCGTTTTTCAATCCGCCGACGTCAACTGACATCATGCAGTGCGGCATCCACGAACCGCAGGAGTATTACGAATACTGGAGTGACATGCTTGCCTACAGCAAACCGGATATTCTTGCCTTGCAGGATACCGGCGGTCAGCACCTTTCATTTTTTGAAAAAGATACCACCGAACCGTATATCGCCGCCTATGCCAAAGCGTGTGCAGAAAACAACTGCCGCTTCTGGGGCAATGTGGAAACCGGCGAATTTCATGTCGGTTCAGCAGAGGAATTCACGGAAAAATACGGCAGAGACGGGCATGTCAGTGAACATCCGGAAATCTGGCGTCCAGTGCCGATCGACCGTTTACAGCGCAAACTTGAAGTCATGAGCAAATACAGCGAAGCAAATATGAGCTGGGGCTATCAGCCGTTTTACCGTCCATCGATGAATGCAGCTGCCGCGACAGCGTACCGTGATTACGAAAAGTATCTTGCAGTCAACTTTCCGGAAATGCTGGTCGATTGAGAGTGTCCTGTTATGCAGAAAATCAAAAAATTACTTACACGTTACGAAAACGAATTGCTCACAGACAATATTCCTTTCTGGGAAAAATTCAGCATCGACCGCCGGTACGGTGGATTTTTGAGCTGTCTGGAAAGAGACGGCAGCTGTTATGACAGCAGAAAATTCATGTGGATGCAGTGGCGGGAAGTCTACATGTTTGCCGCCCTTTACAACAGCATATACCGGGAGGAGCGTTTTCTGAAATACGCCGCAGACGGTTGGGATTTTCTGATGCAGTATGCCCGGAAAAGTGATGGTTCTTACCATTACATCCTTACCCGGGAGGGGTTGCCGGAAGCCGACAGTGAGGGTGGAGCGGAAATTTTCAGCGAAAGTTTTGCCGCCATTGCCTGTGCGGAACTTTTTCTGGCGACCGGGAAAAAATGTTATGCTGATGAAATGATTTCGGCATTGAATGTTTTCAAAAACAATATTGCCAAAGCACAATTGCCGCCGCCTCCGGAATTCCCCGGCCAAAAGCATTATCATCAACTGGCATTCCCGATGATCATGCTCAATGTACTGCAAACAGTGCAGAATGCTTCCGGCGACACCATTATCAATGATGATGAATTACTTAAGATCATTGCCAAGATCCGTTCTTTTTACAATTCTGATCACGGTCTGATCTTTGAAAGGCGTCTTGCCGACGGGACATTTGACCTTGATTGTCCGGATGGCAGATTCACCAATCCCGGGCATGCTCTGGAAGGATTGAGTTTTGTCTTTGAATATTGCCGCACCCGCAATGAACCGGAATTGCTCCAATGGGCATTGGAAACGGCGGAAAAAGAATTTATTTTCGGCTGGGATGAGTTTGACGGCGGGATCCGTTACTTCCGGGATATTCTGGATAAGCCGTTGGCAAAACATGAATTCATGCTCAAAGCGTGGTGGCCGCAGTGTGAATCAGCCACTGCCATGCTCCGGGCATACGAATTATCCGGCGATGAAAAATTTCTCTCGAATCTGGAAAAAATCGAATCTTTTGCATGGGAAAATCTTAAAGATCCGCTTTATCCGGAGTGGTTCACCTATGCCGCGGTCAACAACAGACAGTATCACTCTTACAAAGGCAGCCGCTGGAAAACCTTTTTCCATCTGCCGCGTTATCTGCTCAATAATGCCAATTGCTGTTTCCGGATGCTTTCCGGCAGATGAAATTCACACGATCAATGCGGTTGAGATGACCACCAGCCAGCCGGTGATCACCGGCCACGCTTTATCCGGATGAAAGCCATTGGGATTAACTCCGTACTTATTATCCGGCAATTGCGACGGCAAACTCATTGCGGTAAGAAGAAACAGCGGACCAAGGCAGGGTATAAACATCAGCAGTACCCACAATCCGGATCGTCCGAGATCATGGAAACGGCGCACAGAAAGGGAAATTTGCGGCAGCAGAACGCATGCCGCTGTCACAAACTTGATGATTTGAAATATCCAGTCGGAGTCAGGAAAAAATATTACGGCGAATATTTTCAGTATCAGCAGAATGACTGCATACAGCATCGTAAAAAGCCAATACTCCCGACGGGATGACCTGCCGCGGAACTGCACACATTTTTTCAATGCAGTAAACGGCGTGGCAGGTTCGATATATGCCAAATCGCCGGGCTCAGGTTCTGTTTCCGGAGCGACCGGCACTGCCCATAGAGCGGAAATTTCCGGATGTTCCTGATTTTCGCGAGGCAAGGTAAAGACCTGATGACAGAAAGGACAATCAAGTTCTTTACCCTGCCAGCTGCGTTCCACAAGAACCGGATTACCGCAGAGCGGACACTCGGTTTCTTTTACCGGCATAATTACTGTCAGTATGCAGATTCGTAGTTTTTCCGGACAATTTTACCTGCTTTGGTATCTGAAAGACCATTAGCCTCGATAATTTGCAAGACACCCCGGGAAGTTTTTTCCACGTGACCATCGGCAAAAAGCACAAGCGTCTCCTTGGAATGACTTCCATTTCCACAAACAGCAATCGGCAGACCGGATTCAAATTCGCGCCCCAATCCGGCACCGAGATACACATATTTAACGCCTTCACATTTCAAAATGTCTTCTGGAATAAGACCAAGTTCGACCAACTGCTCCAGGCTATCCGGGGCGTTGTATTTATTGCTTTGCTTGTACATCTCAATACCATTACCGATCTGTTTGAGATTGATTGTACAATGTGCCACTCTTTTGGCATTCTGGTGTTCAGTAATAGGATTGCCGAAATCTAACCCCGGAATGATCGCGCTGATGGCACGGATGGCACCAAATACCATCGCAGCAGCAACGATGATTCCGAGAAGCACATTCAAACCCAGACAGAGCAGACAGGGCCAAAGCTCACCTTTACCGCCGCCATTGGGATTTTTACCCCATTTGTTGTCCGGAGCAGAACCGGAACACAGCTTGAAAAAGATCAGCAATCCGCCGACGCACGGGATGAAATAACAGAAAATGTACGCCCATGAACTGCCCGTATCATGGAAACGGCGGATAGTCACAGACAGGGTCGGGATAAAGCTCGCCAGAGCCCAGATACCCATGATGATATCAAAGACGATGGCAATTTCCGGACTGTCCATCATAAAAGCTGCCATACCGAAAATA
Source organism: Victivallaceae bacterium (assembly GCA_045534015.1). Taxonomy (GTDB): domain Bacteria; phylum Verrucomicrobiota; class Lentisphaeria; order Victivallales; family Victivallaceae; genus UBA1784. The sequence goes on along the minus strand of JAZSIZ010000164.1, from coordinate 19,719 downwards.
ACGCACAGTCCGTAGATCAGAGTTGAGAACAACTGAAAGAGCCAGAATTCACGGCGGTTGGCACGGCCGGTGAAATTGAAATAGTTACCCAGCGCAGTGAACATAGTGGCTTTTTTCGGTTCTTCAGCTGCCGGAGCAACGCCGGGAACAACGCCGGGAACAACGCCCGGGGCTGCCGGAGTGACCGGGGTGACGACCGGAGCTGCCGGAGTGACCGGGGTGACGACCGGGGCTGCGGCAGGGGCAGTATAGATGAATGAGTTGTTGCATGAGGGGCAATTAACGCTCATGCCGTTCAACTCGCTGGCGACACTGATCTCATTCTGACAGTGCGGACATTTGGTTTTTTCGATAGCCATAATTTTTCCTTTACTCTCTTTGTAAAACATTCCTGCGGCATTGGGAAAGCAGCCTCTGTCCAAATCCCCACGACCTGGACATCCCGGTCTGTTTTACAAAGTTTTTCTGCAGCACCTTTCTATAATTTTACTGCAGAAAAAAAATTTTATTGTTTTATTTTTTGTAACATCCTGTTTAACATACAATTTCAATTGTCACCACGTCTGCTAAAGACTCCAGATACGCCCATTACACCAATATCAAAAGCATCAGCGGGAATATCAGCCACGGCAGTACAAACCAGAGAAAAATCCCGACCAGACACGGCCAAAACTCATCTTTCCTATCCTGATTGGGATTCCCGCCCCAACGGTTGGCCTCCTTACAAGAAGGCAGACAGGAAAAAACTGTCATCGTCAAACCTCCGATAAAAGGTATCAGGCAAAGCAGAAAACACCAGCCGGAAAGATTGAGGTCATGCAGACGCCTTACCGAAACTGCAATAGACGGGATAACAAAATACAGCGATCCGAAAATCGCAACCGTCATAAAAATCATCCCCACCAGCGGAAAAAGCAATAAAAGCACTGTTATCACCACCACTGCGGCAAGCTGCACCCCCCACAGATAGATCATATACAGCCAGTATTCCGCCCGGGATGCCCTGCCGCTGAAATCAGCATATTTATCCAGTGCCGTAGTAAGTCCCGGCGGCGGCTCCCGGAAAACTTCCCGATCCCATCTGACCGTATTGACGACATTCAGTTCCCTGACTGCTCTCGCCTGCATTTCCGGCGGCAGAGCCGTCCCGGCAAAGGGCGTTGAATATTGCAGGTCTTCTGAATAGAGAAACGTTTTGCCGCATGCAGGACACTGCAGAACCTTTCCCAGATATTCATCATAAACATTGATCGCGCTCTGGCAATGCGGACAGGATATTTGCGAAACAGCCATTACGACACCTCACATCTGTGCTTCATCAGACCGCACTTCCGGCAACGGCGGCAAACAGGCGGTCGCCAGCCACATCGCAGGTCCGGCAAAGGGAATAAAAAGAACCAGAAGCCACCATGCTGTATGTCCGGCATCATGGCAACGGCGCACAGAAAGAGAAAGCAACGGCAGAAACATCACCAGCAGAAAAATGCATATTGCCGCGCCGGAAACGGTTTTTCCGTAACCAATCCGGTAAAAATCCGATAAAATACACCCCGGCAGATACAGCAAAACAGCTCCCGACAGCAAAAAAAGGATAAAGAGCCAATACTCCTTGCGGGAAGCACACCCATTGAAATCTGCATATTTTTTCAATGCAGTAAACATATTGATCTTTTCCATTCCCCCACCGGAAAAAATATAATACAAACTATCACATCTTAATATATCACAAGGAGATTGCTTTTGCAACCGCTCTTGCTGCAAAAGTAAGGATTTATTCTCCGGCTGTCGCAAATCCTGAAATATCATCGATTATCCGGATATACTCATCCACACTTAACAGCTTCGCCTTGTTTGCGGCGATCTTCTTTCCCTTTTCGGCATTATTGATGAGCAATTCAATTGCCAGCCGGGCGTTGACCAGTGCCGGAACCACTGTACCATCATAATAATCTGCCACATAAAAATCTTTGCCGTGCGGAGTTCCGGTCATGCCGGGCACATAACCGTGGACAGCGGGAATGACCGTTGCCACATCGCCCATATCGGTACAACTGGGATAGAATGTCCGGTTGTAATCAAAATCCGCTTCCGGGAAAAGTCCTTTTACCACATTCTGCAACTCCGTACCCAGTTCCGGATCGTCATACAGCGGCATACTGTAATGCATGGTTTCTATCTTACAGCCGCATTCAGTTGCCATCGCGGCATATTTGACCGCATTGTCAAAACGTTTGTTGACCTCCACGAGGGTTTCCACCGTTTCCGCCCGGAGCATGTAATCCATTTCCACCTTGTCCGGAAGAATATTCACCGACTGACCGCCATTGGAAACAATTCCATGGAAACGGACTTTGTCGGAAAAACCGTAACTTTCACGGAGCAGTGCAATGGCATGAAGAGCCAAGTTCATGCCGTTGAGGGCATTGATCCCCTGATGCGGTCTTGATGCATGACAGCTTTTTCCGGTGATGATGATCTTTTTGCACACAGAACCATTGTGGTCATTGAAGCCGAATTTATTGGAAAGATGGTGCATGAAAGCAATATCCACATCATCCAGCACCCGTTCCCGGATCAACTGGGATTTTCCGGCAATGGAACAGATCTTTCCGTCACGGATCAGACTCTGGCGGTATTCCAGTTCGATCCCCTCCTCGGCGGGCGTGCCGATAAAAGCGATCTTGCCGCACAATTCCCCGCTTGCCGCAGCAGCTTTCAAACCGATTGCCGTACCGATAAGTCCGGCGGCACTGGTGTGATGCCCGCATGAGTGGACAACGCCGTCGACCGATTCCGGATGACTGGGAATGATCAGCGCATCATACTCCCCCATGATCGCAATCGTCGGACCGGGCTTTCCGGTATCAAGATCAGCACGGAATCCGGTCACTGCCAGATTTTTTTTCACCGTGAATCCCAACTTTTCCAAAGCATCGGTCAGCACTCCGGCAGAACGTGTTTCACGATAACCTGTTTCCGGATGCTTCCACAGATCTTTGGCTATATCAATGATCTTTTCTGCATTCTCCCTGATTGCCGCATCACTCAAATCAAAAATTTTCTGTGCATCCATCTTTCTTCCGTTCCTCTGTTGTGTTGCGCTGACCGCATATTTCAAAACATGGTGGCTGTTGCAAAACCCTTAACAAATAAAAAATCAGTTCAGAAGTATTTTCTGTTCATTTGCCGGCAGTTGCAGACACTTATCCGTCAATGTCATTGAAACTTGCCGGAGAATACTGATTCTGCTCATGCAGTTGGTTTGAGCTATTTAAAGTGTTGCCGCAAGGTAAGCAATCAAACCGTCAGTAATGCACCGAGCCTGAAAGGCGGCAGAGGGTGACGAATTGCACCACATGAGCCAAACCACCACCACACACCGCATACCACAGGACAGTACCCCGCCCCCCACCGAGCGGGGCGCAGGGGTGCAGGGGGCGGCGTCAGCCCCCTGCAAAGAAAAAGAGCTGTCGGTTTTGCAACAGCCTCTTGCCAAATTTTTTGAGGACTTTTGAAATTACCTCTATAACCAACTGTTATTTTTTACGGAAAACGATCCGTCCCTTGGTCAAATCATAGGGGGACATTTCCATAGTAACACTGTCGCCGGGCAGAATACGGATAAAATTCATCCGCATTTTTCCGGAAATATGGGCATTCACCACATGTCCGCCCTGAATTTCCACCCGAAACATGGTATTGGGGAGCAACTCCTTGACAATACCTTCCACTTTGATCACATCGTCTTTTGCCACGTTAAAATCTCCGGTTCATTTTCTGTTATCAGGATCATATGTTCAAAATGTGCACTCAATTTACCGTCAGCAGTACGCACTGTCCAGCCGTCTTTACGGTCGATTTTCACTGAATCTGTACCCAGATTCAACATCGGTTCGATGCAGATGACCATACCCGGTTCCAATCTGACACCCTTGCCCCAACCGGTATAATTGGGTACTTCCGGGGGTTCATGCAGCTGGATACCGCAGCCGTGACCGACAAATTCCCGGACAATGCCGAGCTTGTTTCTTCTGGCACACTTTTCCACTGCCGCACTGATGTCACGGATAAATGCGCCGTTCACCGCAGCGGCAATGCCGTCACTCAAACTCTGTCTGGTTCCGTCAAGCAGCCGCTTTACATCCGGTTTCAACTCCTTGAAGCCGAATGTAAGCGCACAATCTCCCATCGCTCCGTCAATGGTCACACCGACATCGATGCTTACAATGTCATCTTCTGTAAGTATGACATCCGGTCTGCCGATGCCGTGAATAACTTCATCATTGACCGAAATACAGATATTTCCGGGATAACCGTGATAATTTTTGAATGCACTGCGCCCGCCGGAAGCATTGATAAGCTGACCGGCGAGCTGGTCAAGATCAAAAGTTGTCATGCCGGGATGAGCCAGCCGGGCAACTTCATCACGCACCTGCGCCGTGACCGCAGCGGCACGGCGGATACGCACGATCTCTTCCTGTGTATGAATAATCCGTTTGCCGGACATATGAATTACTCCAGAACTTTTGCCAATTCAGCAACGATCTCATCCAGCTCTGTGCTTTTGCAGCTGTAGAGCAGACCGAGTTTTTCGTAGTAATCGATCAGCGGCTGGGTCTGTTTGTGGAAAACCGCCAGACGGCTCTGGGCAGTTTCCAGAGAGTCATCGGCACGCTGATACAATTCAGAACCGCATTTATCGCAGATACCTTCAGTTTTGGGCGGCATGAAAATCTTGTTGTAGATCGCATCGCAGCCGCGGCAATTCATACGGGCAGTCAGACGTTTGAGGATGATTTCGTCAGAAACGTTGAGGTAAATTACCGCATCGATTTTTTTACCCATTTTGTTGAGGATCTCTGCCAGAGTTTCAGCCTGGGCAATGGTACGGGGGAAGCCGTCGAGAATGAAACCTTTTTCGCAATCCGGTTCTTTGAGACGTTCACCGACCATACCGCAAACCATGGCATCGGGAACCAGACCGCCGGATTTCATGATGGCACCGGCCTCTTTACCCGCCGGAGTGCCTTTGGCAACTTCCGCACGGAGGATGTCACCGGTGGAAATATGGGCGACACCATATTTTTTGATCATCTCATTGGAAACGGTTCCTTTTCCGGCTCCGGGGCCGCCGAGGAAAATAAGATTCTTCTTGGTCAACATAGTTCTTTCTCCTTTTTTTCAGATATGTTTAAGAAGATAATCAAGTAATTCGCTTTCATTTACTTCGCACTGGGTTCCGTCATCCATCTTCTTGACGATGGCGATACCCTTTTCCATCTCACTTTCGCCGCGGATGAGAGTGTATGCCGCCTGACTGCGGTTGGCGGCGCGCATCTGGGCTTTGAAAGAACGTTCTTCCAGTTCCAGTGCGATATTTTTTCCGGCTTGCCGCAAAGCATCGGCAAGGATGAGATTTTTCATTCTCGCCGCCGGGTCAAGACCGATAAGGAAACAACCGGCTTTGCTGTTTTCCGGCACAGGAGCATTCAAAGCTTCTCTGACCATCAGCAATCTTTCCACACCGGTGGCAAAACCGACACCGGGCAGCGGGCGTTTTTCACCGGGCAGGAACAACTCATATCTGCCGCCGCCGGCAATGGCAATCTGCTCACCCAGCGCATCGTGGGTAACTTCAAAAACAGTGTGGACGTAGTAATCCAACCCTCTGACCAGACGGGAGGAAACCTTGAAAGGCACATTCAAAGCCGTCAATGCCGCTTTGACTTCATCAAAGTAGTTTCTGGATTCCGCACTGAATGAATCAATGTAATCCGGCGCATTGTTGATGATTTCCTGACAGCACTCCTGTTTGCAGTCCAGAATACGCCAGATGTTGCGTTCCAGACGGTTCTTGCAATCCGGACACATAACATCGATGTGTTTGGAAAAATATTCCCGCAGTACCGCTTCCGCCGGAGTGCGGTCTGCCGCCACACCGCGGGTGTTGATGGTAAAAGTTGCTCCGGTAATACCGGCAGACAACAGGAAATTGTGGAGCATGGCGATACATTCGGCATCGATCAATGCGGCACATCTGCCTACATTTTCCACGCCGATCTGGTGAAACTGACGGCGGCGTCCGGCGGAAGGACGCTCTCCACGGAACATCGGACCATAATAAAACACCCGCTGTTCAGTACCGTTGGCAACATCGGTATTGGTCAATGCCCGCATCACCCCGGCAGTTCCTTCCGGACGGAGCGTCAGACTTCTGCCGCCGCGATCCTCAAAGGTGTACATCTCTTTCTGAACAACTTCCGTTTCACCGCCCAGACCACGCTGGAAAACTTCAGTATATTCAAATATGGGGGTACGCAGTTCCCCGTAACCGTAACTGGCAAAAACTCTGGCGGCGGTATTTTCCAGGAAACGCCATGAGCCGGATTCGGCGGGGAAAATATCCGCAGTTCCCGGCGGCGGAGCAAATGCAGCCATTTTCGCTTTCTCCTTGTGATTTTTCTGTTAAAAAAAGCAAAACGCCCAACGAATAAGACTTTTCGTCAGGCGTATTTTAACAATTTGACCGGCTCCGGAAATTAACGGAAGTCAGCGGGGTTGAGTTTCTCAACCTGCTCTTTAAGCTCTTTACCGGCGCGGAATTTGATCACGGTGCGCTCGGGGATGATAACTTCATTTTTGGTGTCGCGGGGATTGCGGCCCTTGCGGCTCTTGCGGACTTTGATTTCAAAAACACCGAAGTTGCGCAGTTCAATATCGTTACCGGCGATCAACTCTCCGGCGATGCTGTCCAGTGTACGCTGAACGATGTTTGCCACATCGCTCTGGATAATTCCGGTTTCTTTGGCGATTTTCACGACCAGATCACGTTTCGTCATTTTTTCTCTCCTTGACTTTGATTTTTATGTTAATGAATTTTTGTAAATACGTTATTTTCTACTTGCATTCTATATAATGTGCCACACAAAAGCGATTCTGTCAATAGTAGTTCGGTACAAAAAACTATTTTTTTTGCAAAATACCGGCTTTTTTGATATAAAACGGCTGTTTTCAGGCGGGAAAAAGCGTTTTCTGTAAAAAATTCTCACACGACAGCCAGATGCTCAAGCAACGCCTCCAGACCATCGGCAATATCCTTTTTTGTCGTCTGGAAATCTCCGGAATACCACGGATCGGAAACCTCTCCCGGAGCCGCTGTGAAATCCAGCAGACGGTACATCTTATTTGCCGGATCACCGCCGCAGATGCGCAGCATATTGCGCATATTGGAATCATCCATGCAAATCAGGTAATCAAAATACTCATAATCTTTCACACTCATCTGCCGGGCATATTTGCCCGCACATGATATGCCCATCGAATTGAGTACCGCTTTTGCCGGAGGATAGACCGGATTGCCCAGTTCCTCCCGGCTGACCGCCGCCGAGGCGATCTCAAAACGGTCGCTGATACCGAGATCCGCGACCAGTTTTTTCATCATAAATTCCGCCATCGGACTGCGGCAGATGTTACCGTGACAGATAAAAAGTATCTTTATCATTACAATTCATTCCGGAAAAAGTTGTCACTGAAATTGACGATATGCAGTTTTCCAGCCTCTTCCAGAGCCTCATACATATCCGGCAGGTCGGTGTATTTGAGAATTCCCCGGGGCATGACCGCATGCGGCCAGAGAGTGGTTCTTTTTCTTGCCATGCTGTCAAATGACCGCGGAGCATCGAAAAGTCTGACTGATTCGACCTCATCGCAGACAAGTGCCGCAAACAGGGCGACCAAAGCACCCTGCCCCCGACCGGCGAACCGGATCTTTTTCACCCCGCAACTTCCGGCATAGGCGACGGCACTGAGCAGATCGCTCACCCTGCCGTGCAGCTGACTGGAATTGAACATAATGTCGCAGGAGTTGAAGTGATAATCGCAGCCGTATGCCGCAAAGAAATCATCCATACCGGTAAAATCACAGTTACGTGAGCGGGTTTCACCGATACCGCGCACATCCACTCCGGCAACCGGAGTGGAAAAACTCATCAGCGGCAATTCATCCCCCGCAGAAAGATGCGGAACGTAGAAGGTCAATTCATCGACCTGCGGAAAATGCATCCAGTAGTGATCATCCTTGTTGAAAAGGATCGGGATCAATATCCCGGGTTCGCTTTCAATGGCAAAGCGGGAGAAAAGAAACTGATCAGGGCGTCTGCTGTTTTCCACACTGCTGCGCAGCGTCCGGCAGTAGGGAACCGGCATGGAGGAAACAAAGCCGAATTTGCCGGTAAGCAGCTCTTTAAGTTCCGGCACAGAAAGTTTTTTTCTTTCCGCAGCAAATTTATCCAGCATCTCCACGATAAAATCGTGAACCGGTTTTTTACCTTTCAGATCAGCGACCTGCCCAGTCGGGGTGCAATTGAGTTCTTTTTTCGCCGGAAGTGTGACATCAGCTTCCGTGGTAACATATTCTGCACTTTTATTCATTGCGGCATGCTGATTGAAAAATTTATACATGCTGCAGCGGTTTTCCACAGAGTAACCGTGATCGGTCGGTCCGATGAAAAGCTGGAGATTTTCCTCCGCTCCCAGCAGTGCGTAAACTTTTCGGCACATTTCAAAAGTATCTTTCAAACCGCGGGGATCAAAAAAGTCATTTTTCTGTCCCAGCAGCAATATCGGGCGGGGAGCATAAGCCAGAACAAAATCACCCATTTCACAACCGGAAGCAAGAATACCCGGCGGGATCTGTTCCACATCAGCAGGAAGTTCATTTTCGATATTCCGCTGCCAGCTGGTCACATAACAGCTCGGAGCCGCCATGGTAAAGCGGGGATCGAGAGCCTGGACAAAGGTGGTCATAGTCCCGCCGCCGGAGTTGCCGGTGACACCGACTCTGGCAGTATCGACCTCCGGACGGGAAAGCAGATAATCCAGACCGCAAAGAGCATCATGGGCTCGCCAGGAGCCGAAAAATTCATCGCAGAGCCACAACTGTTTACCAAGCATGTTATGTTCCCGGGTACAGAAACCGCTGACTCCGGTCACCGCTCCGGCTTTGATGAATTGGTAACGTTCCCCCTGACTGACCGGATCAATAATCAGCACGACAAAGCCGTTTTTGGCAAGGGTTCTTGCGCCGGTCTGGTAAGCATCGCAATTTTTACCATCCTGACTGTGCCCGCAGAGGAACAACACCGCAGGAGCCTTACCGGAAAGTCCATTGGGCACCATCAGATGCGCCGTTACCGGAAAGCCCGGACGGCTCTCAAAAATAATCTTTTCGATCCGGCATTCCGGAGTTTCGATGACACCGGTTATTTCAGCAGCCGGCGCACCGCTTCTTGCCGGCATGGCAAATGAAGCGGCGATCTTTGCACGCACTTCTGCCACGTAAGCTTCGGCATCGGCTTTATTTTTCAGTGCGGCGATCTTTGCGGCACGCTCCTGATTGACTTTTCTCACCCGGGCGACATTGTATTCCTGAAGCAATGCACCGTAAATAGCATCATGGTAAACAGACATTCTTGAAATTCCTTGATTTATATTATTTTATTGCGCTGAAAAAATTCAGCGGCAGATCATTGTCGCGGCAAAAAGTACAACTCCGACACACAGCGGAATGGAAAAATTATCATCCAGTTTCAGCTGCTTTTCAAAAAGTTCAGCTACAGACGCCAGAATGACCGCCGGAATACCGGCGATAAAAAAGTACGACGGAGCAGTCGGAGCAAGTGCCGTTACCGCCGCCAGCGCGCCGTAACCGACCAGAATAAAGGCGATGACACCCTCCCAGGATTTGTTGTTGGGAGCTTTATGTCTGCCGAATTTTCTGCCGATCAACGCCGCAGCGGCATCCCCGGTGAGCATGACCGCCAGCGAAGGTGCTGCTATATGCGGCACAAAAAGCAGATTCACCAGCAGAGCCGCCGCCAGCACAAATGCACCGCCTGAAACGATCCACATACCCGGTTTCACCTCTTTGCGCAGCATTTTACCGAAAAGTATTCCGTAAAGTCTGCCCAGATATTTGCCGCCGTTGGCATAATCATGTTCAGATACAAGCGTCAGCAGCAGCAATGCGGCAAAAACTCCGCAGCTTATCCACCTGCCGTATGCTGGAACAAAATGGGGCAAAAGCAGTGTCGCCGCCACCATCCAGAGCGAGGAGAGGTGAACTCCTTTGCGTTTGATCTCCTCAAAATAAGATATTTCAATACTCATAACATCTCTTCTCCATTTGGATTTTGCTTATTTTCACAGTTTGTGCCACTGATGATTGGAATTATTCACGCATCCGGCATAAGCAGGTTTTCCAGTGGTAAAAAGCTGTAAGCCGCACTTGCGGCACTGATGATGATCTTTGCCTTTAACACCCATTTTCAGCCACAAATGGGTATTCCCGGAAGCGCAATGGGCATAGGATGGCTGTTTTTTGCTCAATATCAGCAACTTGCATTTGCGGCACTGATATATATTTTCGCCGTATTCTGCAATATTGTACCACAAATGGGTATTTCCTGACCGGCAATTGGCGTAGGATGGAGTACGCTCCTGAATGGTCAAAATCCCGCACTTGCGGCAGATATACACCTTTTCTGCGGCATTTACAGCAGAAAAAGAGAGTATCACGAAAAGCAGTATCAATACTTTTTTCATCGCACCGGCTCCCATGGACGCGGCAGACGTATCGGCCAGTAATTTCTTTCTATTCCGACGACGACACCGTAGATCAGATTTTCCATCTCCGTGATTATAAAAGGATTTATTGTGCCGCCTTCATAAAGGTCAAACAAACTGGAGTTGCAGGTAACGGCATACCGTCTTACGGTAATGACATTTATTTCCGGGATCCGGCAGACGACCAGATCGCCGTGACCGGGTCTGACATTGCGGGCGGCAATAATTTTATCGCCTTTGCAAATGCCGTCATGAAGCATACAGTTATCGGGCATGATCATTGCAAAATAGTGCATCCGCCAGCCGTACTTCGGCTCTTTTTCCATAGTAACAGCATTGAGTTTGGTCAACGGAGTTTTTATGGAATAATCACGCCGCATGATCTCTTCCGGAGTATAGATGGGAACTGCTGTAAGATTTTTGGGCTTGCAGAAACTTTTGTCGATTTTATTCTGCAGCTCCAGCAACCTTTCATTTTCCTCATCCGGGATCCGCTGGAATGCGGCACTCATGGTGTTGACCGCCTTGGGATTCAGCCCCAGCAAAGCGGCGAATTCCTCTCTGGAGTAACGTTTGCCGCTGGTGCGTATCACATACAACGCTCTCTGGAAGATCAATCTCCGCAAAGTCATGTAACTTTTCGGGCGTCCCCGTGGTTTTTTTCTCGGCAGATCGATCTTTTTCGGCCGTCTGCCTTCCGGGACATAGCTTTCCTGCTGAACAATAAATGGCTTCAAAACCGTTTCACTCCAAATCCGCTTATATCAGGCTGTTTGTTCTCTTCGCAATGCACCCGGACAAAAAATACGATCTCCCTGACGCTCTTCTTATCCTTTTCCGTATGGGTGAAACTCATCTTCCAGAGAAAACTTTTGAAGTTGCCACTGGTCAATTCGCCGAGATATTCACTGCCGGTGAACTCTCCGAAATGATCGTAAAGCTCCTTATAGAATTTCGGAAAATTCTCTTTATACTTCTGAATATTGCGGGCGGGCATCGCCTTTTCCCACGGAGCAAAATCATTTTCAGCGATGGCTTGAAAAAAACCGCTGGCAAAATTTTCCGCAACCATCTTTGCCGGAACAAGATCGGCTTCAGTGAACTCTCTGATTTTGACCGGTTCGGCTTCCGGCAGTCTGCCGGAATTGAAACATGATGGCAACAACAGCAGCAATACCACTGCCGCAAAGGGAACAGTTCTCCGGTTCATTTCTGACACCTCCTGCAAAAACAACTTGATCTGCCGCCAAGTCTGACACTTTCAATTATATTTTCACAAACCGGACAGGGCTCATTTTCCCTGCCGTATATCCGCAGCTGCAAGGCAAATTTTCCTTCGCTTCCGTCAACATGTCTGAAGTCGGAAATCGTCGTCCCGCCCGCCTCGATGGCAAGAGCAAGGATTTTTTTTGCATTCTCCGCTATTTTTTCACACTCTTTCAAAGTAAGTCCACTGCCCGGACGGCGGGGATCGATCCCGCTGGCAAAAAGCGTTTCCGTTGCGTAGATATTGCCGATACCGGTAACAATGGAGTTATCCATCAGCAGATTTTTCACCGGAGCAGAACGCTTTTTCACCGCTTCAAAAAAACTTTTTCCGGTAAATTCTTCACTCAAAGGCTCCATCCCCAGATCAGCAAGCACTTCCGGCACACCGCCTTTCAATGCATCATGCACCTCAAGCATGCTGAAACGGCGTGTACATTCAAACCGGAATACATTACCATCATCCAGATGAATAAAAACATGTTCATGCTTCCGCCGGGGAACTTTGGCAGATTCCACCCGCACCACCCCGGACATACCGAAGTGCATCAACAACACCCTGCCGTCCGAAAGATCAGCCAGCAAATATCTGCCCCGGCGGCGCACGCCGAGAATTTTTTTCCCGGGCAGATCAGCATCTTTCAACGGCAACAGAGAAGTACGCATAGCGGGAGTGAAAACTTCCACTTGCGTAATGACTCTGTCTTTAAGAGCATTATCCAATGCTCTGCCGATAGTTTCGGCTTCCGGCAGTTCCGGCATGAAATTTGACCTCGCTTTTTACAAAAAACAGTGTTTACGCCGTTAATGTAACACCGCAACAGTGAAATTTCAACTCTGTTTTGCCGCCCCCTGCCATTTTAAATGCGCTTTTTCTGCTACCGGAGCGATACGCCGCCGGAAAAACACGATAATATCAGGAGTGCATCCACTTGAGTAAGACACCATGTCCCCACGATCACTTTGCCGCCGGATTACGGTTCAACCCCCAGGGCCAGAAAGAACCACTGCGTTCTTTAGATGCGACGGCAGAATAGTTGCATATAAAATCACCTTCCACCGAAGCACGATATTTTTTCAACTCTGCAAACGCTATTTGGAAAGCTGATTTATCTTCCGGATTTCCGCTCTTTTCAAATTTGCTCTGCATCCGGCGTACTGCCACCGTCAGTTCGGCATCACGCAAACCTTTGCGTAAAAATGCGACCCGCTTCAACACGATTTCATCACCGGAGGCAAGTTTTTCCGCTTCGTCCAGCAATTTACCGGCATGGGCAAAATCTTTTTCTGAAAACATCCGGTGGCTGATACGGACAAAGTTTTTGAATGTCCCGGCGAACATGCCGTTATGGTCTTTTTCCTCCAGCGACCATTGGCGAAATTCTTCCGGAGTAACATTATCGGAAATCCGGTGAAAGTAATCAAAATACTCTTTGATCACCGGAGCAGCCTTGCCGAAACCATCATAATATTCCTGCAAAATTTTATCCACGTCAGCAGATGGATCAATAAACATCCGGCAGAGGACGTACAGCATCGGTCCCTGCGCACTCCACGCACCGGAAAGAGAATCAAAGGTCGCTCCGGCAAAGCCGTTGGCGGCAATAAAGTTGAAATCACGGGCGATCTGTCTGGTATACAACACCGGTAAATTAGCTCCGGCATTGGTATAATTGGGGCGGAAACAGAAACTGCCGGCTCCTGCCTTTTTCCAGGCAAGGATATTCTTGTATTCCGCCTCCGCCGCTTCACAAGTGTAAGGGAAAAATATATTCGGCACATAGCTGACAAGCAACTCCGGGGCAAGTTTTACCCGGCATGGTGCCTGATGGTAATTGGCGTAAGCGTAAACGATAACCCGGGCAGACGGGTCGACCGCCTTTGCCTTTTCAAGCAATGCCATATAGAACCGGCAATACCGGTCGGTCACAGAAGGATATTCTTCGCCGGAACTGCCGGGAAGCACCCCGTCTTCTCCCCAGGCAGCGGAGGCAATGCCGCCGAATCTGGTTCGCTGAGTAAGCGGATGAATGCCCCTTGCCCAGTAATTGTTAGCGGTTTTGGTTATATCATACCCATCCCATGACCGGCACATTTCACACACACACATTCCGGGAGAATCGTTTTCGCAGGCATTCAATTCCGGAATGAATGGGATATTGCCCGGCTGACGGCGGGGGTCTTTCTGCCAATTTTTAACGATTCTCTGCTGCAAAGCTTCATTGGAAACGCATAACGGAATATATTTTCCGGTAACATCTCCGGCGACCGGAGCGCGTTTGCCATTGGGCAGCAGTGCAAAATATTCCGGATGCTTTTCGCCATACTTTTTCCAGTAAGCAGTGAATGCGTGTCCTCCTCCGGGACCGTATGCCATACCGGTTATCCGGTGACGCAGAAGAAACTTTTCCTGTGCTTCATAATAAGCCCGGCAGTTTTTCATATCTGCCCATCCCGCATGGTAAGGGGCATCCGCCTTGTGGAACATCAATCTGGCGTAAGTGAAAAACGGTTTGCCTTTACGATCGATTTTTCCGATTTTCACCACTTTTTTCCAGGGTATTACTTCGCCTGACTCTCCCGGGAAAAGCCAGCGCACACCGAATTCCTTTTCCAGAAAATCATATACCGCAAACAAAGTCCCGGCGGAATCTCCGTTCCACGGTACTGCCAGAGTGTTTTTCACACTGCGGTCAAACCCGGCAAGAAAAAGCGAATTGTCACCGGTTTTTATCACATAGTGGTGAATTGCCATCTTTGCCGGAAAAATTCCGGCTTGAGCGGCGGCACGGGTATTGCCCAGAAAAATACGATTTCCCTTTGCCGGAGCAGCTTTTTCGCTGCAGATAACAAATTCTGCTCCGCTGATCTTTTCCAAATGGTACTTCAACTCTTCGGCAGCATATTTTTCCGGCAGGATCGCTTCGTCAGGAATGACAATGACTGCCCGGGATTTTCCATGGTCGGCGATTTCAAATCCACCGGCTGTCAGCAGCGGAAGCAGGAGCAGAAAAAGCACTTTTTTCATCTTGTTACCCATCAATAGCTCTGTAATCTTTTTTGGGTGGTGTTGTAATAAGGATTGCAATATTGCACCTTGAAAGACATGGGAGGATCTTCAACCTCGGTTCTTTCCGTCAAATCAACACTTTTTGCATGACCGCCGAATGCGAGAATATTGCTTTTATTGTTATGGCGGAATGCCTGGGAGTTGTTATTTTCAGCATAAACAGCTTTAGTGGCAAAATAAAGTCCCTGCTCACCGGCAGGAAAAGTATCAGCAAAAACCATCAGATCCGGACTGCGGTTACTGAAGTTGATCAACGACGTACTTTTTATTGTCGGTGTATTGTGAGAAGGAAAATAACCGAATGTACGGGTATTCAAACCGACACTGACCAGCGTAGTGGCATCGTAACGCTCGGAAAGGTCATCTATCTCCAGAATATTCATATTTTCCGGCTCTTTTGCCGCACTGGGACAGACGGCTATCTGCAGCGAAGGAATGTATCCGGCGGCAATAAAACGGTCACACCAACTGCGCCCGCCACTGCCCTTCCAACCGATATCCAGCGCACTGGGACACCAGTCATCATTATCATCGATGTAGTTCTGAAATGCCAGCCCCAATTGTTTCATATTGTTGATACAGCTGGCACTGCGTCCCCTTTCTCTGGCAGAATTAAGTGCCGGAAGCAGGATAGCCGCCAGAATGGCAATTATCGCGATGACGACCAGCAATTCGATCAAGGTAAATGCGCTCTTGGGAAGAGGGGAAAAACTTCTTTTCACGGGAAAAGAGGTTTTTCCCCTCTCCCCAAACCCCACTCCCCTTTTCAAGAAAAGCGGACTTCTTTGATGAATTGCAACCGCACTTTTTTGTGTCAAAAAATGCCATGATGAAATAGCACTGCTTACCAGCAATTCGATGAGAGTGAAACTTTTTTTCATACAGTCTTCTCCTTTTTCAATGGTTAAGGTAATATTTTTGAATAACTTCCATCGTAAGACGATGGGCTGTTTCCGGATCTTCATTATTGTGCGCATAATAATAACATCCGAGATGATCAGGATGGGCATAAGAAAGAAATTCTGAAAGATTTCTGACCAGATTCCCGTGTTCACTTGCAGGCATGAGCATATTTTCGATCAGCGCAAAAGTGCCGCAGTTGCCCGATTCAGCACACATGTCAACAGTTTTAGGCCAGGTTTCCCAGAGGAAAGGTTTATTTTTGCGGGGTTCTTCATGGAAGAAACTGACCAATGATACTCCGCCGTCATAACCGCCGAAATCGATCCCCGGATCAGCAAACACCCGGCGGGAAAAAATATCCGGCGTATGCGGCATGCAAAAAATCGTGACCAGTGCTTCGGGAACAACTTCACGAACCGTTTTTGTCCACACTTCAATCAGCTCAACCATGCTTAAACACGCTTCGGTTTCACCGAATTTGCCACCGTATTTTTTCAGAGCTTCAGGATTGGGGATCGCCAATTGTACCGCTTTTGGTTCATCCCAGATCACTCCATCCGGATGGTAATCAGTCATGATCTTGCGGATGAAATCACAGCTCCACTCCTGAAATGCCGCAGAATCCGCATTGGCAATCCCCGGATATCCCGGCAATGCCGCCTGCGGATTATTCAGCAGCCATGCACTGGGCATCCACGGCGCACCGGCAAGGCGACCGCCGATACGACTGGGGACAACTAAAACTTTCAACCCTTTACTGCGGGCGAGTTCGCACTGCATTTCAAAGGTGCGCCGGGAGTACATCATTTCACTTTCGCTGAAAGACAATGCCACCGCATCAAATCCCAGATCACGCATTTCACTGAAACACTCATTCCATTGATGAGGAATAACTGTCCAGTTGCCGTAACTTAAACAATAAGCTGTCAACATATTTATTGTTCCTGCTTTTCCGGTTTAACCAGAATCACGCCGATATTTCCGGCAGAAGCTGCTCCGAAACGGTGCTGGCGCACTCCCGGAGCAAGCATTCCATCCCAAACTTCATGATTGTGTCCGCAGAAAACCACTTTTACCGGACCATCGGGTGTAGTGATCAATTTCAGAAAATCCTTCATTTTACCGTAAGGTTTCTTTTTTCCCAGCCAGGTACTGTGTTCCAAAGTCATTCCCGGAGTCTCCCTGCCGGGAAAAACCGGTACATGCATCAGCAGGATAACAGGTTTGCCTTTCGCATAAAGTTTTTCAAATTCAGCAAATACTTCCGGCTTGATACTGCGGACAGAGTTATCCAATCCCACGATGAGCAGATCATCATATTCAATAAAGGGCAATGCAGGATGTCCGTCGATTTCCCGGGAAATTTTCTGCTGGCGGCTCATATCTTTACTTGCCAGACGCCACGGAGTAAAATCGTGATCTTCCCGCAAAAATATAAATGGGATTTTAATTTTTTTGAAGCCATCCTTCAGTAATTGAAGATTTGCCGCACTGCCGGTATCACAAATATCTCCGCCGAAAAACACGGCATCAGCACCGGAACGATTCAGCATCTCCGGGAGTTCTGCCCACAGAGCAGCAGGTTTCAAACCGGTCACCGGGTGATTGAAAACTTCATCCCGCCTTTCTCTCATCCGTTTTCTGCTGCCGGGAGCAACTTCCAAGATGTCTTCGGAATTCACGTGCAGATCCGAGATCCAGACGAATGAATAAGTTCGCTTCAAACCGGGAATCTCAACGGTCACTTTATCCTGATGCAGACCGAATTTTGCGCTGTCTTCCGGAGAAAAATTTACTCCCTCTCCGGCAACAGAAACAGATGACCATAGTAATACCGGAATAAAAAAGAGTTTCAAAAAAAGAAATTTCATAAGCTGTCTCCCCTCATGATTTGTCATTCCCGAAATATCTCTTTTGAAATCACATGCTGTTTATATCCAAAAAAAGGTTGTAATTTTTTCCACACATGTTATATTATACCATATTACAATCAACAATGCAAAAATTTTATCATGGATAAATCAACCAAAAAAATATACAAAGAGGTCAAAATACAGCGGCATATTTTTCACGAGCCGCGCTTGCTGAATCTGCCGCTGAAAGTGGAAAGGATCGGCTTTCTGCACAACAAAACCGAGGTCATTGACCGTCTTTTTGCCCTGCCGAGTATCTGTTTTGTCATTTCCGGCAGAGGTATACTGCAGGAAAATGGTAAAAAAAGGCAATTGCGGGCACCTTTCGTACTTTGGAATCTGACAGGTGACCGGAAAAGTTATACTCCGCTGGAATCCTGGGATGAACTTTTCATCGGTTTTGCTCCGGGAAGTGACAAGATCCTCACCAATATATTTCCAAGAGATTTTTTCATCCCCAGAGTAAAGCATCTTTCAAATCCGGATGAAAGTTTAAATCTGATTGCCAGATTGATCGAAATAATCAGCGGGAATCTCCAGTTGGACAATTATTCAAAAACAGACATTATGGTCATGGAACTGCTGCTCTGTGCCCTTTGCCCCGGAAAGGATAAAGAACAGTCCCAAAAAGAAGAGACTCTGCACAAAATAGTCACCTTTATTGAAGAGCATTGCTGTGAAGATCTTGATCTGAAACTGACAGCGGAAAAATTCGGTTTATCCTACTCCACATTTCAAAGGTACTGGAAGCAGAAATATCCAATACCGCCACGGGATTATCTGCATAAACTGCGCAATGCCCGGGCAATCGAATTGCTTTCTTCACCAAAATATTCCATCGGAGAAGCTGCCGGATTGCTGGGATTCAAAAACCAATTCTATTTTTCCCGTTTTTTTCACCGGGCGAATGGACTTTCACCCCGGGAATGGCGGAAACTGCATAAAATCAATCATTGACCGGCAAAAAATTCTTTGTTGCCGCTTGCACGGAAGAGAAAACAGCGGTATATTATAATTATATATTCAGTGAACAAAGATGGGATGCGTTATGCACAAATTCAAACTGGATGGGGAACATCTGGAACAATATTTTCTGGAGCTGATGGCAGGCAGACGGCGCAGCTGGTTCGACCGTGCGCTGATCAATCTGCTTTTTGTTTCCTCCCGTTTCTACCGGATGGCGGTTCAATTCCGGGTGTGGATGTATGATAAAAGGGTCATCCGCAACCACGCTCTGGGCTGCCTGGTGGTCAGTATCGGCAATTTGAGCTGCGGCGGAACCGGAAAAACTCCGGTGGTGGAAGTTTTTGCCCGCACCTTATCAGCCAACGGCAGAAAAGTCGCCATCCTCAGCCGGGGTTACCGGAGCAAAAAACGCACATTCGGTGAAAAACTTGCACACATTTTCCGCAACCGCAAAATAGAAACGCCGCCCAAAGTGGTTTCCGACGGAAAAAATCTGCTGCTCAACTCCGCCTATGCCGGGGATGAACCTTACATGCTGGCATCAAATCTTCACGATGTAGCGGTCGTTGTGGATAAAGACCGGGTGAAATCCGGTATTTATGCCATTGATAATTTTCAAAGCGATGTGATCATCCTCGATGACGGTTTTCAATATCTCATGCTCAAACCGCACATCAATATCGTGCTGGTCGATTCCACCGATCCTTTCGGCAACGGTCATGTGCTGCCCCGGGGGATTTTGCGCGAACCGATCAAAAACATCCGCCGTGCCGATTACATTTTTCTGTCCAAATCGGACGGCAGTCACAAACTGATCCATTTGAAAGAATTTATCCGGCGGCACAACCGCCGTGCCGAGATCATTGAGTGCTGTCACCGGCCGAAATATCTGGAAGAGGTGTATGTGCGCGGCCACCGGGAACCGCTGGAGAAATTGCGCGGGGCAAAGGTGGCGGCATTGTCGGCGATCGCGGTGCC
>JAZSIZ010000117.1:0-11291 GCA_045534015.1 Victivallaceae bacterium | reverse complement strand
GCATTTTTTTGCACAGAAAAGTGCGGTTGCAACTCAACAAAGAATTCCGCTTTTCTTGAAAAAGGGAGTGGGGTTTGGGGAGAGGGGAAAAACCTCTTTTCCCGTGAAAAGAAGTTTTTCCCCTCTCCCCAAGAGCGCATTCACTTTGATCGAACTGCTCGTGGTTATAGCGATCATCGCCATATTGGCGGCGATTTTGCTTCCGGCACTCAATTCTGCCAGACAGCGGGGACATGCGGCAAGCTGTATTTCCAACTTGAAACAGATGGGCAATGCTATATATTCCTATTCCGGCTCTTATGATGAGTGGCTGCCAAGTGCCGCATTTTACGATGGTTCAAGTGCTTACAATTTCTGGCCTACGATGCTCAGTGAGGGCATGGGGGCAAATGGTTTTTGGAGCTGGGGCTGGTCAAATGAAACTCCGGAAAGTACCAGACAGCTTTTTACCTGTGCCGCTGCTGATACAGAAGGGGAGGCTGGTGAAGATGCCGACGGCGTGGATAAAGATGGTACTTATAAAGGACTCGGCTACCGTTACAGCCATTTCCTCGGCGGCGTGGATTATTACAAGAGCGGTGACAAGGATTGTCAGCCCCGCAAGGTCGGCAGCAGTACTGCTCCATCTGTCCGTTTTGTGATGGGGGATGGAACCGGTCTGGATTACGGCAGCAAACTTTACTACAATGTCAAAAACAACAATATTCCTTTCAACCGTCATCCCGGAGCGGTTTCCAATCTGGTGTTTGCTGATCTGCATGTCGGCAGCATGACCAGAGATGAAATCATCGGCAAGCGCAGTGAGATGATCAAATGGTAAAAAACGGTATTAAATTTTTCTGTCTTATTGCGGCGGTGTTTTCAATATTTTCTTCTGACGGAAGCGAAGTATTGATCCGCAGGGTCGGTTCAGCTTTGGAAATTGACGGGAAATCATCTGATGCTGCATGGCAGAATATTCCGTGGCAGAGCAATTTTGTCATGCTCGGTGAAAGAGACCGGAAACCGGCGGTTCAGAGCCGTTTCAAAGCTGTCCATGACGGCAGTACCATCTATTTCCTGATACAGGCGGATGAACCGCTTATGAGTGATTTGCATGTCAGCCGCAGCGGACGGGATTCGGACGTCTGGAATGATGACTGCATGGAGATCGTTATTGATCCCAATCGTTCCCAGGATCGTTTTTATCACTTTGCGGTTTCCGCCAACGGGGTGATTTTTGATGAGGAGCGTTTGCAGGGCGGTCTGGTCTCTTCATCGGCATGGAACTGTCGCAAGATCGCTGCTGCGGTACAGAAGATGGAAAAATCCTGGCAGCTGGAAATTGCCATTCCCATGGTCAGTCTGGGAATCGAAAGGATCGACGGCAAACTTGCTTTCAACATTGCCCGTGAACGTTATGCCGGAAAAGAGCGGGGAGCTGAAATAAGTTCATTTGCTCCGGCTGGCAGGGGATTGCTTGCGCCGGTGGATTTTGCTCCGGCACAGCTTGAAGGCGGCAATATTACCAGATTTGCCTGGAAATTCAAAGGCCCTTATGAGGGAAAGACCGTCAGGCGTAACGGCAGGATCGTTTATTCCGGCAAGGTTCATCTTGCCAACCACAGCGGTGAATTGGTCAGAGGCTTTCTGCGATTGACCATGGATAATGGGAAATCCGTACGCAAAACAGTTATCATGGATTCCGGAGTGGCATCTGAAATGACCTTTGACATAGAGGTCGATCCGGCAAAGAAATCCACACTTCTGCATGCTGAATTATCTGCCATCGGCGGTGAAGAATTTCTTTACCGGCAGATACCTGTGAATATCGATTATTCTCCTCTGGAAATTAAACTGACCAATCCGCCTTACCGGAATATGATTTTCAGTGATATGAAAATCAATGCCATCGAGGGTGTGGTAAATGTCAATGATGAATCTGTTGCCAATACTGCACTGCAGATCGTTTTGCGCGATAAAAATGGTCGTGTGATTGCTGAAACGACTGCCGGAAACGGCAGATTTTCACTGCCGGTTCCCGCATTGAATTACGGCGAATATTTTCTGACTGCCGGTAACAAAAGTTATTCCCGGAAGCTGGTTATCCGTAAACTGCCGCCGAAAAAAGGCGAGGTCAGGTTTGATGCCGATCATGTTATGTATGTGGATGGAAAGAAATTTCTGCCCTACGGCTGGTTCGGGTGCCGTGATTTTGAGCGTGCCTCATCTTACGGTTTCAATGTGATCATCGAATATGCCATTACTGCTTTCAATGCAGAAAAACTCAATAAACTTTTTGACCGTCTGCATGCGCTGAATATGAAAGCGGTGATCTACTGTTATCCGGAAAACAGAATGTACAGCCGTCCGGTACAGCGTCTGCCTTTGACCAAGGCTGAAGCCGACGCTATCCGTCAGCGTATCCGTTCAATCAAGGATCATCCGGCTCTGCTGGCGTGGTATCTGTGCGATGAACCGGATCTTTCTCCTGCACTTCCGGCGAGAATGAAGGAGATCCATGACATCTGTGTTGAAGAAGATCCCTATCATCCGACAGTTATTTTGAATAATACCGGAGAGGGTTACCGGAAATATGCTCAAAGCGGCGATGTGGTCATGCCGGATATTTACCCGAATTTTATGCGTAACGGCAACTCCGGAGTGCCGATGATCACGATGTATGATTCACTGCGGGCATGTGCCGATGCCGGAGATCGTATTTTATGGTGTACTCCGCAGGGATTCAACTATGATGACTGCGGTCATCCCGGACAGCGTATCCCCACTCCGGCGGAATTGAGGAATATGCATTATCAGACACTGCTCGGGGGAGCGACCGGTTTTATCTGGTATATTTACGAATACAATTATCCATATCCGGAAGTATTTTCCACTCTTTCATCACTGCTGGATGAAAGCCGTAAAATGCCGCTGTTCTTTTCTCCGGGAAAGCGGCGCATGCTCGATACCGGAAAGTCCGGCGTGCTTGCCGGAAGATATGATGTCGATGGAAAACGTTTTATTGTGGTGATCAATACCTTGTATCAGACCGCGGAAGTGGTGCTGCCGATCCCGGCAGGTAATTATTATGCCGCCGGGGAAGCTGGAGTAAAGATCACTTCTTCCGGAAAAGTAAAGACAGTTTTGAAGCCTTTGGAAGTGCGTATTTTTACCACTGATAAAGGTGTTGCGGAAAGTTTTTCGGTAGCGGAAAATGAAAAAACTGCAATGGAAACCAGAAATTATCTGCAGAAAAAGGGAAATCTGGCTTATGGCGGCAATACTTCGGTGGATATCCGTATTTCCGGTTTTGCCCGTTCTATTCTGCCTGTGCGGCACCTGAATGACGGGGCGTACTATGACGGTTTTACTGTGAGCGGAAAAAATCCGGAGATCGTCCTGACTTTTCCGGAGATGGTAACTGCTTCAAAATTGCGTTTGTACGGTATCGACATTGCCGGGGAAGATGGTATTGTTGAAATCATGGTCGATGGTAAATTTGTGAAAGTTGCCGATTTATTCAAAGATCCGTCATCACCGAAAGCTGCCGGAGAAATGAGTACATTCAGTGAAATTCCGGAGATTCGTTACCGCAAAGACCGTGATGCATTGAGTGCTGAATGGAAAAGTATGTCATTTAAGACATTGCGCATATCCGGTTTCCGGGCGCGCAAAATCGTGGAAGTGGAAATATATCCTTGAAAAAACAGTAAGAGAGGTAAAAAATGAAAAAATTATTTTTGGCAGGGGCTGTTATGCTCTGTGGAAGTGTTTTCGCTGCGGAAGACGGTTTGCTGGCACACTGGAGTTTTGACAATGACACCGTGGATGGTTTGAAAAGTTCCGTCGGCGGTCATGTGCTTACTTCCCGGCGCAAGGCGGATTTTTCCACAGTCCGTTTTGTCAAGGGCATCCGGGGCAATGCGATCGAATTTCTTCCCGGCAACAAGGTTCATTACACCTTGCCGCCTTTGCAATTGACCAATATCAAGCCGCCTTTTACCTTCGCCTGCTGGCTGAAAAAAACGCAGGAAGAGCCGAAAAGAGCGATTATCTGTGCGACATCTTCAGATCCATTTGATTTTGGTTTTGAATTTGCCTGGATGTATAAAATGGGAGCATTCCGCCGTGGGGACCGGAGCAAAAGTATTATGAAAGGAGCCTTGAGCATCAACAAATGGCACCATCTGGCGGTCACTTGTGACGGTAAAGAGATGAAACTTTACATCGATTCACAGCTCATTGATACCAAAGATGTTTCCAATATGACCTTCCCGGAAGTGCCGAAAAATCAATCCTCTTACCGTTTTACACTCGGTCACTATCCGACCACCTGGGATGCTTATCCATTCACCGGAATGCTGGATGACCTTTTTATCTATTCCAGAGCGTTATCTGCTGATGAGATCGGCAATCTTTCGCTTTTCGGTGATCCTGAAGGTGATAAAAAAAAATGATTTCTGCCGGAATTGTTCCGGTGACAGAGGTTCCGGCGATTGACCGCGGACCGTTTATCTGTGCTGCCGGAAAAGATGATTTTGTGGTGATCTGCCGCAGTTCTGCGGCAGTGGGGAAATTATTGCTCCGCTGGCGCAGACCGGGGGAGCAGGAATTTTCTCAAGCGGCGGAACTTTCCCGTCCCGGCGGCAGAGATCATGTATTCAAAGTTGCCGGAAAACTGCCGGAGGAAAAGGATTTTGAAATGTATATCCTCCGGGCGGAAGATCAGAAGGTTCTTGAAAAAGTTTCCGGTAAAACGGTGTTTATGGAACCGTATCTTTTCAATCCCGGCGAGACTTCTGTATCTGTCGGCTGGAGAAGTCTGGAAGAGTGCGGTGGTGCTGTAGAGTACCGCCTGCACGGAAATACAGAGAGCAAAATTGCCGCTGCACTGATTTCCGGCAATCTTCAGGTCGGCAGTTCACACACTGTCAACCTTTATGATTTGCAGCCCGGATGCCGTTATGAATACCGGATCTTGAAAATCGATCCGGTAAGCGGCAGTAAAACTCCGGCTGGCAAGTGGCACACATTTTCTACTTTGAAAAGTGCTGGTCAAAATTTCCGGATGGTCTTTTTCTCTGATATTCATGCTGACGTGGAAACATTCAATGCTTTTATTTCCCACCTGAAACCGGAAAGTGCCGATTTCGCTGTCCTTGCCGGAGATCTGTGCTGGGACGGGGTGTATGAAGCGGATGGAAAAACATTCTATGAAGATTTTCTTGGTCAATCTATTTCTGCATTTGCTTCTTCGGTGCCGACTGTATTCATGCGCGGCAATCACGAATGGGCAGGTGCATTCAGTTATCTGTGGTCAGAATTTTTTCCGTCGGCAAATGGCAGAACTTACGGCGCATTCAGGGCAGGGGAGTGCTGTTTTATTGTGCTGGATACCGGTCCTATCGGCAATTTTGCTGCGGGAACACCTGCCGGAGATTATATCGCCGAACAGAGAAGGTGGCTGGAAAAGGAGCTTATGTCCTCTGAAATGTTTCTCAAGAGCAGATTCAAAGTGGTTCTTGCCCACATGCCGACTCATGGTATTCCCAATGCACCGCTGCTGGAAAAAAGTTTTGCTGATCTTTTTAATAAAGGCGGTATTCAGTTGATGATCACCGGACATGTTCACCGTTATATGCGGATAAACCGCAATGATGATGGTTGTTACGGGACAGATTACTATACGATCTGGGGTGAAGAGAATCCGCCCCGCAGTGCATTGGATAAAAATTATACGCTGCTCATCAATGGCGGGGGACCGGATGAAAATGGTGTATATGCCACGGCATTGGAAATGAAAAGTTCTGCCGGTTCCCTGTATATCCGGGTGATTGGCAAAGATGGCAGTAAGGTTGATGAATTCCGGATCTTTCCGGATGGAAAAGTTGAAAACATATCCCCCGCCCGGAGGTTTCCGTTCCGGGGAGAATATAAAAAGTGAAAGGATCGTTTATGAGCAGAGAATATAAACCATCAGTGGAGTTGCCCTCAACGTACAAGCTGAATGAAAAATTCAGTGATGATTTCAATGGTACTCAACTTGATCTTTCCAAATGGTATGATTTTACTCCGGCGTGGTATGGCAGACAGCCCGGGTATTTTGACCGTAAAAATGTTTCTGTCCATGATGGTTTGCTCCATCTGGCATCACGGGAAGTAACACCGGAAAAAGCCGGGATCGAAAATGTTGCCCGTGGCTTCGACCGTTTTTCCACATCATTTGTCCGCAGTAAAGAGCGGGTGCTGTACGGTTTTTTTGAACTCCGTTTCAAAGCGATCGATTCGGCGGTTTCCAGTGCTTTCTGGCTCAATGATCCGCTGGATCCTCCGGCGAAATACCGTCCTGGGGATTTTTCCGAGGAGATCGATATTTTTGAAGTTTTCGGTAAAACCCATCATGATGCCGATGCTGAAAAAACCTATTTTATGACTTTGCACCGCTTCCCGACTCCTTATGTGGAAACCAAAGTCAATTTCATCGATGAAAAATATGCCTGCAATATGCCTTATGACGGCAATTTTTTCGATGATTTCCATACCGGTGCATTGTTGTGGACTCCGGACAAAATGGTGTGGTATCTGGATGGCGAAGCCCGCTGGGAGCAGAAAAATATCAACTATCACCGGGCGATGTATCTTAATATCGACAGTGAGATCATGGCTGATTGGACGGGGATTCCGGAAAAAGGCGAATTGCCCGGCGAATTTGTGGTTGACCATGTGCGGGTGTGGCAGGAAATGTGAGAAGTTGTCCCGCGTGGCGGCACTATGGGGTTTTCTGACGGGATATTTACCGGAAATCAGCAGATGACACGGACAAAGATGTTGATTTTTTGATTTTTTGATTTTATATTCTCATTGGAAAAAGGCTCAAAAGGAGGGAATTTTTATGTCATTTTTAAAAGGTAAAACAGCTCTGGTTACCGGTGGTTCACAGGGAATCGGCAGAGTTATTGCCCTTGCGCTTGCTGACCAGGGGGCAAAAGTTATAGTTAATTGTGCCAATAATCCGGCAAATGCGCAAAAAGTGGCAGATGAGATCATCGCCGCCGGAAATCAGGCAGAAGTTTACCGCTGTAATGTGGCAGATGAAGCGGCGGTTGATAAAATGTTTGATGATCTGGGCAAGGTTGATATCCTGATCAATAACGCCCGTCTTGATCCGTGGCGCAGATCTGCCAAAATGAGTGAAGGCGAGTGGTGGGATATGGTCATGGATGTTAATTTGAAAGGTTGTTTTCTCTGTTCCATGGCATTTTTCAACCGGGCAAAAGAGTACGGTTGGGGCAGGGTGGTCAATGTGGCATCTGTCCGTTCTTTCCGTCCGGCGGAAATGAATATGATCGCCTATGGCGTATCAAAATTGGGAATGCACGGCATCACCCGGGCGATCGCCCACAATGGTGCGCCATTCGGAATCACTGCCAATACGGTTTGCCCGGGAATGGTGATTACTGAAAATATCAGTGTCCGTCTTACTCCGGAAAAGTATAAAGAGGAGTGTTCTGCAATTCCGCTGGGGCGTCCGGCGACCGGTGAAGAAATCGCAGATTCTGTACTTTTTGCAGTGAAAAACGGTTATGTCACCGGAGAAACGATCAATATAAATGGCGGCATGTATTATGCCCCGTAAATGCAGGTAAAATATGAAAATAACAGCAGTTAAAACATTTATCAGCAATGCTTTTCGCACCAATTTCGTCTTTGTGAAAATTGAAACGGATAAAGGTATTCACGGCTGGGGAGAAGCGACACTGGAGTACAAGGAACCGACCATTCAGGCGGCGATCCATGATCTTGAAGGGTATCTTATCGGAAAAAATCCACACAATATCGAAGCATTCCGTCACGATTGTTACCGTGATGCCTATTGGCGGGGGGGACCTGTGCTTATGAGTGCGCTTGCCGGGGTGGAAATGGCATTATGGGATATTAAAGGCAAAGATTTGAATGTGCCGGTCTGGCAGCTGTTGGGCGGCAAAGTGCGTGATGCTGTTCCGGTATACGTCAACGGTTGGTTTGCTCCGGCGAAAACTCCCGATGAGTTTGCCGAAAAAGCTGTAGAGGTTCGTAAAAACCGTTATCCCGGCTGTAAATGGGATCCTTTCGGCAAGGCGTGGCAGCAGATTGGTAAAAAAGATTTGAATTCAGCGATGGAATGTATCCGTAAAGTATCTGAAGCTGTCGGAGATGATGTTCAGTTGCTCATTGAAGGGCACGGCAGATTTGATATTCCCACGGCGGTGAAGATCGGTCAGCGATTGGAAGAATTTGACATCTTCTGGTTTGAAGAACCGATTCCGCCGGATGATAAACCGGGTATGCGTGAAGTTAAAGAACGGGTCAGAGTACCGCTTGCTGCCGGAGAAAGAGTTTACAACCGTTATGAATACCGCCAGTTTTTTGATTTGAATTGTTCCGACTATATCCAGCCGGATATTTCCCATGCCGGCGGCATTATGGAAATGCGTATGCTCGGTGCTGAAGCTGAAGCCAGACATATCGGATTCTGTCCGCACAATCCATCCGGACCGGTGGCAAATGCGGCGACTTTACAGCTGGCTGCGTGTGTGCCGAATTTTGTTATGCTGGAAATGATGATGACCGATGTTCCGTGGCGTCCGGAGATTTGTGATGAAGATCTGGTTCTGCGTGACGGCTGTATGGTTATCGGCGACCGCCCGGGACTGGGGATCGAGCTGAATGAAAAAGAATTGCTCAAACATCCTTATATTCCGACTGAATTGCGCCATTATAAAGGGACATTGACCAATATCCGTCCGCCGGATGCCGGACTTTATTACCGTTTGGAATTTTCCGGAGAATGATGATCATTCAAGCAAAATTCATGGCTGCGGCAAAACTTTAGATTTTGTGCAGCCATACTTTTTTTATCCGTACAGATCAGTTGCCGCCGATGGTGAGGATGGCGAAAAACTGAAAGATTGCTCCGCCGAGAACAAAAAGATGCCACACGGCGTGGAAAAATTCCCGGTGGATAACGTAAAAAATCACACCTCCGGTGTAGGTTATCCCGCCGTAAAGCAGCAGCAGCAACCCCTGACCGGACATTGTGGAAAGCAGATCTTTGGCAATAAATACACATGCCCAGCCCATTGCCACATAGATAATGACTTCAAGATAATGAAATTTATTGGCAAACAGGATCTTGCCGAATATGCCCACTAAAGTTAAAACACAAAGAGTGAAAAGTATGATGTAACCGCCGGTACTTTTCACTGCGCCGGTGATCAATGGCGCATAAGTGCCGGTAATGAGCAGATATATTGCACTGTGATCAAATTTGCGGGCGAGTATTTTTGTCCATTGGTCTTTGCAGAGGTGATAAAAACTGGACGCTCCGAACATGGCAAGAAACGAAAGCCAGTAAAAAATCACTCCGGCAGTAAAAGATGCACTGCCGTTTTTTACACAAAGCTTATACAGCGGAAATGCGGCGGCAAGACCGAAAAATACCCCGGCGATATGCGACCATGCATTGAGCCGCTCTTCCCGGGGTGTGTAATGTTTAAGTTTTTCCGCCATGGCTTACCAGCGGATGAGCATTGAAGCCCAGGTCAATCCTGCACCGAAACTGGCGGTAAGGATCAGATCACCTTTTTTGATCTTGCCTTCCCGGTTCAATTCATCCAGACAGATACCGATCGAAGCACTGGAAGTATTACCGTAACGATCGACATTAAGATAAACTTTTTCCGGAATACCGAGCTTGGTTGCTACGGCATCAATGATTCTGCGGTTAGCCTGATGGGGGATCGCCCAGACGATCTCATCTGCGGAAACTCCGCTTTTTTCCAGAACATTGCGGCAGGCAGTAACCATGGATGTCACAGCCAGCTGGAAAGTTTTAGGTCCGCCCATTTGGATGTAATGCAGTTTGTTTTTTACTGTTTCTTCCGTAGCCGGCATGCGGCTGCCCCCGGCGGGGACAATGAGAATATCAGCGGCATTGCCGTCTGCGGCGACTTCTCCGGCGACATAAAAATCCGGAGTTTCAGGATTTTCATCATTTTCCAGGATCACGGCAGCGGCGGCATCACCGAAAAGAACACAGGTGGAACGCTCCTCCCAATCCACAACGGTAGTCATTTTTTCAGCACCGATGATCAGAACCCGCTTGTAGGCAAGCGGTGAAGCCATCATTCCGTAAGCAGTATTAAGAGCATAGAGCAGACCGGAACATGCCGCTTCTATATCAAAGCAGGGGCATTTACCGGCACCTATCTTGCGCTGAACCAACGCTGAAACGCTGGGGAATGCATGATCCGGCGTGACGGTTGAAACGATGATCAGGTCGATTTGGTCAGCAGTGAGTCCCGCATTTTCCAGCGCATTTTTTGCTGCGATTGCCGCCATGTCAGATGAACTTTGATCATCCTCTGCGATGTGCCGTTCCTTGATGCCGGTTCTGCTGACGATCCATTCATCGGAAGTATCGACCATTTTTTCCAGATCGGCATTAGTCAAAATCTTTTCCGGAATACAGCGTCCGGTGCCTTTGATTCTTATTCCCATAATATGTTCTTTCTGTGGGGTTGAAATATACTTATAGAGAATATACACCCCGATTGTTGAAATATCAATCTTTCTCCCGGGAAAAAACGTTATTTCTTTTAATTAAGGTTCATTTCATAATAATATGTGGAGTGATTGCCGTTGGATTTTGTTCCGGTGAGAGCAAATCCCATTTTGGGATAGAATCCGGGAGCCTGGAAAGATTGGGTGGTCAGCTGGATTTTACTGCATTTGCTTTCAGCGGCACGATCTTTGACTTTGGTGATGAGTTTGGTTCCGAAATCCTGTCCGCGGAGTGTTTCAGCCATCCAGAGCAGTTCGACATAGAGAGTTCCGCCATTATCTTTGAAATAAAATACGATGCCGCCAAAAATTTTGCCGTCATCATCCCGGACGGCGAAAGCGGTGCGTTCCGGGGTGTCCGGAACAATTATTTCCTGCCGCTCGGCTCCGGTTTTGCTCAAATTGAATTCATAAAGATTGTCATGGATAAACTGAATATCGTCATGCGATTTTGTTTCTGTAATGATCATTTTTATTCTCCTGATTTATTATACTGTATAATATATATAGTGTGTGCGTTGTTTGCAAAAGCTTTTTGGAAAAATTTGTTGTTTTTGTGCCGCCACCGATAATTATCCGTAATCATCCGTCCCCATCCGTTACTATCCGTTACTATCCGTTACTATCCGTTACTATCCGTTACTATCCGTTACTATCCGTTACTATCCGTTACTATCCGTTACTATCCGTTACTATCCGTTACTATC
>JAZSIZ010000018.1:0-10890 GCA_045534015.1 Victivallaceae bacterium | reverse complement strand
GCATTTTTTTGCACAGAAAAGTGCGGTTGCAACTCAACAAAGAATTCCGCTTTTCTTGAAAAAGGGAGTGGGGTTTGGGGAGAGGGGAAAAACCTCTTTTCCCGTGAAAAGAAGTTTTTCCCCTCTCCCCAAGAGCGCATTTACCTTGATAGAATTGCTGGTTGTTATTGCGATCATCGCCATTCTGGCGGCGATTCTGCTGCCTGCCCTCAACTCTGCCCGTGAACGCGGCAGATCGGCGAGCTGTATCAACAATCTCAAACAATTCGGTTCAGCAGTTCTTTTTTATGCTGATGCCAATGATGATTACATTCCGCCGTCACAGAATCCGGATGGCAACACCTGGAGATATTTTCTGGAAAAGATAGTTTATCCTTCGCAGAATGGTTATACCGGCGGAGAACTTTTTCTCTGTCCGTCCTTTGCCGCCTGGAGTGCAGCTGATACGGATCGCAAATACAGTTACGGTTACAATTCATCTGCGTACCATGACAGCAACAAAGGAGCTTCTGCTGATCGCTGGGGAACTTTTCGCAAGATCACCAAAATCGCCAGAGTTACTGAAAGACCGCTGATGGTGGATTTCTACCCGCTCGGTTCGACAAGTGCCACGATGGCATTCGGCAAGGATGATACATCCAATGATGAATCATCCCAGATGTTCCGGCGGATCAACCGCCACAACGATATGGGCAACATTCTCACTCCGGGCGGTAATGTTTATACCGACAAAGTCAAAACAGCCAATTATCCCATCGGAAGGATCGAATTGAATAATGATACATGGTAAGTTTGCAACAGGAAGGAGCATATGATATGTTGAAAAAATTTGTCATGCTGTTTTGTGCAGCAGTATTGAGCTGCGGTGCCGCTGAACTGCCGGAGCGGATTCTTTCCGGTTACACCGGATTTTTCCTCGGTTCCGGTAAAGAAGGACATGTTTCCCGGATGATCGGCAAGCTTGCAGAAAACCGGTTCAACTCAATCGATTTGAAAATAATGCAGGATCTTTCCGCAAACCGGCAGAAAATGGAGCTGAAAAAATACCGGCACGAAATCGCTGCCATATACGAAGAAGCCAAAAAAAATGGACTTATACTTCAGATCTACCTTTATCCGGGGACCGCAAAACGTCAGCCGTCATGGGTGGAACATGCCAAATGCCAGCCGGTAGTTTCCGCAGAGGGAGCGGTTATTGAAGAGAACTTTGCCATCAACAATATTCAGGCATGGCGCACCATGTTTGAGCATGCCTACTCTTTTGCTGAACTTCATAAAGAGATCCCCTTTGCCTCGCTTAAATTTGATATTGAAATAACTCCGTTTATTTACAGTTACGATGACGGTACGTGGCAGAGATTCTGTGCGGCAAATCCGCAATTTTCCGCCGGTACTGCTGCGGATAAACGTTTTGCCGCACTCAAAGAGAAAAACAGTGAAGCTCTTTACCGGAAATTCTTTGACCGGGAGGTGGAAGAGGCTGTTAAAACATTTGCCGCCGAACTCCGTGCCATTTCTCCGGATCTGATTCTGGGTGCAATGCCTGCCAACGGTTCAACTCTCATGCAGATAATGGTACGCAATTTTGCCACTGACAAACTGCCGGCAGTTTTTGATGCGTGGGATCTGTATAATGGCGGCGGCTGGGAACCGGGGATCCTTAAAAGTGCCGCAGAGGTCAGGAAAATCCATCCGGGCAACCGCTATGTGGCATGGCTGCGTCCGGATACCTATGATGCTGAAGATATTGCCATACATGCCTATCATACTGCTGCCAATCTGGATGGTTACTCCATCTGGAGTCTTCACATGCTGGACAAGGTAAGGAAAGCTGTTCCTTCCGGAGTGGATCCGGATAAATGTTTTGCCGCTTTCGGCAAAGCCAATGCTGCTATTTGCAAGGACATGAAAGAAAAAACTCTGAATAATCCGCAGCAGATCAAATACAAGAAAGCCAAAGTCAAAGTTGCTCCGATCGATTATGCGGAATTGTTTATTCCGGCGGTGAAGCCAGTCGGCAGCGGCAGTTTGACCGGATCGGTGAAAAAATATATTCTCCGTGAACAGCAACTTATTTTGTTCTATGCCTCTGCCGGTGAAAATATCGACATCACTCTTGCTCATCTGGGCGGCAAAGCGCGTCCGACGGCATTGCAGTATGCGATCATGGATCAGCAGAAAAATATTCTGCGCAACGAAGCGGTGACTTACGATACCAGTTCCCGTTTTACTGTTACAGCACCGCATACCGGAACTTTTGCCATGGTGTTGAGTGCCGGTATCGGCGGTCAGGCGTGGTACAGTGTGGAAACATCTGCTCCCTATGCGGCAGTATATGCTCCGGCAGGTAAGGATATATACTTTTTCAGCCAGCAGAAACTTTTCATCGCCGGGGGGGGATTGGGCAACAAAAATTTCAAATTCAAGACCACCGCTGCTGAATCATGGCTCTGTATTGTGGATAACGGCAAAGTACAGCTTTTGAAAAGGCTTCAGGAAAAAACGATTCCGCTTCCCGGAAAAACTGCAGTGGAAGTGATTTTCGATAAAGCTTCCGGCGGATGGTGTCAGAATCTTTTTATCAATTTTGCAGCTGCGGAGAATCCGTTTGTATTTTTCGGTCCGGAGCGTACCTTTGAAGTTCAGAAATGATATTCCCGGGATAAGCTGCCGGAAACGGTAAAAATATTTTATCCGTCAGAAACAGCGGAGCTGAAAGGTTTTTTATCCGTCAGCTCCGTTATTTTACCGGCACAATAAATTACACCGTTTTTCAGCTGTCGTATGTTGACAAATTATTCCGGTCAATGTATATTCAAGCGCATACATGACAAATCATTTGAGATATGGAGAAAAATTTTACGATGAAACAGGTATTGTGTCCGGAATTCCCCGGGGCAAAATGGCTGCGTCTGCCCGCTTACAGCTGCGATGACCGTGATTTGAGATTGCAGCTGCGGAAAAGTTTTGAATTGACTTGTGTCCCGGAAAAAGCATTTATCAATGTCACTGCCGATGCACGGTATTTGCTTTATGTCAACGGCGAATTTGTCCACTATGGTCCGGCAAGAGGTTATCAGAGTTCCTGGCCGTTTGATCAATTGGATATAGCTCCTTTTTTGCGGAAAGGCAGAAATGTGATCGCCGCCATGGCATACAGTTTCGGTATCGGTACGGTGATGTATGTTTATGCCGGTGATAACGGCTTTCTGCTTTCCGGTAAGATCGGGGAAACGGATATTTCCAGCAATGCTTCATGGTTGATGCGCCGTGCGCCGGGGTACAGTCAGGCGGTGGCAAAGTGTTCCAGACAGTATGCCTATCAGGAGTTTGTCGATTTGCGTAAAAGTGATGACAACTGGTTCGCTTTGGATTATGTGGAAGATGAGTCATGGTTTGTGGATAAATGTGCCAGTCATGTGCGTCCGGCAGGGTGCAGTCCGTGGCACAGTTTTGAAAGCCGCAATATTCCATTGCTGACAAAAAATGTGGTTCCGGCGGAAAAAATTCTGGCATGTTCCAGACACATGCCGTCAACAGATGATCTTGCTGAAGAACGCCACATTTACACCCATTATGCCGCGGAGAAATTTGTCTGGCAGGCAAATGAAACTGCCGGAAACAGGATGGATTTTTCCGGTGACATCAATGGTTATGTGGTGGATTTCGGGCAGGAACTGGTGGCAAAACTGATTTTTGATATTGATGACGCAAATAATGGCGATACATTGGGATTTATTGCCTGTGAAGCATTGGCGGATAATGGATTTGATCCGGATTTTCCGCCGCATGAAAAGCCGTATCCTTCCTGTTGTCACGGCGGCAGACTGATTTTGCGGAAAGGAAAAAATCTGCATGAATTGACTTTGCCGTGGGGATTGCGTTATGTCATATTGTGGAAACAGGGCGGGGATTTTTCGTTGAAACTTTCTGCACGCAACACCATTTGTGATGTCGATGTCAAAGGCAGTTTTTCTGTCAGTGATCCCATGCTTCAGGAGATCTGGAACATGAGTTACCGGGCGCAGAGATGCTGTATGGTGGATTCATATATCGATTGTCCGCACCGGGAAAATTCCCAGTGGTGGGGTGATGCGCTGGTGCAGACACAGAATACTTACCGGATCACTCCGGATGCATCGCTGCTGGCAAGAGGGTTGCGGGCAATAAGCAGACAGCGTCTGCCCAATGGATTGGTACATACAGTTGCTCCGACGGCGGGTAATTTGTGTGTACTGCCGGATTATGCTCTGATGTTTCCGGTGACACTGCATGCCCACTTTTTCCAGACCGGTTCGACGGAGATGTTTGAAGAACTTGCGGATTGTGCCGATGGTATTTTCAGATATTTTGCCGGACAGGCAGAACTTTCCGGCATCGGACTTGCCGGTTACGATGAGCGGTACTGGCTCTTTTTTGACTGGTGTCCCGGATTGTTCCGCAGCGGCATCCCGGCTTTGCTCAACTTGCAATGGCTGTGGTCGTTGCAGAAAGCTTTTGAATTGGCACAGCTTTCCGGCGACCGGGCAAGGATGGAAAATTACCGGGAGATGATGGAAAAACTTACTGCGGCAATCACTGAACATCTCTACGATAAGGAGAAAAGGATCATTTGCGAAGGCATTGATGATGACGGAAATAAAGTGTTTCAGAATTCCGCCCATGTCGCCGCTGTGGCGATTTTGACCGGACTCTTTCCGGAAGATCATGAAAAGTGGATCAATGAAATATTGCTGCCGGTGGTCAGAGGCAGCCGGGAGTGTGAATTGCAGCCGAGTACCTATTTTATGTACTATGTCTTTGAAGCATTGAAACTTTATGGTCACAGAAAAGATATTATCAACTGCATTTCAAGATGGTGGGGTGAAATGGTCAAAGCCGGATGCTCCACCACTCCGGAAGGATTCATGGATAGAGTAAAAGCCGGATACATGAGCCGCTGTCACGCCTGGAGCGGGCATCCTCTGGTGCATTTTGCCGAGATACTGCTCGGTGTGAAACAGCTTGCTCCGGGATGGAAAGAGGTCGCCATCGATCCATTATTGATCCCGGGATTGGAAATTTCCGGCAAAGTGCCTTCTCCATACGGTGAAATATCTGTTCAGATAAGCTGGGTTGACGGCAAAGCTGTCTGCAAAAAGAGTGTACCTGACGGCATTACCGTAAGAAACTGAAAAAATAATCCGGGGGCAGGATGTACAAGCATCAGCCCCCGTTTTTTTGTGTTCAATCCTTTATCGGGTCAATTTGAAAAGCAGTGTTTCCGGAGCATTTATATCCAATTCGATAACATCGGTGTTTTCAAAATGCAATTTACCTTCAAAAAGTTCGGTAAGGGAAATTTTTTCCGGCATTTTCACGGTGAGTTTTCCGTTTTCCGCACAGTGTATCATCAGCAGATCATCCGAGGCAAAGACCGGGATCGCTTTATCAGTATAAAGATGTACCCCGGCATTTGCTGCCGTTGCTTTCAGCATATCTGTGGTGATTTCCTCACTTTGCCCCAAATAGTACGAAGTCCATTCCCCCATGGGCAGCGGTTCATTGACTTTGCTATGCATGGTCACTTTGCAAAGTTTTTCCATGCGGTTTTCATCCCATGAGCTGCCGTCTGAACACGCACTGCAGTCACCCCACATCACATGTTTTCCGGAGTTGAGGACATATTTTTTCAGTACGTCCTCTTTTTCCGCAGTCACCTCGTAAAGATCGGGGAAAATAAAAAGCTTTATGCGTTCCAAATCTTTGATGTGCGGAATATCGCTGAAAGAGTATACCGTATAGGGCGCACCAAGTTTATTGAGCTGCTTGATCAGATGTATATGATACTGGCAGGGGAATTTTTTGTTTTCATCATTATTATCATTGACATACAATGCACTTGCCGGATCGACGATCATGGCGATCTCTGAAACCGGTTCTCTGTTTTCATCATCCAATTCTTCCCAGATTTCTTTGCAGCGGCGCAGATTTT
The DNA here is from genome assembly GCA_045534015.1 of Victivallaceae bacterium. Taxonomy (GTDB): domain Bacteria; phylum Verrucomicrobiota; class Lentisphaeria; order Victivallales; family Victivallaceae; genus UBA1784. The sequence goes on along the minus strand of JAZSIZ010000018.1, from coordinate 4,916 downwards.
CCATGACCTCTTTTCCCTTGAAAAATCCGCCCCACATATCGAACATCCAGAGCGATGTACCGTGAATGAGTGACCGGGAAAACTCCCGCCGCACTCCAGCCACATCAGCTCTGGCATCTTCCCACCCCTTGTAATCCACCTGCACATAAGGGGAAAGGTGGCGGTTGAAAGTACTGGTGCGCTGGTCACACTCGTGCATATATCTTTTCCCGAACCGGTGTACTGTACCATTGGGTGACATGAATCCGCCGAATCCACCCATTTCCCGGTTGTAGTAACATCCCGGACTGATCAGGAAATCGACCTCTTTTGAAGCAAGAACCTTTTCATACGCCAGATGACCGCACTGGACGAAGCGTTTGAAATTCAATTCGTTGATATAGCCATAAAATGCACCGACATCTTTTGGAGTAAGGCAGTGAGCTTTGATCAGTTTGGCAAAGTCGATGATTCCCCGTGCCACCAATTCGCTGTGAAATTTCCAGTAGTTCAGAGCGTCACGGTTCTTTTCCGGATCCCGGAGATTATGGTTGTAATGCGGCGCATCGAAACGGTCGGCACAGCAGGGAATACAGCGGGGGATTTCCTGCAGATTATCTTCTGCCCACTTCTGATAAGCAGCAAGTTTATTGGAAGTTTCCACGCCGCCGGAATAATCCATCCACTCATCGGTCACGCCGCACGCCGGGATATATGCCCTGATCCGGGAACCATATTTCTTTTCGGCATAATCGACGAAAGCTGCCACATATTTTTCGGTATAAAGCCGCCACGCCGGAGTACACAGCGCATTGGATACACTGTTGAAACTTTCCGAAAAAAACTCGTATTGGCAGGCAAGCTGCCGGTTGAGCCACAATGGGGTGTTAAGGTCGATCATGCAGAGAAATTCCGCATCCGGATTAATGGCAAGTACATCATTGATCTGCTCGTCAAATGAATCAAAGTTGTAAGTTTCATACCAATACCAAAGCGGCTTGTACTGGGAGTACGGTTCACCCAGAGAGTTGACGGAATTGGAGGGAAATACCGTGAAAAGATTGAATCCGGCAGCGGTAAAATCCCGCATGGCATCGAATTCTTTCCAGAAAGAACGGTAGGCAAAGTAATTTTTGTGTTTGCGGTTTGACATGAGAAAAAATCCTTTATTTTAAGAGTTCGATTGAAATATTTTTCACTTCACCCGTCGCTCCTTTATTCATATTCATGCCGATCAGGTAAATATACAAAGTTACTGTTTTATCGCTTACTTTCACCGTTTCCGTGTAGTGTTCCCAATCGCTTGAACGTTTGAATATAAAACCATTGTAAGCGATCGTGGTGTTGTTTTTTCCGACCTGCCGGATCATCACCCGGAATTCGCCCTCATGCAGTTTCATGGTGCGGCAGGTGGCTTTCAGACGGAAACTTTTGCCTGCCACATTGCCGAATCCGATGGGTGCAATTGCCGTAAGCCATTTGTTTTTGCTGCCCAGTTCCGGATTGCCCTTTATCACGGATACAACTGCCTTGCCGTCTTTGCGCTGTGAGAAAAAGCCATTGACACTACCCCGGAAAAGTATCGGGCGGATGATTTTTCCGGTTCCCGGCTGCTCAAAACGGATATAGGATTGTTTCCATAATCCGCCTTTTCCGGCGGCATTGACCACCAGCAGATCAATGGTATTTACTCCATCCGGATTTATCAGTTTGGTGATGTCAAACTCCAGCGGCATTTTCCAGCTTTCCGGATTCTCTTTGGCATTGAATACGAGAGTACCGGCAACTTTGCCATTGACTTTGCAGATACAGGTCTCATCCACCGCTCCCAGACGGATAATGGCATTGCGCCCCTTTTCTGCGGCGGGGATGGCGAATGTGGTGCGGTACCACACATATTTATAATCTTTGATGCCCTGATCTTCCACAAATTTCCGGGTGGAAAGCTCTTTTGTGCCGGCAAATTGCCCCGCATTGTAAGCGGCTTTCACCTCTTCTTTGCCCATCATAACCTGCCACATTTCCGGCAGGGCAAGAGCTTCATTCAGATCCACCGTATGCAGTTTCCAGTGTTTGCCCTCGTTGCGGGAGGTTTCTTCAAAGTAATGGATATCTGCCACATTGGGCAGCATCCGTTTACGATAGTTGGCGATGGTATTCAAAATCGCAGTGCGCTGTTTATTGGAGCTTTTTTCATCGGCAAAGATCCGGGAAGCATCTATGCAGTATTTTGCATGGATAAGTCCCTGATAGAGAAAACGTACCCGGTATTCGGCAATGGGATCGCCCTTGGCAAGAAGCATCGCTTCATCAAGGATTTTCGCCGCCGGAGCAAAAACACTCAAAGGATACATATAATGAACCAACAGCGGATCATCCCAACCGAAAAGGAAAAATTGTGAGGTGGTTTTTTCCATGTATACACGGTCAAATTTTTCCGCATTTGACATGGTATATTTTTCCCAGTAATCTATATATTTGCGGATTGCCGGAGCAGCTTTGCCGAATGCTGAACAATACTGGTCAAGGTATTCATCCACCGATTTATCCGGATCGGCAACCAGACGGGAAAGCACGAAAAGATTCACGCCCACCGTCGCCCAGGAGTTGTTGGGGCCATCCACATCCAGACCGATATTGCCGCATTCGGACAGCAGACGGAATTGTTCCGCAAACTGCCGGAAAAACAACTGCGGAGCAACGTAACTTTGATACAGGGTATTCGGCCGCCAGTAGATCGTTGCACCGCTTTTTTTCCACTGCCGTAATTCATAATTGACTTTTTCCTGGGTTTCCGGAGTTCTGGGATACTGAATATCATCCACAAAACCGACGATGATGCCGGGATTAAGTTTGGTTTTCACCGGAGCATAAACATAGTTGTTATAAGCGTATGCCTCGACTTTGGCATCCGGATGGGTTTTGCGGGCCTCTTTCTGGACAGCAAGATAATATTTTGCATAACGTTCACCGACGTTTCGGACTCTGCCATAGTGTCCGAAAGGCCAGCGGCGGTCGGCATCAGCATCCCATGCCAGACAGTTTTTGCAGCAGCAAAGTCCGTGAACATCATTTTCCTTGACATTGACCGCATGATCAGGTTTCCCGGCGGCAAGCCAATTTTTCACGATCTGCTGATGAAATGCCGGATTGGAAACACACATAGGCGAATATTTGCCGTTGTTGTATCTTTTGCCATCTTCATTCATGGCGAAATATTCCGGATTGCTCTTCCAGTAACGCTCCACCCAGTCGATAAATGCGTGTCCGGTGGAAACTGCTCCGGTATTGCGGATATGACGGCTGTAATCGGCACGGAGCATCCGGCGGTTCCATTTCCAATCCCATCTGCGCACCCGGGCAAAGTGCAGTTTGGGGGTGATCATCAGATCATATCTGCCGCTGTCGATATTTTTGTATGCGGGGATCACTTCGCCTTTTTCATCGGGCCAGAGCCAGAAAACTTTCATCTCATCTTCCGCCCATTTGTAGACCGCATAAAGCGAACCGGAAGCCGTTACCGAGTGGGTGATCGGCGTATCACTGTCCCATCCGGCGAGGATCAGGGTGTCAGCGGTACTTTTGATCATATACTTGCCGACGGCAAATTTATCTTTGGGCAGATTTGCGGCTCTGCCTATAAGGATACATTTGCCCGAAGCCTTGCCTTTGACGACCGGCAATTCAGCTCCGGAAGATTTTTTGATGATGTACTGCAGCTCTTTTGCCGCATACTCTTCCACCGGAAAGGCATCTGCCGGGATCACGATAACTGCTTGAGCTTTACCGTCTTTGACGATCTCCCAGGCAAAGGATGTGGTGAAAAACAGGCACAAAAAGAGGATGGTTAAAAGTTTTTTCAACATTTTTTCACTCCGTAATTTTCAGCTGTCAGTAGTACCAGCCTGCCCACATTTCATCGCTCTTGTTAAGATCGATTTCAGGCGCGACATGACCATCGGCAAAAAGGAAGTTTCCACCGCCCTGGTGACATGCCATATCTTCATAAACCCATTGATTTTTTGCACCGATAACTGAATGCGGACGGATGAAAACTCCCAACTCCTGATTGCCCCGGCTGACAGCATGGAATTTCCACTGTTCGCCCATTACTGCCACGCTGGAAGCATTGCCGACCTGATTGCTTTTTCTGATATTGCGCACATCATTGACAGTTGCTGCTCCATAATCAGTAAGAGTATTGAAATATGTATTGTAACTGTAGGATAATGGTATTGCCATGTGGCTGTTTACTGTATAATTTTTTTCCCGGTAATACTGCCAGTCCGCTCCGGCGGCAGAGGGACACATGAAGAAATCTGCCAGACTTTCCATTACTGCGGCATCTGTTTTGGAGTCCTCTGTAGTTTGCATCCGGCACGGAATATCACTGCGCATGATCAGCCACTCGTACCAGAGAAAATGGATATTGCTGCTGTAAGCGGGATCTTTCAGGTTATGAGTCGGCAGCAGATAATCATCATGGGCATCAGAATACTCGCGCCAGTAATGACCGAGCTGTTTGAGCATGTTGACGCAAGAGGCAGTTCTGCCACGTTCCCGGGCAGAATTGAGTGCAGGCAAAAGTATTGCCGCCAGAATGGCGATTATCGCGATCACGACCAGCAGCTCTATCAGAGTGAATGCGCTCTTGGGGAGAGGGGAAAAACTTCTTTTCACGGGAAAAGAGGCTTTTCCCCTCTCCCCAAACCCCACTCCCTTTTTCAAGAAAAGCGGACTTCTTTGTGATGATATATCCGAGCCCCAGCGAAGCGAAGGGCGAGTTTTTTCGCAACCCGCCGAGCGGGCGGGAAAAGAGGTTTTTCCCCTCTCCCCAAACCCCACTCCCTTTTTCAAGAAAAGCGGAATTCTTTGTTGAGTTGCAACCGCACTTTTCTGTGCAAAAAAATGCCATGATGAGATAACAGTGCTTACCA
>JAZSIZ010000155.1:0-29035 GCA_045534015.1 Victivallaceae bacterium | reverse complement strand
TCGCATCGTGCTCACTCTCGTACCTTGCTCCTGCGCCGCAGCGGTCGCATACGGTAGTATACTCCCTCTGCGTACTCGTCGCAAAACCCGACCTTGCCGCACGCTGCATTCACCGATAGAAAACAAACCGTGATTTGACAGTTGACAAATCGCTGTTTGGGCGATATGTTTCATACATTGAAAATTATGTTTTTTGCAAATTTATATTTCAGCTTCACAAAATTCGGGACATTACCTACGTTTTGTAAAGATAATACAACTTCAGTAATTTTTCAATACAGTTTTCAATTCCGCAAGGAAAATTTCCGCATCTTCTTCACAATTTTCCACACCGAAGCTCAACCGCAACGCCCGATAGGCTTTTTTCGCCGGAAATCCCAATGCCGTCAATGCAGTCGACGGCAGATCGCTTTCCGCACTGCAGGCACTGCCGGAAGCCACATAAACATTGCGCTCACTCAACGCCCGGACTACAACTGCCGACTCCTGTGCAGGTAAAAGCAAATTGAGTATATAAGGTGAGTTTTTTACATTTTCCGGAAGCGTCCGGATCAATCCCATATCTGCAGTCCCCCGGCGGATGATCTCATTGATCAAAGAGATCTTCCGGAAATTTTCCTCCATACCGGACACAGCTTTTTCCAGTGCGGCACTCATCGCCAGCATCATCGGGATATTGACCCGGCAAACCGCATAATCGCTTTTCCGGCACACTTCAGCATGCTTCAAGATCTTTTCCGTAAACCTGCCATCCGGAGCAAGCACCATGGCTGCTCCCCCGGGAGAACCGAATTTGACCCCGGAAATGATCCACACATCCGCCATCTTTTCCAATGGCATTTTCCCTGCCGCCTGAACCGCATCGATCATCCGGCATCCGCCTTTTATCTCTGAAAAAAAACCGGCTGTATCCTGAATCGAACCAAGTTCACTTTGTATTTGATGACAACACGCCAGATCGACGGAAATACCGCTGAAATCCCCCTTCACCCGGGTATCCCGACCGACCGGAAGTTTCTGCAGAAGAGAAAAATTTTCCAGATTGGCAAGCAGTGCCGGATGCTCCAATGCAGATGCACAGCTTTTGCGGAACTCCGGCGTGGATGCCAGAACCCGGAAAAGTTCAGTTGCCGAGTTGCCCCATATCACAGGGAAGTCATCTCTTCCGAAAAGCGACTTTGAAACCTGAAAAGCAGCTCTTTTCAAAACCTTTCTCGCCTGATAAGACAGAGCGTGAACCGCTTCGGCATTGGCATAATGAACCATACTCTCACGCATGAATATACGCAACGCCTCTTCATCCGGCACAGAAGAAGCGGCATAATCAAAATAAACAGATTTTTTCATTGGTATCCCCGGTAAAAAATTCCCTGTTACAAAAGATAACACTCATTGTGTTTTTTGTCAAGCAGATATTGAAAAATGACCGGTGTAATGCTATAGTAATATGATTGACAGATCAACGAGGAAAACAAAAATGGCTATGTGGCAGGAAATTTTCAAAAACAAACGGGCATTCTGGATATATATCCCGCTTACCATGCTCTATGCGACATCCTATTTCCAGCGTACGGCCCTGCCCGGAACGATCCATACCCAGCTTACTGAAGAACTTTCTCTCACCGCCACCCAGATCGGCAATCTGGCAGCAGCATTCGTTTATCCCTATGCCGTCTTCCAGCTGTTTTCCGGAGCCCTCATCGACCGCTTCTGCGGCACCCGGGTCGTTCTTACCGGCGGCTTGATCTATCTGGCTGGAATATTCCTTTTTCCGGTATGCAGCGATATCCGGCTGCTTTATTTCGCCCGGATCCTCACCGGCATCGGTGCCAGCACCATGTTTTTAAGCGTGGTAAGAGAAACTGACCGGTTGTTCGGCAGAAAAAATTATGCGGTGATGTTCGGGATAGCCTACTTCTGCGGATACGGCGGCGGTTTGATGGGCTCTCTGCCGTTTGAAAGACTGTGCGGCATTTTCCCCTGGCAGAATGTGCTGCTGGCGGCAGCAGTACTCGCCGGAATACTTTTTCTGATTTTTGCATTCGGCAAAACTCAAGTTTCCCTTCCGCCGCCGGTAAAAACACCGTTTTCTCTGAAACCGTACTGTTTTGCCATCCGCAATCCGTTGAGCTGGCTGGTCATTCTGTGCGGCAACATAACATTCTGCACATATTTCATCATCCAGACAGTTTTCGGCAAAAAATTCCTGGAAGATTTTGCCGGTTTTTCCTCTACCGGTGCCGCCGCTGTGATATTCGCCCTGACACTGGTCTGTATGACCACTATGCTCACCACCAGTTTTCTCACCCGTCTGACCGGCAACCGCCGCCGTCCGCTGGTCATCGCCTCCTGCGGATTATGCGCATGCAGCAGTATTCTGATGACCGCTGCCATTTATTGCAGATTTCCGGGCTGGGTATTTGCTGTGATCTACTGCTGTTTTGCCGCAGCCGCCGGAATACCGCCGATTTTTTCCATGCTGATGCAGGAACTCAATTCCAAAGATATAATTGCACAGTCATGTGCTTTATCCAACATGCTCGGTTATCTTTCCGTCGCTATCGGTTCACAATTGATCGGATTACTGCTCGACTGTTTTGACAAAACTGCAAAAGATGGTATCACCGTATACTCTCCGGCAGCATATCAAACTCTTTTTATCGTCGTTTCCGTTCTTTCGGTGATCTCATTTATCATGTCACTGAAGATGCCGGAAACCAGAGGACATTATCTGCATTTACATATCGATCAATACAGTAAATCATAAAATCTTAAAAATAAGGAATGAAAAAAATGTTTAAAATCGGTTACGCCCAGGAAATCATCACCCCGCCCACCGGTGTCGGTCTGGCAGGATATATGAATGAACGCCCCAACGAAGGCATGTACGATGACCTTTATGTAAAAACCGTTATCATCGACAACGGTAAAGTGCGTTGCGGACTGGTGGTTTTTGATCTTTGTTCTGTCTTCAAAAAACTGCTGGATACCCTGCAGGAAAAAATCACTGCCAAATACGGCAGAGAACTGCATGACAACCTCATCATTTGCGCCAACCACACCCATACCGGTCCGGAATTGCGCAAGGGATGGAATGATCTGGCGGAATACTCTTTCAATCAGATCGTGGATGGTGCGATGCGCTCCATCGAACGTGCCATCATGAACCTGCTGCCCGGAGAAATCGAATGCGGTTCTGTTTACAACAACCCCTACGGCTTTGTCCGCCGCTACTGGATGAAAAACGGCACGATCGTCACCAATCCGGGCTGGGCAAATCCGGATATCGACAAACCGGAAAGCAACTTCGACCGCACCATCGGTATCATCCGCATCATCCAGAACGGCAGAACTGCCGCACTGATCTGCAACATCGCCCAGCATGGCGATACTATCGGTGGAAATCTGGTTTCCGCCGACTGGTACGGACGCTTTGCCCAGGAGATCCAGTATTCCCTGAAAGCAAGCATGCCGGTGATCGTGATCGACGATGCTTCCGGAGACATCAACCACTTTGACTTCAATCAAAAAATCAACCAGACCAGCTATGATGAAGCTGTAAGAGTGGGCAGAGGTTATGCCAGAATCGTCCTCGATGCGCTGAACTCTCTGGAAAAAATTTCCGGAGATGAAATAACCGTCAAAAACTCTTCCGTGACCATTCCCCACCGCAAGCTTACTCCGGAAGAGGTCGCAGAGGCACAGAATATCCTGGATACAGTTCCGGACATCCCCAAAGAAGGAGATTTTGAAAGTCAGGATCTTGCCAATAAAGTTCCGGCTGCGCTGCGTTATTTTGCCCAGCGCGCTCTGGATTGTCACGCAAAAAGTGTTCCGTCTCACGATTGCCGCCTGACCGCAATCGAATTCGGCAGCGACATGGCGATCGTCTCTCTGCCCGGCGAACCATTCAACGGCATTGCCCGTGCGATCCGGAAAAAATCACCTTTCAAACGTACTTTTATCGCCTCTCTGGCTCAGTCGCAGTCCGGCTATGTCCCGATGAAAGAGTGCTTCGCCAGAGGCGGATATGAAGTTCAGCCCGGCATCGATACAGTCTCTCCGGAAGCCGCCGATGCCATCATCGATGCCGCATTGAAAAACCTGTGAAAGGTTCTCTGAAATGGATAACAGACTTATCTATCTGGATAACAATGCCACTACCGCCGTTGCACCGGAAGTATCAGAAGCAATGAAACCGTACTTTTGCGAAAGGTACGGCAACCCGTCCAGCATCCACCGTTTCGGCGGCAGCGTTGCAGCTGATATTGAAAATGCCCGCCGTCAGGTCGCCGCTCTGCTCGGAGCAACATACCGGGACAAGGATAATTGCGCCACTGAAATAATTTTCACCAGTTGCGGAACAGAAAGTGACAATGCGGCGATCAATGCCGCGCTCAACGCTCTGCCGGAGCGTAAAAAAATCATCACCACCGCAGTGGAACACCCGGCAATTCTCCACTACTGCGAAGAGTTGATCAGAAAAGGCTTTGAAGTTGTCACCATCGGTGTTGATGAAAAAGGCAAACTGGATATGGATGCCCTGAAAAATGCGGTTGACAGCAACACCGCCATCGTTTCCGCCATGTGGGGCAACAATGAGACCGGCACGATCTTTCCGGTCGCGGAAATCGCCGCCATTGCCCATGCTGCCGGAGCGTATTTTCACACCGATGCAGTTCAGGCAGCCGGCAAGGTGAAGATCGATGTCAATGAAGTGAATGCCGATTTTCTTTCCATTTCCGGTCACAAACTCCATGCCCCCAAAGGTATCGGTGCGCTCTATGTGCGCCGCGGTATTCTCTTCACACCGCTGATCTGCGGCGGTCATCAGGAGCGCAACCGCAGAGGAGGCACTGAAAATGTCGCTTCGATCATTGCTCTGGGGAAAGCGTGCGAAATGGCACAGGAAAAGCTGGATGAAGAATATATTTATTTAAAGAGCATGCGTGATGCCTTTGAAGCCAAAGTCGCCGCTGCCATTCCCCGTATCAGGATCAACGGTGATCTGGAAAACCGTCTGCCCGGTACCAGTTCCATAAGCTTTGAGTGCATCGAGGGTGAAAGTATACTGATGCTGCTGGATGTATTCGGCATCTGTGCCAGCAGCGGATCAGCATGCACCACCGGCAGTCTGGAACCATCACACGTCCTGCGTGCAATGGGAATCCCCTACAGTGCCGCTCACGGAACAGTGCGTTTCAGTTTGTCCCGCTACAATACAGCAGAAGAATTGGATTTCGTTGCAGAAAAACTTCCGCCGATCATCGCCAGACTGCGGGAGATCTCACCATATTGGGAGGAAGAAAAATGAGTCAGCAGAAACAGGAGATCCAGTTTCCCTGCCAATGGGAGTTCCGGCTGGTGACAGAAGCTGCCGGATCTGAACAGAGCAGAGACGAAATTGAAACGATCAACAGAAACGAAAATGCCGGATTTATCATAACTGACGGAGAGAATTCCAAAAGCGGCAGATACACCACGATCCGGGTAGCGTGTGAAGTGGATTCTCTGGAACGGGCAAGAGCTTTGGCAAAAATGCTTTCAACGGTCAACGGAGTGCGTTTTTTGATTTAAAAGTGGCAAAAGTACAAAAAAATCGTATTTTTTTTGAAAAAAAACCTGTTCTTGATTTGAAAAGTGGTATTTACGTGTTAGATTCTATAGAGTGCATTTTGTATTGTAACAGATATTTGTTTGAAAATAATAAAAAACAAGGGGTGTGTCAACAATGAAAAAATTCAATATTATCGCCTGTATCATCATTCTTATACTCGCATTGGTCAGTGCAGTGGCGTCCTACTTCCTGTATGAAAAACGGGTGCAGTTCGTCAATGGATGGAATGAGATGAGTACTGCCATTGTGTCCAGTGCCAGTGCTATTACTGCCGAAAGTAAAGACAAAACAGCCGGCAGCAAAGTAACCAAAGATGCCCTTGATCACAAGAAATATGACAGTGCCACTTTCAAAACAACGGTAAACAATCTTCCCGTTCAGGTACAGACTTTCATCAAGCAGTACAACAATGCTCTTGAAGAGCGTAAACTCATGAATGAAGCCATTTCAAGCAACTCTGAAAAATTTGCTGCCCGCGAAGTGAAACTTCCCGCAGTAAAAGAGGTTGATGAAGAAAATACTGAAACTGCCGCAGAAGAAAACGCTGGAAACGCTGAAGCCGCAGAGGCCGCAGAAGCCTCTGAAGAAAAAGCTGAAACAGCCGGCGAAGTTGCTGAAAATGCAGCAGATGCCCCGGAATCAATCAAAGCTATCGCATTTGATAACGATCCTGCCGGTGTGGAAAAACAGATTGCAGCATTCAATGAACAATCCGACAAGTTTTTTGAAAAATACGATACAATGAAATCCGATCTTGAAAATCTGCGGAGAAAACATGCAAAACTCGAAGCAGATTATAAGACTATGACTGCTGAACGTGACAGTCTCAAAAAAGACAAAGCAAACCTCGAAACTCTGAATAACACTTTGAACAAAAATCTCAAGGTCGTCACCGGTCAGCGTGATTATATGGCAAAAGTATTCTCCACTTTCGCCACTGCTACCGGCGCAGATGCCAACTACAGAAACCCCAACCACTACAAAGATGTTCAGAAATCTTCAGATCGTATAGACTTTATCCACAAGAAAGTTGATGCGATCATCAAAAACCGTACCGCAATGATCCAGGCTCTCGTTGAAGTTGCCAAAGCCAATGGTGAAAACATCGATGGCAACAAATTGCTCACCGATCCGAAAAAAGGTCTGGAACCGCTTCGTCTGGTGGTCAACAAACAACGCAGCGGCAGAGTTGCTTATGGCAACGCTCTTTCTTCCATTGCCAGCAGCCTCGGCGTGACTTTCAAAGACAATATCCAGAATGCCCACATCAATCCGCAGGTCGTCATCAATGCAGTTTCCGGCAAAAACAGAGAAGCTGCCAATTTGAAAAATGCGCTGATCCAGGCCGGCAAAGAGAAACAGAAAGCCGAAACCACGATCCAGCAGCAGAAAAACCGGATCGCCAAACTTGAAGCCGATGCCCGTGAATTTGCCAAAGCCAACAAGCTCGAAGTTTCCGGTGGCGATATCGAAATCAAAAACTGGCCCCGCGGTTCTGTTGAAGCCCGTCAGGCAACTGTCGGTACTGTCACCAAAGTTTCCAATGATTACGGTTATGTCGTTATCGACTTCGGTACCGAAACCACCGTGGTTCAGGAAATCGGCAAGAAACGTATCCCGGTCAACCCCGATCTCCAGAGCGGTTTGAAATTCAATGTTGTCCGTAACGGTAAATTCGTCGCCGCCATCACCCTGCGCATCGTGGATAAGAAAGAATCCACCGCGGATATTCCGCCCTCAAAAGCCGGTGCGATCCAGGTCGGTGATAAAGTGGTTTTCGCCAAATAATTGAAAGGGGAACACCATGAACGGCAAAATTTTCACAGTGTTGCTCGGTATAACATTGGTACTTGTCCTCGCAGCAATTGCGCTGCAGGCATTGGAAATGATGGAATACGGTATTCTGTAAGATGCATTTCCCGATAAAACTTACTATTGCCGCTGTCTGTATGACAGCGGTATTTTTATTACTGGCAGCAGCCGGCTGTACTCAATTGGAGCGTGACGGATTAAGTCCGATACCGCAAAATACTCCGTCATCATGGGAGATGAATCCCTATGGCGACGGAGTATTCCGGTGACATGTAAAACTGCCGCAAAATCATTGCTGATCTTTGCGGCAGTTTTTTGTACAGTTCCTCCACAGTAAACATTGGTGTTGATACAATCATGGCATATACCGTAAATAAATTTCTGCAACATAAAAAAACAGCACGCTTCCGATCAGGCGGAAATGTGCTGTTTTATCCGGATTATATCCGTTTTACTCAATCGGCAGTTGTCACCGGAGAACTGAAAAAAAGTGTCATCCGGTAAACTCCGGCTTTAATCGGGTGGGCGTCGCCGATACGGCAATCTATGTACAGCGATATTTCACTTTCAGCGCGGGGAAATCTGCCTGCTGCAGCTGCATCATCAATGGCAAATTCAGAAAACGGCAGAGCCGCAAAGGTAAAACGGTTGCCTCCGGTTATACGCAAAACTTTGCCGGAATCATCCCGCAGAGTTACCCAACTGACATTACTGCGGCCGCCGCCGGAACACAAAGGATGCTCCTTTGTAAACATATCTGCAACATCAGCACGGTATCTGGATTTTATTCCACCGCAATTGCCCGGATAATTTTCATGCTCACCATCACCGAAATACTCCACTTTGCTCATCGTCTGCGGCAAACGCAGAACAACTCCCAATCGGGGAATACCGGCAAAAGATTCCGGGACGACAAATTCAGCATCATAACGTAAAGTTCCATCATCGACCGGCGTGAAACGCTGGGTGAATTCAAGCTCATCGACTTCCATGGCAACAGGCAGAGCCAAAGCATGACACTCGACCGCAGAACCATCGGAAACAAAGCGGTCAGGAGAAATTTTTATCCGGTCAAGTTTCAAGTGTTTCAACTCTGCCGGAGTCAATCCTGCCCGCCACAGAAAAAGCCGGGCTCCGCAATTGAGCAATTTTTCGCCGTTGAAACGCAACTCCCTCATTCCGTCAGCATCAATGACCGCAGAAAGTTTACCGCTGGAAATGATCGCCCGGGAAACATCAAAACGCACCCCGGTGAAAAATTGTCCGCAGCTCTTTTCCGGCAAAATCCGTGCCGGCGGTTCAATTGCAAAACATCCGGCAGCAACCTCCGTCATATTCTCATCAAAAAAGCGGACGATCAGTACAGCTTCGGAACCGTAAAACAGATCAGGCACTTCCACCGAAAGCAGAAATTCCCGAACCTCTCCGGCATTCATGGAAGTAATCAGAAACTGCCCGAAAGAATGCCGGACTCCATCGATCTCCAATTGCCATTTCCCGGAAATCCTGCCGCAATCACGATGACAGCGAACAGCGATCCTGCCGGTAAGTTCCTCAAGGAGTTCTACAGAAAACCATTGTTCCCGATATTTTTTTTCCGCATCAGCTGCGGTCAGAAAAGCTGCCATATTTTTCACTTCCCAAGCAACACCACCGCCGAGGCGGCAATTCCCTCGCCTCTGCCGGTGAATCCGAGTTTTTCCGTAGTGGTGAATTTCACCGAGATCCGTTCCAATTCCCAATTGGTCACTTCCGCAATGCGTTTACGCATCTCTTCGCGCCACGGAGATAATTTCGGTTTCTGGGCGATGATGGTCAAATCACAATTCATCACTTTCCACGGAGCAAATTCCGGCAGTGCCAGAACACGCTGCAGCAGCTTCATACTGTCCGCTCCGGCGTATGCCGGATCCTTATCCGGAAAAAGTTTTCCGATATCTCCAAGAGCCAGAGCTCCAAGCAAACCATCCATCAATGCATGGATCGCCACATCCGCATCACTGTGCCCGAGCAGCCCGAGTTCACATGGAATCTCCACCCCGCAGAGGATCAATTTGCGTTCCTCCACCAGTTTGTGTACATCAAATCCTTCTCCGATACGCAAGTCTGTCATCATAAAATCACCTTCCTGTAAAAAACTCAAGCCGGAAACAGACCTCCTTCCGAAGTACCGCAATTGATACTTACGGGAAAGTTCCGCTCCCGGCCGTCTATGACCAAAAAACTGATTACTTTTTGATCAGGGCTTTGACCTGCTCACGCTTGCGGGCGAGATAAGCCTTGCGCCGGTTGCGTTTCTCGATCTTGTTGTGCTGCTGTCCCATTTTTATCCTCGTTTCGTTAAAGATTGATACAAATCAAGCCTGCCATTCTTTAATATAGCCGCTGTTTGTAAAAATTTCAAATCTTTACAACCGCCAACTGTCACTATTCAGAGAATTTTTTCCAAAAAACTGTGTTTTTTTCTTGATGAAAGTAAGAAATGGGTGTAAATTATCCAACATGTAACAATTTAATATAACGAGGCAAATCAAAAATACTTCAAGAATGTTTTGCACTCTTTTTTGAATGAATTTTACAATTACCTCGGAAACCACTGGAGAATTTTCAAGATGAAACTGTTTTTTATCCTGTCTGCAATAATCTTTACGCTCATTTCAAATGGAGCAGAGTTTCAGGATGCCTCTATAGTCATGCTTGATGACAAAGAAAGTGTAACCGTAAATGCCGACGGTACCAGCACCACTGTCGACCGGTGCATTTACAAAATAATGAATTATCAGGGATTGCAGGATATGCGCACCTTGCAGTTCCACTTCAACAGCAGTTACGGCACACTCAAAGTGACTTTTCTGGCAATCGTGAAACCGGATGGCAGACGCATTACACTTGATCCGGAAAAGCTGACCTCAATTGCCACAGAAAGCAGTCAGATGGATTCTGCGATTTTCGATCCGGCAAACAAGGTTATTTCCATCACGGTTCCGGGACTGGAAATCGGTGATGTACTGGAAGTGGAAACCATCGAACATGAAAACAAATCCCGTCTGCCCGGCGAATGGAGCGATATTTGCGTAATGCAGTCGTCTTTCCCCATCGTCAATTATGAGTACACCGTTTCTCTGCCGGAAAACAAGCCGCTCCGGGGAATCTGCATCAAAGATGAAGTCCCCGGTACCATCACACACAGTAAAACAGTTAAAGACGGCAGAGTGATATATAAGTGGCAGGCAAAAAATGTTCCACAGGCGGTTCCGGAAATCGCCATGCCGGCCATGTACACCTGTATTCAGCGGATTCTGGTTTCCACCGTAAAATCGTGGGAAGATATTTCCCGCTGGTATGATGCACTCTGCGCCCCCAGACTTGCAAAAGTCAATGAGGAAATGAGAAAAAAAACGGCAGAATTGACCGCCGGAAAAAAGAATGATGAAGAAAAAATCATGGCTCTTTTCCAATTTGTTTCACAGCAGATCCGTTACACCGGAATTACCGACGAGGACAGTGCGCCGGGATATGAGCCGCATGATGTGGATAAAACTTTCAATCAGAAACACGGTGTCTGCCGGGATAAAGCTGCGCTGCTGGTCGCCATGCTGCGCCTTGCCGGATTCAAAGCCTATCCGGTGCTTTTCATGTCCGGTACTCCTAAAGATAAAGAAGTTGCCAATATTTACTTCAACCACGCCATCGTGGGAGTTGAAACTGCTCCGGAAGAATATTTGCTGATGGATCCGACCTTTGAGACCACCACCGAATTTCTGCCCGGATACCAGGCGGGTTTCCCTTATCTGGCAGCCAGACCGCAAGGCGATACACTCCGTCTTGCCCCGGTCACTCCGCCGGAAAAAAACATGCTGACAATCAATACTGCAGCAAAAATGCACCCCGATTCAGTTTCAGTGGCAACTGCACTGGATTTCACCGGAACTTACGATTTGATGTACAGGGATGCATTTTCCCAGTGGACACCGGATGATATAAATAATTTCCTTTCCGCACAAATCCGCCGGATCGCCCCCGGAGCTGAACTGAAAAAAATCACCATTCTTCCGGAAAATATCCGTGATATGAATAAACCGCTCCGGATAAATCTGGAGTATGTGATCCCCGGAACATTGAAAAATGCCGGAGTTCAAATCCTGCAAATGCCCAGAGGTGCAATGATCTTCGGTCTTTTGGAATCACTCTACCGTGCAACAGCACTTAAAAACAGAAAATTCCCGTTGCGCGCCCAGCCGCGCATGGTGAAAGAGAATATTTCCATGCAGCTGCTGCCGGGAATTGAAATTACCACGACACCTGTTATTGACATTCACGAAAAAGGACTTTTTCACGTCAAAGGAGATTTTTCGCAGAAAGACGGTATTTTGACGGAAAATTTCACATTTTCCATTGAATCCATGCTGATTCCGGCAGCAGATTATCAGAAATTCAAAACCGCAGTCAATAAAGCAAAAAACATGTGGCTTACACTCCCGGTGGCAATAAAAAAAGAACGTTTCGATGACAGTGCCAGTTCCGGAGCGAATGTCGCGATACTCAACCACCACAACCGTTACAGCATCAATGACAACCACTCATGGACGCAGGATTTGCAGTATTCATTCAAAGTGCTGAATTACGCCGGAATGAAAGAGATGGCTAATTTGAACTTCAATTTCGTTGAAGGTGTGGAAAGTCTGAAAATAGATGCCGTTGTCACCCAGCCTGACGGAAAAAAATTTCAGCTCGGTCCCAAAGATATAACTTACATGGATGCCCCGGCAACTGCTGCCGCCGCCAGATACCTCAAACGCAAGATCGCCGTAGTCACCATGCCCGGGGTAACCATCGGAAGTACCATTGACATAAGAATAATCCGCACCACGGAAAAACAGCCGTTTTTCTACGCAGAAATGACTGCTTATGAAGATATGCCGGCAAAAAAACGGTCTTTAACCATTGAATATCCGGCAAAAATGCCGCTGAAATTCTCGGATATTCCTGCTGAATTTCAGGATATTTCCACCATGGGCGGAAAACGCCCGATCCGCACTTTTTCCATAACCGATGCTCCCCGTGTCGCTTATGAACCGGGACAACCGTCATACGATCTTTTCGTACCTGTCATCCGCATTTCAGGCGGAGATTACCGGACATGGAGCGAAAAAATCATCCATACCGCAGAAGAAAAGGTGAATCAGGCATCTTCTGAAATCGATCAGCTGCTCAAAGAGGCATTGAAAGAAGCTCCGGCAAAAGATGTTCTGAAAGAGATTTTCAATGCGGATGATAAAAAATGTGATCTTCTGGCAAAAATATTTGCAGTAGAAAAATTTGTTTACAAAAACATCTCTCCGGTAAATCTGCCGCTGTATAAAATGTATCCGGAAGAGTACTCCCTGCCCCAAACCACCTGGAAGGATGCTTACGGCAATCATGTTGACCGGGCAATCCTGATGGCGGCACTGCTCAAAAAACTCGGTGTCCAATACTCTTTTGTCCCGACAGCTTCCAGCGTCAAAACAATTGAAGAAAAAAATGTCGCCCGGGAAACTCCGGCAAAAAACTTTGATAAACTGCTCATCTATCTGCCGGAATATCAAATCTATCTCAATGACTCCGGTCTTTACGGAGTACCGGGCAATTTGCGCAGTGCCGGAGCGATGGCGTACAATGACACGCTGACAGATATTTTTTCCGGAATAAGGAGCGATCTTATCAAGTGCGATATTGAGCTGCAGAAAGACAATTCTGCAATCATCTCGCTGAAATATACTTTCAACGGCAATTCGCATGAAACCGAGGCAGAACGTTTTGCCCGCTTCACCGCCTCCCGGGAAAAACAGCATATTGAAACACTTGCCGCCATGATCTCGCCGGATGCTGAAATCATGGAATATAAATTCACACCGGAGTTATCTTCAGTTAAAGCCGATCTTTTACTGAAAGTAAGAGTTCCCAATTTCGCCAAAGCTTCCGGGAAATTCATCTCGTTCCAGCTGCCGGAATACAGTAAATTCAGCGGAGTATTTCCCATTTCATCCAAACTCCGGAAAAATCCCTTTGTCACCGCCGGCAGAAAAGCTCTTTTCATCACATACACCATAACAACTCCGGAAAATTACACCTTTATCTCCGACAGTAAACAGCTCCATGTGCAGCTGCTGCCGGTTTTTGCATCGATCCATTACCGCCGGAAAAACCGCAATAGACATGAACTGGTTCTTTACATTTCAACTCTGGATGCCATATCCCGGGCTGATGACTTCCCGAGAATGCTGGAATTGAAAAATACTATCGATCATTTGAATACCAAAACCATTCTTTTCAGTGTGGAGTAATACCTATGAAGCTTGAAATCATGCCGCTCGGCGCATTTGCAACCAATTGTTTCATTGTCTTTATGGAGCAAAGCGGAGAATTATTCATCATTGATCCGGCAGCAGAACCGGAAAAAATCATCCGTGAAGCAAAAAAATTTCCCTTCACCAAAGCCCGTATACTTCTGACCCACGCTCATATCGACCACATTTCCGCCGCCGGTAAAGTGGCAGAAGCTTTGGGAGTGGAGTTTGTGGAAGCTGCCCCCGGCGACCATGATATGTACGGCAGCAAAGCCAATGCCCTGCCCCCGTATTTCAATGCCGCCGATGATCTGCCGCCGGTAAAAGATTTCGATCCGGTGGATAATTGTACGATCATAGAGCTGCCGGGACATACAAAGGGCGGAAGCGGATTCCTTTTTGATGACGGCAAAGAAAAATTCCTGATCTCCGGCGATACCATCTTCTGCGGTTCGATCGGCAGAACCGACCTTTACGGCGGAGATTATGCCGTTTTGATGAAATCGATCACCGAAAAACTGCTGGTTCTCCCCGATGATCTGACCATTTATCCCGGTCACGGCGGAGAAACTACGATCGGTTTTGAAAAGAAACACAATCCATACTTGAATTAAGGGAAAATATATGTCAAACTGTACTATTATTTCAAACCAGAGGATGCATGGTGAATATTTCCGGGCAATTTTTGATGCTCCGGAAATCGCCCCGGCAAGTAATCCCGGACAATTTGTCCACATCAAAATCGATGACCGCCTCGATCAGATGCTCCGGCGGCCATTCAGCATCCACAATGCAGTCGATGGAAAATTGACCATCGTCTACAAAGTTGTCGGAAAAGGAACAGAAGCTTTGAGCAAACTTACTTGCGGGACTGTGTGCGATATCATCGGTCCATGCGGCAAAGGTTTTTCCGCTCCGGCAGATGATGTTGTTCCGGTAGCAGTATGCGGCGGTTACGGAGCGGCGGCAACATTCATGCTCACCCGGCAGAGCCAAAACGGCGGCGTTCTGCTTCTCGGCGCACGCAGTGATAAGGATATTCTGCTGACCAGTGAGTATGCCGATGCCGGTTTTCAGGTCAAAGTTGCCACAGATGACGGTTCTATGGGGACAAAAGGCAGAGTTACCGATCTTTTTCCGGAACTGCTCGAAGAATACAAAGGTAAAAAACTCTTTTTCTACGGCTGCGGTCCGCATCCGATGCTGATGGCTCTGGCAAAACTGCTCCGGAAAAAAGGTCTGGATGGCGAATTGAGTGTCGATCATATCATGTGCTGCGGGGTCGGTGCATGTTTCGGTTGTGTCGTCAAAGTCAATGATCACGCCCACCCGGGTGAGTGGATGTATGCCCGCAGCTGTGCGGATGGCCCGGTTTTCAAACTGGCAGATATTTATACGGAGTAAGAAATTATGGCAGACTTAAAAGTTGATTTCGGCAAATTCCAATTGAAAAATCCGGTGATGACCGCTTCCGGAACTTTCGGTTACGGTTTGGAATACGCTCAATTTTATGATATTTCCAAACTCGGAGCCATCATGGTCAAAGGCATCCGCAGTGTGCAGTCTGACGGAAACCCCACTCCCAGAGTGGCGGAAGTTACCGGCGGTATGCTCAACGCCATCGGACTGCAGGGTCCCGGAGTCGAAAAATTTCTCCATGATGAACACTATCTGCCCGGGGTAAAAAAGACCGGAGCTTCCATTATCGTCAATATATGGGGCAAAACCGCAGAGGAATATGCTGAAGTGGCAGCTCAATTGGAAGCGGAAGCCAAAGCTGATATAACCGCTCTGGAAATAAATATTTCATGCCCCAATGTCAAAGCCGGAGGTGCCGCATTCGGCACTGATCCCAAACTGGCTGAACAGGTGATTTCCGCAGTCCGCAATGCAACAACATTGCCGCTGATCACCAAATTGAGCCCCAATGTGACCAGTATTGCGGAATTTGCCCGCATCGCTGAAGCCTGCGGCAGTGATGCTGTTTCATTGATAAACACTCTGTCGGCGATGGCGATCGATATTGAAACCCGCCGTACCAAACTTGCCAACCGTACCGGCGGTTTATCCGGTCCGGCTGTCAAACCGGTGGCGATCCGCATGGTCAACGAAGTCTACAAAGCAGTCAAACTGCCGATCATCGGTATGGGGGGAATTTCCAATGGTGCCGATGCCGTGGAATTTATGATCGCCGGAGCAACTGCGGTGGCAGTGGGTACTGCAAACTTTGTCGATCCTTATACCCCGCTTAAAGTAATCGATTTTATCAATGATTACTGCGACAGGCACGGTATGAAGTCGGTCAGTGAATTGACCGGCAGTCTGTTAAATTGACCCGGATTTTATTATCCTTGCAACCGGCAGCGGTAAATTTCCACTGCCGGTTGTTTTTTTATAACGGTACGCTTCCGGGAGGGTGGAAATATTCCGGTTTATTTTGCTGAAAAGCGAATCTCCACGGGCCCCAGCAGACCGGATTCAAAACTTTCTTTTTCAAAGGTGAAATTCATCGGCTGGTATACTGATTCCGGATAATTATCTTTCCAGAATTTGAGTACTTCCGGATCATGGATGGCATTGGCACAGGTATTCACCACCCGGACAGTCAACACATTTTTTCCCTTTTTCAGCACTCCGTCAGTGAAAAATTCTGCGGCATCGGCAAAAGTCCTGCCCAGCGTTTTACCATTGAGGATAACTTCGGAAACATAGCATATTTCCCCAAGAGAAAGTTTCGCCGGACGATCCGACGGTGAATCAAACTCCACCTCATAGACCGCTTCGCCGCTGAACCATTCGCCCAAGACTGTGCGCCAGTCGCCAAGTTTTACCGGCACGGGAGCTTCGTCAACCTTTTCAATAGCATAGGTATCTTTGCCGAAAACACACTTCCTTGTCCGGCGGATCGTCCAATCATCCACCAGTTTGATCCTCTTTCTGCCGCCACGGAAATACGGATAATCCGCATCGGCCGCAGTGGCAGAATTGACCATCAGCAACGCCGAACCGAAAGGACAAAAACTCCAATCCAACACACTCCCCTGACGCTTCAAGAGGTAACGTTTGCCGCTCCAACCATCATAGAGATGCACTTCGCCGCTTTCCGGAATGGTCAAATGGGCTTTCACATTGCGCTGGGCTTCGTTGGTGATAAAGTAAAGAGTTTCAGAGCCGCTCTGCCGTTTGACCACCCGCAGAGAATCAGCATTGGCAGATATTTCCATCGTCGGAGAAAGCTGCGCCATTTCCAAAGTGGTCAAAACTCTGCCGCCGTTTTTGCGGAATTTTTCAACCATCGCCGCCGCTTCCGGGAACATCCGGTTCTCATAAGGAACCACGATCGTATCGTAAGCAAGTTTACCCACTTTGAATTTGCCGTCAACAATTTTTCCGCCAGCAAGCGCATCATCATCCGCAAAGTCAAAATCGACGTGCCGCTGCAATAATTCCGCCGCCGAACGGTAATGCTCTTTCACCGCTTTTTCCAATACTTTGCCGCCGCACCAGATGGATGGCACATCATAATAAAGCAGCGTATTGACCACGGGAGTACCCTGACAAAGCATGGCTGCTATTCTTGCAGTATAGGTGTGGATCATATCGAACCAATCCCAGAATGGATGGGTCTTACCGAATTTGGGACGGCAGCCGGTGGCAATCAGCTCTTTGCTGTAATCGTGGGGGATGTTGCTGAAAACAAAATTGGTCGCTCCCCGCAAAAGCTGATGGTCGATCACAAACCGCATGACCTGCGGCATCAAACCGGCACCGAAAACCGCAAAATCTTCCGAAAGCACCCGGTTTTTTCCCGATTGCCGGGCGGTGGAAGAGGCATATTTGGTAAACGGCGCATTGCGCGGACCGGAAGTTACCGGATCAAGTTTCCGCTTGACCACCACCACATTTTTCTTATTCTGGCGGGTTTTGGGATAGATCTGCCGCCAGATAACATCCACACCGGGCAGATCCATCATACGGAAAGAACGCATAATATGACCATAGGCACAATAAAAATTACCCTCGGGCAAATCTTCGCCGCCGAAGTGACCGCCGGAACCCAAATCATTCTTTCTCGCCCAATCTCGAATAGGCTGCAGATAACGTTCAGCAAAAAGCTGCGCCCGCACATCGCAATAGTCGATACGGTGTTTTTTTGCCGCTTCACTTCTTCCGGCATGGGGAGTATCGGCAAGATCAGGGAGAAATTCCTCAATACGATAACCTTTGCGTTTGAAGAACTCATCGCTGAAATCTGAACACCAGCCGATACAGCATAAATTCAGATAACCGCCGGGCAAAACAGGTTCATCGGTAAAGGTGTAGTGGATGCTTTTACCGAAAAATTTTCCGGCAATGGCTTTATGACGCTCATGGCTCAATTCGATAAATCTTTCACCGACACCCTTTTCCATCAGATTGGGATACCCGGAACGGGAATATGGCATGGGCTTTTCCAGAGTTTCCCGCCGCAATACATATTTGCCGCTTTGCTCATCAAGCATCCAGAATTGCCGGGCAAAGCGTTCCGGATCAGAAGCCACCACCTCGCCCAAGGCGGTTCCGGAGGGAAATCCGCCCTCATCATAAAGATAGTGGTGCATCCCCAGACGGTCGGCTTCTGCATAGACTTTTTCCATTATTTCCAGATACTCCGGAGTCATATAATGGGGTTCGGCGTAAGTATATTTTGTCCAGCCCTTTGGAGATGGGTGCATACAGATGCTCCTGGCTTTATGCTCACTCATATCGTGAAGCATGGCAAGCATATTTTCCGCAGTCATGGGAGTATCAAGAAGCCAAAAATAACCGGGATAAAATTCGGCATCCGGTTCACGGAATTTTTTTACAGAAAAACTCATTTTTTCACTTCCTCTGGTTCATTTTTACAAAATCATGAAAATACTGGAGGCAATTTCAAAACTCCTCAAAAATTCTTAAAAATCATCGTTGCAATCTTAAAGCGGGGCGTTTTCAGTGGTTATTTATTCAATATCCACGATCAAACTACCACTTTAATCTCATCAACGCTGATTTTTTAATCTCTTTTTGAATTACTTTTGAAATTGCCTCATGAATAATATTGCACAAGCTATCCGTAAAAACAAATGGACAAAATATTTTTTTGCAATTTTTTTGATTACAGCGGTTATTTTGTTGAGTTTTCCATCTCCGCAGTGAATTTTTCCGCATTTCCGCAATAGAAAAGACGGCTCTCATGCAGTTTGGCATCAAAGGTAAATTCACGGCATCCCCGGGCAAGCACTTCACCGGAAAAGGCATCAACTATATCGCATTTTTCCGGCAGCATTATCCGCTTTTTTCCGGCAGTGACCGCATGGAACGCAACAAAACCGGTATTGGCAAAAAGCACATCGTTGGTCGAGGAATATATGTGTATGCCTGCCCACTTCGCCAGACTGCGTAGCAGATCCGGGGAAAGCATCGGCACGCCGCAAAATACCATATTTCCTTTGACTGCCAAAGCTGTTTCCCCTCCGGGATAACTCCCCAATATCCGGATGCCCGGAGTCTTTTTCACTGCATAAAGCGGGATTCTACCCGTCAACGGCGGAATATCCACTGCCAGATCACGAGTTGCCGGATGTTCCGGCGGAATTTCGGAGTTTCCCCGCTGAAATACCGCCGTTCTGCAAATTTTTGCGACAAATCTGTTTCCGGATGAATGGAGCAGTTAAACTAATTCTGCAAAAGAGAAAATATACTTTTTCAACTCCTCAAAATCACATTCCGCGATCCCCAGCACCCGGTCGGCTGCCCCGTACCCCATAAGCAATCGTTTATTTTCAAGAATAACTCCGGAACAGGTGAACAGACAGGGAATGGTAAAATCTCCTTCCAATTCCCACGGTTCAGAAGCAAACAGAGTTCTTGCCGGAGGTCGGCTGATGATCGCCGGGAAACCGTTTTCCCGCTCTTTCAACAACATGAATGACTGTGTGTAGCCGACCACATCATCCTGTTTGCCGTGATAAGGCATCAGCCACTCTCCTCCGGTCAATTCCACCGGAGCCCAACTGCAGCCGATGCGATTGGCTTCCCATTCAAATTCCGGAACAGCCAGAACATGATTTTCAGCAGTGCCATTGTAAAAGTCGTCAAAATTATCAGCACAGGCGATAAAAATGGATGGTGCGGTGAGATTTTTTCCGCACTCATAGCACCACGGTTCTTTCGGGCGGTGCAAACAGACGATTTTCTCTTTTCCGTTGATTTTCAACCGGCGTGGAAAAAGCACCACATCACGGTTGTCACTTATATCCGGAGAATGCAGCGGCGAAATGATTTCAAATGCATGATGATAATCTCTTGCCGCCAATGCCCGGATATTGACTTTATACAGCATGGAAACAGTCCGGTTCTCGCAAACTGCCTTGCCGAAAAATTCCGGCTCATCAGCCGCCCATGCAGGCATACACTGCACCGGGTCATCCTTTTCCCAGTATGGTCCCGGGGGGAATGCACGGCAGGCAATGGTCATATATATATCGTCTTCAAAAACAAACAGCCGGGGGTCTTCAATACAGCCATTGGCATAATCAAACATCCTGCCGTTGCGGAAGGAATTTTTTATAAAATCATCCTTATTGTAATCCAGACGGGGAGACATTGCCGGAGTTGACCAGTCAAAATCCCAACTCTGCCCGCGATCACGGCTTTCAGCAAACCCGAGATAGATCGGGTAAGGCAACGGATGCTCCGGCAATTGAGCATCTGTTCCGGGACCGGTCGTCCGGGAAAGCATATACAATACGTCTTTATTTTCCGGGTCGGCAATCATCGCCGGATTGAGAACCATTTTCTGCGCCCAGGGGATATTTTCCTGCGGCTTTAAGATACAATGTTTGGTAAAAGAAATCATCGGGACATCACTCTTTTTCATCGTTTCAACGCCACCCCTCCAGCTCTTCGGCAGACAATTCACCTTTTTTCACCGGATCGGAGATGACTTTTCTGCCAGGGATCACGTTAAATTCAGAAATACTTACAGAAGCCTCTTTATTCAACTTTTCCGCAAGCAGATAAAACTGCAAAGTACCGCAGTTTGAAGCGGCAGTGAAATATTTACTGAAATTCAGCCAGTCGCTGTCCTTATCAAGAGAATCAGCCCAGACATAAGTGATGGTTTTGCCATCGGCACTGCATTGCCTGATTCCCACCCGGACATGACCTGATGTACAGTTTTCAAGTTTGATCCTGCCGTTGAAAGTAATGAGCCTGCCGCGGGGATTGCCGAGCATAACCGGCAGCACGATTGTCTGCCATGATTTTTCATTGCCAGTCATATTCAATACCGCACTGCCATCGGCAAGAAGTTTGACATTCTTTTCTCCGATGGCAAACCGTTTCTCATAGCGATCCGGAACAACGCTGAATCCGGCAACATATCCGGCTGCACCTTCATTCAGATTTTCTGCCAGAATATAGAATTGAAGTTTGGCAGTTTTTTCAGAGGCGGTAAAAGGAATATGACAATTTTCCCAATCACCGGATGAGGTCAGCGGCTTGCTCCATACATATCCGACAGTTCTTCCATTGGCATCGATCTGCCGGATACCGATTTTGATGGAACCGGCACTGCGGTTGACCATTTTGAATTTACCGGCGAAGTTGAAATTGCGGGATTTCACCACCGCAAAAGGTATCGGCAAAGTGATCGTGTTCCACGCTTTGCCATTGCCTTTGATGGTCAAAGCGGCGGTACCGTCAGGCATGACTTCCACATTTTTTTCTCCGGCAAAGAACTCTTTTTTATAAGGAGCATATTCTTTGCTTTCAAAGTTCCACACTCCGGAACGCTGCCAATTGAGACGCTCTTTGGTCATGAAATATTCCCAATTCATATCCAGACGCAGATGATTGGAGATCCGGAACGCCAGCAATTTTTTTGCGGCAGCAGGCAAATTCTGCAACGATACCAGATTGAATTCCAGAGTCAAACGGCAATTTTGCTGACTGATCAAAAGATCTTCCAACCGGCGGTACTCATCGGTGGAAAGCTCTTTTTTCAAACCTGTTTTCAGAATCTCTTCGCCGCGGATCATATCCTGAATAGAGAAAAAACTGCTGATATTATTGGCATTGTGATTTATGCGTGAATCATATTCGCTATTGGCAATCAACTCTTTTACAGTAGCCGGATCTTTCTGCAGATCAGCTGTTGCCAATTTACGGCGTTTTCCCTCACATTCCCGCTGGAATTGCAAAAATTGCTTTACATTTTCTGCGGCATTACCATAGGCGGAACAGAACTCATTTTCAATTTCCTCAAAGGTCAACTCCGGAAATACTGTCGCTCTGGCAAGCATATAATATTCAAAATCAGCCGCCCTCTTGCCCATAGTTCCATCGTAATCAAAACCGTAAAGATTGAATTTTTCCGCCTGACGCAGTTTGGTGAATATGGTTTTGTCCTGTCCCCGGTAATAAGGCACATAATCGACCGTATCATTGGGACGCAGAAAGAAGTGCCGCGCACCGCGCAAACGCCATGAACCGAATAACTTGCTGTTGTCATCTGCCATAACCGGAACCACTCCGAAAATGATATTATCCGGATACTCCACCTTTTCCCGGCGCGGAGCGATCCGGTACCTGCTGTAAATATAGGCGACCAGTTTCACATCCTTCCGGTGTTTTACCGCCCTTTCGGCGATCCGGTTCCAGAAATAAAGTTCCCGGTCTGCCAGCGCAGTGGAAAACTTTTCGCCGGGCAAATGGGCATCCAACGCCCGGCATCCGGCACAGAAACACCAATTTTCCGGACCGTCATTGGGACAGACATTGAGATATTCAGGCTTACCGGCTTTGACCCAGTCGGCAACGACCTGATCGGCAACAGCCGGATTGGAAACACACAAATGAGCATAGTGACCACGATTGTCCGCAATTCCACGGCTGCCATCCGGATTAAGTCCGAAATACTCCGGATGACTTTTCCCGAAACGTGACCACCAGTATATGAATGCATGTCCGTATCTTACACTCTTCTGGAATCCATGATGCATTCTGGCGAGCCACAATCTCTCCTCTTCATGCTTGGCTCTTTTGATATTTTCCGGATATACCAGTGCTTCCGGCAGAACAAAAGATGTCCCCTGCCGCCACACCCCATACCGCAGATTGATCATCCATGCTTTGGGGAATTGCCATGCGAAATCCCGCTTTTCAGGAAGTATGATTTTTCCGGTTTCACGGAAGATTATTCCATTTGAGCCGGGTTTGATCCAGCGGATGCCGAGAAAATGTTCAAGAAAGAAATCAACTGCATTGAATGGACCATTCAGCAGATTTTTATTGCTGATTCCCCAGAAATATACGGTATTTCCCCTGACCGCATAGTGGGCGGTTTTCAGCGGTATTTTTTCCCCGGGCGGGATAGCACCTACCATGAATTTGAATTTTTTACCGGTCGCTTTATCCACCAGCGGGATATTGCTCCGGGTGACCAGGTCGAGGTGGAATTTCAACTCCACAGCAGCCTCCTTTACAGCAGCGTTGTTTTGGCAGCAAATTATTTCGCTTTGCCGCAAATCCCATTGTGCCGCCATCAAAACCGTGTTTACCACTGCGGATAAAAGCAGAATTGTTTTTTTCATCAATCATCTCCTTATCATATTTTAATTCAGGTCACTCATTCTCATGGAAGAGATAACTTGCTCCCTTTCTGCCGTGGAATATAACTTTGCCATCCACCGGAGCAAAAGTTTTATCACTCATCAGATCGGTAAGCGCATTTTCCGTCCTCAAAGTTACCGGCTGATCACTCATTATACGGATCGCAAAGGTTTTTCCGGCTCCGTAAATTTCCGCATCCCCATCCAAGACCCGCAACTTTACGCCGCTTGCCAGTGCCAGATTGCGGACAGTTCCGGCAAAAAGCAGCGGAGATGCACTCCACACATCATAGCGTGAACCGCTTTTGCGGGATACCATCCCCGGCAGATCGATCGATTCCACCAATCCTGCGACCTGGCAGTTTTCATCCGGCTCGGCATAAAGTACCGGTATCCATAATCCATTGAGATCCTCAACTCCGGAAGGTGTGGCGGGCAGATGCAAATTGGCATTGAGAAAGTGTTCTCCATAACAGGTCACGGTATTGGGAGCAAAGACATTTTCCGCATTTTTCAGCCGGAAAGAGGTCTGCATTTCCGCACAGGTAAAATCTATTTTATCCAGCGTGACACATCCGGCAGGCCCCAGCCACAGGGCTGATGCATGATTATTTTCCAGAAAATTACGCAATTCCGGCCGGTAAATAAATGCATCCCGGAAAATATAAAGTTTGTAAGGAGGCAGTTTGTCAATATCACTCATGGTAATGTGATCGGCAAACGCTCCGCAGCGGGATAATTCCCGGGTGAGAGTTTCCCCGAATTGACGGTAATATCCAGTAGCTCCGGAAGTGCATCCGGCACTTTCCGGATCAGCAACCACAGCAATTTCCGCCTGGACAGACGGATCAAACAACTCCGGTGAAAGCGAAAGCAGCTTCCGCCGTATTTTTCTTACTTCCGGCAGAGCATACCAATTTTTCCCGAAATCATAGTGCCAGAGATAACCGGAAGTAAGTAAATTGAAAGAGGTTTCCTTCAAAAACTGATCCGCAGAAAAGCCGGCAGCCGGTGACCACGGATCATTTGCCAATTCACTTCTGACATCACACTCACCGATAAAACGCTTGTGAATGACTGTTGATTTAACCGGAACATGAGAAAATGTCGCACCTTTGCGATTGGAAAAATAATTATTGGGCGTGGAAATAAAATCCAGCTCTTTAATATCCAAAAGATATTTGCGGTCATTGTCACTGTTGTGAACCGAATAAGCCGATGAACCGATACTCATCGCAGAACCGCCGAAACTGCCGCACAACATATCCGGACACGCATCTTTTGCCCGGCGGCAGAAATGAGCCAATGCCTGATTCTTTTCAAAAGAGGAGCAATCTTTGAAATCAGCATTCAAACGGCCGGTTTCCAGTGAACGCAAAAATCCGGCATCCGTAATCTGACGGTCTCCTTTTCCCGGCGGCAGAATATCCCGGAATTCCGGACGATCGCCATATTTTGCCCGGAGAAAACCACGGAAGGCTTCAACCATCGGACGCGAATAGTCCGCATTGGCTGCCTGACCGAAAAGGTAACTGCCGAATTGTCCCCATTCACCGCAGGTTCCATACGCCAATTGAATGGCATAAACTTTTTCCCGACCATAACGCTCCACCAGATGCCTGACCGTGGCAAAAACAGCATTACCGGCATCCTTCCGCCATTGCAGCGAAGCTACGGAAGCATTGTATGTGCTGTGAAACTGCTTGGCTTCATAGACCCATAACGGTTCAGCTGTGTGACTGAATTCAGCCTGCCGGGGCGTCGGACCGCTGAACTTCAACAATTCTTCCGGATATTTTTCATCCCACCAGAATGGGGTGGTCAGAAATGCTCTGGGCATCATCCGCCCTTCCGGTACCAATGCCATGATCCGGTCGGTAAGAGTATCCAGTAAATCAAAGTTGAAACTGCCATCATCCTGCCAGCTGAGCATCATCGGATAAAGAAATGAAAATATCCTTACTCCGTCTTCGTACGCTTCGGCAACCGATTTTTCCCACGGATAATCATCAAATGGATCAAACGTATAGAAAATATGTTCTTTCATAATGTTGCACTCTCTTATTTATTGTTATTGTCCTGATTTTTGTGAAAAATCTAACCTGCGGTGGCGCATTGCGGGCAATCTCACGCCTTGCTCCTGCGCCGCAACAGTCGAGTACACAGTACACTCCTGTTGCGTACTCGTCGCAAAACCTGACCTTCCTCCGCAATCCATCCACCGGTTGGAGCAGCCCCATGCAGGTCTGGTTGAAAAAACACAACTTCTGTGATATATTTTATAAGTCACAGAAATGTTCATTTATCCCCCTCTGCTTGGATTTCACAACATTTGGGACATTACCTATTTATTAGCGAAAAAATAGTAGTAGATCGCTCCGGCAAATTGCTTGCCGCGCATATCTGCGATCATTTCAGAACGCAATTCATTGACCTGTACCGAACCGTCATAACGCAGCATCGGCATCTGATTGCCGTGAGTATTGCCCAATGGCAATGTGGTCGATTCATAACCCATGCTGGCAGCTCCGCAAGTAGCCAATGTCGCTTCGACCAAAGCAGCATCATTCATCTTGCCGGAATCACTGATCTTTTCACTGAGGAAAGGTTTTTTCTGCCGCATGGAATCTGAATTGCAGTAGTATTCATAATAAGTCTTTGCCTCGTACATGCTCACATAGCGATAAGTAGCATGGGCTGAGTGATACAATCCGCCCTCCCAGTCATAATCCTTTTTCAAACCTTCCCAGACAACAGAGGCGGATGCCGTCGGACAATACAGATACTCCGGACGGGGGGCTTTCAGATCTTTTACATCCGGATTATTGTAGACATAAAGTTTGCCCAACCCCGCCCAGGTACTTACCCGGTAAATGTAACTGTACTGCCCTTTGCAGCCGTGTCCTGCCGCCACCCCGGCATCCGGCAGATAATCATCATAATCTGCCGTGTACATACTCATAAAGTTTCCATTTTGCTTGAGATTGTTTACGCAGCTGGCACTCCTGCCACGCTCACGGGCAGAATTGAGTGCAGGCAGCAAAATCGCCGCCAATATCGCAATAATAGCAATTACAACCAGCAATTCGATTAAAGTGAATGCGCTCCTCATCCCCCGTTTTTCTTTGCATAAACGGATTACTTTTTGTCCTGGCTGATTTTTTTTCATCTTGAATCCTCCTTTTTATGAAATTGAATTTTTCTTATTTACTTTGCCGTATTGCGCCATATAAGTTGCGGCGGCAAATAAACCGCTTTCATAGAAAGATCTGAACCGGAAAGCAATATTTCCACCGCTTTTTCTCCCATACGGAAAAAATCGATCGCCACAGTGGAAAATTTTCTCGACAGACTCAATTCAGGGAAAATATTATCATAACCGGAAAGTATCACCTTTTCATTCAGAGAATTTTCACAGAGATAATCCCAAACTCCACTGGCAAGAAAGTCATTTGGCACAAAGATACCTCTGCACTGCGCTTCCCGGCTGAATAACTTACCGGCAAGCTGTCTGCCGTACTGCTGCAATTGGATCAAACGCTCTTCCGGCAAAGATGAAAAGTTATCCTCTCCCCATATTCTGACAATATCCGTTCCGGTATTGTAACCATTTTCCCGGCAGGCAAGCAGAAATCCATTGACCCGGCGACGGTAGACATCTGACGTTTGAGAAATGGCAATAACGCCAATTTTCGCCGGTTTGCAGCTGCACATGGCATTGCCGACCATGTATCCGCCGGAAAAATCATCATGGAATATTCCGAAAAGATTTCTGGGAGTCCGGTCAAAATCACCGGAAGTATCATTGAAAAACAGCACCCTTAATCCGGGGAATATTCTGGCGATATTTATCCCTTCTGAATAGGAATCCTTATCCAGTACAAAAATACCGATGATCTCTATCTGCAAATTTTTCTGATAGAAATCAATCGTTTCCAGTGAATCACCGGTCAGATAGATCAGATCGATCCCGGCATTATGGCAGCTGTTGAGTATTCCATTGTGCAATGCGGCACGGATCGCATCTTTTTCCAGAAGAGACATCTGTATACCATGATACAGCAGGCAGACTTTCCTGCGGGATATGCCGGTTGACAATTGAGCTTTACCGGCAACAAAAGTTCCTTTTTTGGCACGGCGGATACAGACATTATCCCGCAATAATTCATTATAAGCTGAATTGGTGGTTTTGGTGCTGACATTGAGCTTTGCCGCCAAACTTTTTATATCCGGCAACCGGGTTCCGGGCGGCAGATGATAACGGCATATCCGGTTTCGCAGCTGTTCTGCCAGTTGCAAATAATAAGGAGTGGGGGAATCCGGCTGCAGATGAATATCAGAAAAATATCCGGCAATCTTTTGTTCTTCAATACCCATAGAAATTTCCCCATAACAGATTTTGTTGCTGACATTAAATATAGCATATGAGATCTCTTAAAACAACTCTCTTACAGAGGTAAATCAGGTTAATCAAAAAAACTCTAAAAAGTGCGTAAATAGTGAAAGATTCAGGGGATTGGAAATATAAATGCCCCCGCAGCAGCTCAACAGCAACAGCCATTATTGAACATTGTACGGAGGCACAAAAGCAGTGATCTTTTCAGGTATTCCGGCATAACAAGCGGATTCCGCCGTTATTGATCCGGGTATTTTTGCGGAAAGTACGGCAGAAGTCAGCTACCGGCATATCAGCCGGCAAAACACATTCATTCTGGATACAGCGCAGGTGAGGAGCATTTTCCAGAACCTTGCGGATGCGTTCCCAATCCACATTACCCATTCCGGGCAGCAAATGATCATCCGTAAAACCGCAATTATCGTGAAGATGACAATTTACCAGATACGGAGCAAATTTTTCGATCAGATGCTCCTCCCATTGCACTGGAACTCCCAGATCGTTCCAGATAGCAGGAACGCAGCTCTTTTCAACATCGGCACTGCCTTTTTCCGTCAGATTGCCGTGACCGGAATCATAGCACAAACCGAGGAACGGAGATTTGAAGTATTCCATGACCTGCAGCAAAACCGAACTGTGATTCAGCGGAGTCCACTGGTTTTCCAGAGCAATGATTACAGAACAACGCTCTGCCAGCGGCAGTAATTCTTCCAGAGAAGCAATCAAAGCGGCGTAATAATCATCCAAAGTCAAGTGTCTGCCGAAAATACTGTTCAGGGTATTCCCGGTATGGTAAGTCAGCGTTGTCACCCCAAAAATACGGCAGAAATCCAATGCCATTTGCTGACGGGCAAGCATGATTTTGCGGAATTCTTTATCCGGCAGCCCCGGATCAGACCACGTCCCCCACGGAGCGTGAGCATCGGCAAATTCCAATCCGGCACGCTGCAGATGCTTGTAAAAATCGATCAGAAAATCGGTATTTTTGCACCCTTCTCCCAACAGTGAGCTGGTCAAAACGACATACTTTTCTCCGGATTGCACCAATTCACGCATCACCTGATCCTGTTCAGCAGGTTCCCGGGACAGAAAATTTATACAGTGAGTAATCTTTTTCATGGAAATTGTTCCATCGTATGTGATATATATTTGACAGCAAACAGCAGGATTTTCAAATCTGATCAACTGTGCGGGACAGTAATGGATCGGTAAATCAAAAAGAAGGGAAGTCAAGACAAAAAAATGG
>JAZSIZ010000113.1:0-16260 GCA_045534015.1 Victivallaceae bacterium | reverse complement strand
CTCCGGATATTCGTAACTTTACACCACAATTCCGTATTTTTCTTCATGAGATGTTTGTAAGACTAAATGCACCGGCTGGATTTGTAAGACTAAATGCACCACTGCCATTTTAGGGTGGTGCATTTACTTTTACAATCGTCAGCCAAATAAAAAAACATCATAACGTATGATTATTGACACTTTGACTTGATAAAACAGTAAATGCAATGTATATTGTCTGTTGACAATATTTATCATCAATAAATACGCCGGGGAGATTATGGCACAGAAATTAAAGTATTCAGCCAATTTCAAACGCAATTATGTAGCATTATTTGCGATCGTGTTTTTCTGTCTCATGATCCTTGCTGAATTGGTTCTTGCTTTGAGTATACCGCTTTTTGTCAACCGGGAAGATGCTTATGCTGCAGAGATACAGAAACGGGAGATGCTGCTGCTTTTTGATGAAGCCCAGAAAAGATGCCGTGCCATTCCGGAAAAAGATGAAAATGTGAAATTGGAAAAAGTACTGCTTTCGGATACGATGGATGTACTGGCAGCTTATTTACGGGAAGAATCCGACCGGCTGACTCCGGAAGATGTTGAGCGGATCATGCCGCAAGTCAAAAAACTTCATAAAATCGCCACCAGACTGCAAAGCGGAAAACCGTATTCAATCGAGGCAGAACTGGACTCTTCGGAATATGTAAAATCTATCATTAAAGAACGGAAATAAATATGCCAGAAAACTTGGAACATCAAAAAATGGTTGAGAATTTTTCTGCGGCAAATATCGCAGTTGTCGGAGACTTGATGCTCGATGTTTACCTCTGGGGAACAGTCAACCGTATTTCCCCGGAAGCTCCGGTTCCGGTGGTCAATGTCAACAAACGCACCAGCTGTCTGGGCGGAGCCGGTAATGTGATGCGCAATATCGCCACCTGCGGGGGAAACGCCGTTGCATTCGGTGCCGTCGGGGATGATGAATCCGGCAGAGAATTGCTCCGGGAACTGGAAAAATTCGGCATTGAACACTCCGGGATAACTGTTTCATCCAGCCGCAGAACAACGGAAAAGTGCCGGGTCATCGCCGGGGCACAACAGCTCTTGCGTACTGATTTTGAAGATGCTCTGCCGCTGGAGGATGATTTCCGCAGAGTAATGGTAAAAAGGATCAATGAATTGATCAGCAGCAAAAAAATCAATGCAGTTATTTTTGATGACTATGCAAAAGGGGTTCTTGCGGCATGGATGCTGGAAGAGATCATCGTCAATGCAAAAAAGCATGGTGTCGTCACTGTTCTTGACCCGAAGCCGAAAGCCGGCGGTGTCACCCCGGTAAAAGGTCTTACTCTGCTCAAACCCAACCGCAGCGAAGCATTTGCATTATCCAAAGTGCATGATAATGGAATTTGTTCCAATCCGGCAGAAGATACCCAATTGATGCTGGCGGCAGAAACGATCTTTAGCGAGTGGCAGCCTGAATATCTGCTCATTTCTCTGGCATCACAGGGAATGGCTCTTTTCCGGAATGGGAAACTGCTTGAAATAATTCCGACAATGGCACGGGAGGTTTTTGATGTTTCCGGTGCCGGTGATACAGTAGCGGCGGTGTGTACAATGGCTCTTGCCAGCGGATGTGATGCCGTTACAGCGGCAACTGTAGCCAATTATGCCGCAGGAGTGGTTGTCGGAAAAATCGGTACTGCACCGATAATGAAAGATGAATTGATCCGGGCTTTGAAGTAACCGTAAAAAAACTTTTCATGGAGTATTTTGATTATGAATAATGTAAAAGTAGCCGACCTTACCATCGGCAAAGGACAGAAATTAACTCTCCTCGGCGGTCCGTGTACAGCAGAAAGTGAAGCTCTCTGTCTGGAAGTGGCAGAGTATCTTGACGGATTGTGCAAAGAGCTGGATATACAGTACATTTTCAAAGCCTCATGGGACAAAGCCAACCGTTCCAGCGGCTCCTCCCGCCGCGGTCCCGGCTTGAAAAAAGGTCTGGAATATCTGGCTGCTGTAAAAGAAAAATTCAATATTCCCGTAGTTACCGACATTCACGAGAGCCATGAAGCCGCTCCGGTGGCTGAAGTGGCGGATCTTCTGCAGATCCCGGCGTTTCTCTGCCGTCAGACCGATCTGCTGGTCGCCGCCGGAAAAACAATGAAACCGGTAAATATCAAAAAAGGACAATTCATGGCTCCGGAAGATATGCTCGGAGCTGTTGAAAAATTCCGCAGTACCGGCAACGATCAGGTGATGCTCTGTGAACGCGGAAGTTCTTTCGGTTATCACAATCTGGTCGTAGACATGCGTTCACTGCAGATCATGCGCAATATCGGAGTTCCGGTAGTATTTGATGCTACCCACTCGGTACAGCTTCCCGGTGGATTGGGCAATGCTTCTGGCGGTCAGCGCGAATTTGTTCTGCCGCTTGCTCGCGCCGCAGCAGCAATCGGAATCGATGCTCTCTTTACCGAAGTGCATCCCCGTCCGGCGGAAGCCTGGTCCGATGGACCGAATTCATTGGATTTCGCCCAGATCCGTGAAACACTGATTCAGGTAAAACGCATCCATGATCTTGTCAACTGATCTGCAGAAAATCAAAGTCCTCATCTTTGACATCGATGGCACCCTGACCGATGGCAGAGCTGCTTATCTGGATGGTGGCGAAGAGATTAAATTCTTTGACCATCACGATATGCACTGGCTGAAAATGGCGGTGCGTGCCGGGTTGACCGTGGGGACTCTTTCCGCAGCCGATTCCCCGGCGAATAAGCGTGTGCCGGAAATGCTGAATTTAAGTTTCGCTGTCAGCGGAGCAAAAGATAAACTTGCCGCTTTTGAAGAAATACTGCATAAATTCAACGTTTCAGCCGCAGAGTGTTTGTATATGGGGGATGATATTGTCGATATGCCGGTATTGAAACGTGCCGGTATCGGAGTTGCGGTTGCAGATGCTGTTGAGGAACTGGATGAAGTCATTCAGTGGCGAACCAATGCCCCCGGCGGCAGAGGGGCTGCCAAAGAGGTCATCACCCGGGTGCTGAAAGAAAAAAAGCTTTTTGACACTGTTATGGAGCGTTACCGCAGATGAAAAGAAAAATATTGTTGCCGGCTGTTCTGCTTGGTTGTGCAATACTTCTCCATGCCGGCAGCATGGAAGAGATGCAGGGCTTGGAACTCAAGCATATCAAAGTGCCGTTTTATAAGGATCGCAAAATACAACTGCTGGTCTTTGCCGACAATGCCAACCGGCAGGATCAATTGATGGTTGCCGGAAATACTTTTCTGGATATGCTGCTGGAAAGTGCCAATGTGGATAAAATCCCGGATGGCTGGCGCATACGCCCCCGGATAAACGGTGCGGAGATTCCCGAGGGATGCAAAGAATTATATCCGCTTGGAACATCATTCAAAAATGTTCTGGAATTCTGGCGCGACCGTCACAATATCAGTGATGCAGTGATATTCTCGCCAAAAAGTTTTATCAATCAGCGGCAGGAAACAGTGTACGGTGAAAGTCCGGTGTTTTTCCGTTCTCCCCTTTTTGACTTGGACGGCAATGGTTTTTCTGTAAAATTCAAAGAGCAGATAGTCAGCATTTCCGGTAATGTCAGGATCGTTTTGCGCTCGTCTGATATGGATCCGCGCCGGATCATTACCGGCGCACCGGTGCCGGCTGAAGAAAGAGTAGTCCTTGCAACAGCCAGAGAATTGCATATTTACCAGAAAGAGAACAAAATCGTCCTTTTCGGTGATGTTTCAGTGATCGATGGACGCAACCGTATGACCTGCCGGAGATTGAGAATATTTCTGAATGACAGTGACAGCAAAGCCGCGGACAAACGGGTTTCTGTATCCCAGGATGAAAAAGCTGTTCTTGACGGCATTTCCAGAGTACTGGCAGATGGGGATGTAAAGCTTTATCAGTTTCCGGAAGATCCGTTGAAAAAATATCCGACTCCGGCAACTGCTGCAGATTTCGGCAGAATAACCGGACACGCAGCGACCTTTGCCCGGGATTTCCAGAAATCAACAGCAGACCATTTGGAATATGATGTAAAACGGGGAATAATCATTCTTACCGGTGACGGAAAATATCCGACGCTCAAACGGGGACTGGATGTAGAACTTACCGGTAAGCGTATCGAATTGCTCCGGCATGAAGATAAAATTTTCGTTTTGAAAGACTGCCGGATCGTTTCCAATGCATGGGATCAGAAAACCCGGCGTCCTTTCAAAAGATGGATCAATTCCAACCGGGCAAATTTCGATGGCAGAACCAATGTTGCCAACTTCCACGGCAACGTAATAGCGGTTGACCGGAATACGACACTTACTTCAGACAGTTTGCGTATCCATCTGATACGTCAGCAGGACAAAGATAACGCCATAAAAATCGAATTGGTTTTTGCCAGCGGTAATGTCAAAATAGTCAGCCGTTCAGAAAAAGAATCGATCCCCGGGAAAAAAATCATAAGTCACAGCACCATAACTTCCAACCGGGCGGAACTCAATTACAGGAAAAATGAACTGGTCTTTTTCGGCAGTGTAAAAGTCAGAGATAATTCAGCTACGTTGGATTGCGACAGACTGGATCTCACTTTGGCTGACAAAACGGACACTGCAGAGAAAAAGAAAAATACCGGCGATATTTCAGGTGCCCCCCTTGCCTCCGGAATGGAGGGACAGAATAAAACTCTGACCAAAATGATCGCCAAAGGTGATGTAAAGATGACCTCTGACGGAGATATTCTGGAAACCGATATGCTTACGCTGTTTTTCCGGGATCTGCCTCCGGGCGAAAAACCCGCTCCCGGCATGATCCAATCCGGCGGAGTGCAGTTGACCAGAATCCACTGCGATGGTACAGTCAGAGCTGTGTCATACAAAAATGACAGAAACGGCAGACAGAATATCCGCAAGCTGCAGGCAGCGCATGCGGTAAGTGACCTGTTGAAAGATGAATCAGATTTTTACGGCGATGTCGCAATGGTCGATAATGACACCGAAATCCACTGTCAGCATATGCGTATAATCACCGGAGCATCTCCGATCCGGAAAAATGTGGAAGAAAAACAACAGGATACTGCCGTCAAACACAAACCGCAGGAAGACGATATTGATGCCGATCCGTTTGCTATGGAAGCGAGCGAAAATGATGCACCCCGCAAAGTTATTGCCATTTCCGATGACCGCAATCTCAAACGGGTGATCTGCCGGAAGCAGGTAGTGCTTTTACGCAAGGATAAGAAAGGCAATTTTCACAAAGCCGGCGGAGACATGGCTGTCTATACTGCCAATACCGGAGAAGTCGTGTTAACGGCACAACCGCCGGCCAGACCGTGGCTGCAGGGAGATGGCAGAAAACACTTCTGTGATCTCATCCGCAGCGATATCAACACCGGAGATTTGCGCGGTATCGGTAACGTGGTAGTGCTGCCGGATGAACAATGATCGCTTGATCTCACACATAATATTTCATATAATTCACTATACAACAGGAGAAAAAAAATGTATAATTTCAAGGACATTGCACCGACTCCGCCCTACCCTGCAGGGGAACCGGGATTTGTCAACGAATTGCGCAAGTATTCACGCCGTCAACCTCACTGGCAGGAATTTTCAGAACTCCCTGCCGGAATGGTCGATTTGCGCAACGGCTGGAAAATCGATTCGCGCTTTCCCGATCCGGATAAACTTCTGGACAGTGCATACAGCGCACTGGAACGCTTCAAAACTGCCTATATCAAAAGTGATGCGAATGAGCTGCCGGTAGTTGTTCAGCAGGATAAAACGCTTGCCTTTGAAGAATTTATTATTGATGTCACAGATAAAGCCATCACCATTTCCGCAGGCGATACAGAAGGTGTGCGCCGGGCAGTATATGCCCTGTTGGATATGATCCGCGGCAACAATATCCCGGCATTGCAAACAGGCACGACCAGACGCAAACCATGGTTGAAAAACCGGATCTCCC
This sequence comes from Victivallaceae bacterium, assembly GCA_045534015.1. Taxonomy (GTDB): domain Bacteria; phylum Verrucomicrobiota; class Lentisphaeria; order Victivallales; family Victivallaceae; genus UBA1784. Next base: position 10,292 of record JAZSIZ010000113.1, on the reverse strand, counting down.
GCTGCTTTTTCGGTCCGATCAAACGACCGCCCTTTTTCCGTGATGAATTGACCGATGATATTGATTACTATCCCGAAGCATATCTTGATCTGCTGGCTTCTGAAGGAGTCAATGGCATCTGGTTGACCATTGTGTGGAAAGAGATGGCAAAAACCGGATTTTTTCCGGAAGATCCATTGCGGGCAAAACGGATAGAAAAATTGAAACGCACTGTGGAAAAATGCCGTCTGTATGGTATAAAAGTGTGGATATTCTGCATCGAACCGGCTTCATGGCGTCCGGAAAATCCGCTTCCGGAAGGTGGCTTCGAGGATATGCGCGGCGAAGCAACTGCCTCCTACGGCGGCTATCAGTCATTCTGTATTGCCAGTGAAAACTCGCAGCGGTATATCAGGGAAACCTCGGCATCCATATTCAAAGATGTCCCCCATCTCGGCGGTATGATGTTGATTTCTCTGGGCGAAAGACCGACCTCCTGTCTGAGTTATGTTTACGATGTGGAGGGCGGAAAAAATCCATGTGCGGATAAATGCGGTTTGAGTAATTCGCAGATATTGAATAAAGTTCTTTCTTCCATAAAAGCCGGTATCCGGGATGCCGGAAGTGACGCAGAAGTACTCAGCTGGCTTTACTGTCCACGCCCGGCACAGATCAAAGAGTGGTGGTTTGACCTGCCGCTGGAACTGGATAAAGACAAGATCCTCGCATTCAACTTTGAATCCGGCTGTACCAAATCCCAGACCGGTAAAGTGCATGCCGGCGGAGATTACTGGCTTTCCGCCATCGGACCATCTGACCGTTTCGGCAGAATCGCGGCCGCCGCCAAAGGTCATTGTGAGTTTGCTGCAAAAATGCAGGTCGGTTGTTCTCACGAACTGGCAACTATCCCCTTCATGCCGGTGCCGGGAAATCTTTACAAAAAATATAAAGCCATGAAGCAGCTCGGAGTTCAGCATGTTATCCAATGCTGGTACTTTGGAAACTATCCCGGTACGATGAACCGTGCTGCCGGATTGCTTGCTTATGAAGATTTTTCCGGAGATGAGAAAAGTTTCCTCACCGCTCTTGCCCGTCCGGAATGGGGCGAAGCAATGGCTGAAAAAGTCGCTGACATGTGGATGAAATTCGGGGAATCATACAGCAATTATCCGCTGGATATTCAATTTCAGTATTATGGTCCGATGCATGACGGCATTGTCTGGCCGCTCCATGTCAAACAGGTATTCCGTTCCACGACCCGCTCATGGAAACCGGATAATTTCCCCGCCGGAGATGCCATCGGTGAAGCTCTGGTCAACCACAATCTTGCCGATGCAGAAATCCTTACCAAAGCGATGGCAACGATCTGGAACGATGCAGTAAGTATTCTTCCTGAACTCCGGGAAAAATATGCCGGAGATGCAGAACGTCAACGGGATTGCGATCTTTATGAAGCATTGCAGCTTTTGATAAATTCCGGTTCGCATATTATGAATTTCTACCATCTGCGCCAGCAGCTCCATGCCGGAAACAAAGCCGTCATCCCGGCGATGATCCGCTTGGCGGAGCAGGAAAAAATCGCTTCAGAACGCATGGCTGAACTTTGCGAATCTGACTGCCGTCTGGGCTTTCACTCGGAAGCGGAAATTTACAAGTACCACCCGGCAAAACTCCACTGGCGTGCCGCCGAACTGGATAAGACCATTGCTGCTCTGAATGAATTGGCTGAAAAAAATGCCGATGAGATCATAAAAGCAGTCAAATGGGAAGGTGAAACTTTCAAACCGGAAACTGTATATTCCGGAAAAACGTTCCAGTGGTCAGTCAAAAAAGTGGATGAAGAATTGCATTTCACCATCAAGTATGATCCGATTCCGGGAAAACATTCCCTTGAAATGCGTCTGTTGATGTTGATGGACAAAAGCGGATTCAAATTTCCGCTCGTCATCCTGGTAACTCCGGGCGGAGAAAAATTCGGCTTTTGCGATTCTGCGCAGGGAGCAAGCATCACAGCTCTGGGCAATGATGAGTTTCTGGTAAAAGTGCCGTGGGGTAGATTCGACTATGCCACGGAAATTTTCACCGGAGTTCTCCGGCTGTGGTCAAATGAAGAGGGAAAAATGGTTTACGATAATTCTCCGGTAACGGATTATGAAATCGATCCCCGACTCAATTTCAATGGTCATGCACCGGAAAGGTATGCGTTGCTGAAACTTTGATTTACGGCAGAAATACTGTCGATGGAAATCCGGTACGGGAGCTGTTGCAAAAGTGACAGCTCCTTTTTTTTACGCTGAAGCAATATAAAAAATTCCGGTACAGCAGCATCGCCGTACCGGAATACATTGTACAGTTTGCGTCAATCACGCAATGAAACAGGAGGAACACCATTGCGCCGTTTGACAACAGCATTCATCAGAGCTTCCATATTTGCTCTTACTCTTTTATCCAGAGCTTCGATTTCCGGCAGAACTTTTTCAGCATTGCCGCCTTTATCCAGATAGTCTGTCATCCGGTTGACATCACGGAAATCGTCAATGACCTTTTCTTTCAACTGCTGAAATTCAGTATCCGGGTCATCGACATAGCGATCCCAGAGCTTGGTCTTTTCATACATTTCCGGGGTGATGATGAACTCAACATTTTGAACCAGTTCAAAGTCTTTATTACCCATATAATTGCGCATGCCGGTAATCAGTTTCCATGCCTTACCCAGCGGAGCAGCATCAATACGGAAATTCAAAGCGGCGAACTCCTTATTCAATTCAGCCAGAGCCTGACGGCCGGGGAGTTTGTCAAATTTCCACGGATCGATAACTGCGATACCATTACCGGCAGCACGTTTGGCGGCGATCAGGTAACGGGCGGCTTCACGGTTGTAACGCCCCTTGTGGACGGCATCGATTTCAGCATCATCATTGCCCATATAGAGGTATACAGCTCCACCGGGAGCAAGTTTTCTGGTGATCTTTTTACCCTCAAGCGGCTTGAGCGCAGTAAAGTCCCACCCGCTCTGCGGCAGTGTGATCTCTGCCTTTTCCGGGGCGTTGGGATTCTGGTTGATCGCAACAATGATCATTCCTTTGGGGGATTTCAATGCATACAGTTTGACCGCCGCTCCGCTGTAGAAACCATTGGGATCGGTAAAATCGCCGCATTCAACAGAACACCCCGCAGGAAGTGCCGCAGGACGGCTCTTGAGCAGCAGCATACCGGTTCCCGCCATTTCACGGAAACCGTCAACGATCGCCTCCCAGCCGGGACCGGGCATAGCAGAAGCATTCAAAGGACTCTGGCGCAGGTGGAAATATTTTTTTACCCACTGCCATCCGGTATTGGTAAAACCGTACCAATGGATACCGCGCACACCGGCGGCGATCGCCAGATTGAACATCAGACGGATCTCACCGTCAGTCGGATAGGCATAAATATCATATTTTCGCGGTTCTCCGGCATTGAATACCTGCGGCATAAACCACACCGGTTTTTCCCCTGCCCGTTTCACCTTGTCGGCAAATTCGGGATAAACGCTCCACGGATTGGCTCCGGAAGAGCTTTTGCGTTTAATTGGATAAAAGTCTGCGTAATAAATCGGCATATACGGCATCAATTCAACCGTGGAGGAGTTGAGGATGGTAAAGATCACCGCACCTTTGGGCATGATTTTTCTCAATGCATTATTAGCGGCAAGCACTACATCGATATTGGCAGGCAGCGGTTCATCACCGGTATTGATACTCAACAGGCGGTCGCCGTAAGCGTGAACGAATTTCTGCAGATTGGGAGCTTCCCAGACCTTGAGAATTTCCGGCAGACGTTTTTTGTACGCTTCGACATCGGTATCTTTGCGGTGATACATCATTCTGCCCAGACCGAACGCCATACGGTGTTCGCGGATGAATTCACCGAATTCATGTTTGCCGTCGGGAGTTTTGAAAAATTCCTGATGAGATCCATCCATGACCAGATGGACTCCGCCGATACTGGTGGCGTAACAATCGGTCAGAAAGCGGGTCAGACGCATGGCTGTGGGACGGAACATTTTGTAAAAGCCAGTTCTGTTTTCCATACCGGCAGTTTCCGGTTCAAAGAGATTGCAAAGCGAAGCACCGCAGGGGAAAAATTCTTCGCAGATCGGCGGCAGCGGCTCACCGGCAGGCGGCGGAGGCATTTCGATCGGTTTGATCTCTTCCACTCTGACCTTGTTTGCCAGAGCCACTTCATCAAGATAAATACCTTTCTGACCGGTCAGCACTTTGACCGCGGCATCACTTTTCCACACCTCCCCCGGTTTGAGAGTAAAGGGACGGTAATACCACTCGACGGTGGCAAATTCAGGAACGATATAGTTGTATGCCCGGACGCTTTTCTTGATGTCGTAAGTGAAAAGCAATGTAGATTCGGCATCTTTGTAAAAACGGGCCATCCATCCGGTACGCAGAAGATCGTTGACGATACTATTCAAACCATTGAGCGGTTTGCCATCCTGATGGAACACCTGGATCCAGTCCGGAGTCGGCCAGGTAAAACTGCCGTTGGCAGAAGAAACGAAACTCTGCATACGGCAACTGACCTCCATGGAGTTTTTGCTTTTGTTGCGGAATTCGATGGTAACTTTGATTTCATTGCTGTTATCGGGCAATTCGTAAGTTCTTACAGCCTCAAGTCCGGCAAGTTTGCCGGAGTCGATGGTCTGGACAACTTCGATTTTTTTATTCGGAATCAGCACGGTTGCCTTTGACTGGGCAAAGCGCAAAATTCCGGGAGTGCGTTCCCCGGGGACGATAAAAGTGAACATGCCGCCATTGTCACCGATCCGGTTGGCGCGGGAAAATTCCATCTTCTTTCCGTTAACCTGCAAAGAGTCGATTCCACCGCCGATACGGGGATTGATGACAGCTTTAATCTTGCCGTTATCCAGTACGGTTCCGCTGGAGATCCGGCATTTGACGGCATCAAAATCAACTTCAGCGATGGAAGCAATAACTTCCAGACTGAGTTCAAAACTTGCAACTCCGGCAGGGACTTCCACATTGGTGTCAAATTTCTTCCACTGTGCGGTGGCATTGCGACTGTCCATGTAGTAATTTTTGAGTTTTTTACCATTTCTGTCATACCAGAAAATCCGGATATAACCTTTGCCTTTACCTCGGATCATGGCATCGACATAGATCCGGTCACCGGGTTTGACCGCCGGTTTGACTTCGCTGCGCAAAGAGGCGATCGCTTTTTTATCGCCGCAACTCAATCTGACAGCTCTTGAACCGTCACTCACATCGCCGGTAATGACCTTGCAGTAAGATTTGACATCCGGATGCGCATACCCCTCCCACCCTTTTGCAGGGAAGTGCCGCCAGTTGCGGTTGCTGATTTTATCAGAGGGAACTTCAAAACTTCCGTTTGCCGGAAATTCCGCCTCGGCCTTGGCAATCGTTTCAGCTTTGACGATATTGCAGTCTACCGCATCAAATTCCACCTCTGCCGGCACGTTGATCGCTTCACAACTGATTACAAAACTTTCGGCACCGGATGGAACTTTTTCAGTGACTTCAAATTTTTGCCAATCCTTGCCGGCATATTTACCGGAAATAAAATACTTTTTCAGCATTTTACCATCTTTATCATACCAGCAGATACGGATATGACATTTGCCTTTGCCACGGATCATGGCACTGGCGTATACCTGATCCCCGGCTGCGGCTGGAATGCGTTTTTCATTACGGACAGTTGCCATGCCTTTATTGGATTTTGAAATCATTTTGACCGCACGTTTGCCATCAAATGCGCCATTCTCGACAATTTCAAAAGAACTGTCGGAATTGGCAAGATAGATTTGCCATCCCTTTGCCGGGTAATGCCGCCAGGTACGGTCACTTTTCTTTTCCGGCAGCTCCTCAAAGCTGCTGTTTTCCAACAATGCCGCCTGCGCAGAAAAGAGTGCAGCTGCGGCAAGTGATAATGTTAAAAATTTTTTCATTCTTTTACCTTCAGTTTTTATTTACAGAGTCGGTTCAGTGGCAAACAGCAACTTGTCAGCACTCGGGATATCCCACATATTCAACCCGCCGGAAACACCGCTGTGATAATATTTGTCAGTATTCTGAACGGATCCGTCAAGGAAAGCAGCATTCATATTTTTTCCATGGGCACCGGCAGAACCGACATTGGCATGTTTATAACTCCACAATACTTCGACAGCATTGACACCATTACCCTCTTTGCCTGCCATTGACGGGAATGAGTAAATTCTCCACTTATCGCCGAACACCATGGTTTGGGCAGTGTAATTACCGGCTTTGCCGAGCTTCAAAAGCTCGGTGTTCCCATCTTTTGTAGAGTCATAAGCGGGATATGTACCGGCTGAAAGAGCCATATTGTAACCGTAAGAAAGTGCCAGATCAAACTGGCTCCACCGCCGTATGGTGGGGGTATTGCCGGGACAACCGAGTACAGCTTCAGCAGGTGCGCTGCCGCCATTTTTGTATTTGTTGCTGTCAAAGGTATTCATCAGGCTGGTTGCTGACATGAGTTCATACCACATAAGCTGAGTACCATTGAGATTGGGGGATGGAGCTTTGAAAGGCATCAGGCAGTCATCATTATCCTGTGCATACATGTTCCAGTAAAGAGTGAGCTGTTTCAGGTTATTGATACAGCTGGCACTGCGTCCACGCTCCCGGGCAGAATTGAGTGCCGGAAGCAGAATCGCTGCCAGAATGGCGATTATTGCGATAACAACGAGGAGTTCAATCAAAGTAAATGAGTGTGCGGGGGACAAGGAAAACTTTTTTTCACGAGAAAAAAAGTTTTCCCTTTCCCCCGCCCCCCCTTTCTCTTTCAAAAAAAGCGGACTTCTTTGTTCAGTTTCAACAGAACTTTCCTGTGTAACAAAATGCCATGATGAGATAGCAGAGCTTACGAGGAGTTCAATCAAAGTAAAGCCGTAGTGCTTTACTTTCCTGCTGCAGGAAAGGTGTTTTTTCAAAGTACCGTTCATAATCATGCTCCTTTTTTGAGATTGTTAAAAAGACTCAAATTTCTTCATTACCATGTTCTTTCAACCATGCCTGCATCTGCGGAACAGTTTCCAGACCGAGATCGGCACAGCAGTTTGAACAAATGATTATACCGGAAAGCTTTCCAGCCTTGATGTATTTGTAATAAACATCCAGCTGGTGCTGCATCTGTTCGGGGGTGTAGGGTTGACCGTTGCCGTAGTCCCAGAGATAACAGCCGCAGTAGAAGCGTTTACCGGGATTGGCGGCAAAAACTTTTTCCAGATTTTCTTCAAGTTTCCAGATGTTTTCACCGAACCATGTCCAGTAAGTGATGACATCAAAGACTTCAAGATATTCCTGAACATCCAGATGCATTTCACGATCATAGTAAACAGTCCAGTATTCCAGCGGTCTGCCGACTGCGGTACGGAGAGTTTCTTTGACCTTTTTCAAAACTTCCGGAGTAAAAATTTCCCGGCGGTGGTCACTTTGCAGAAAGTCATCCATGATACCGCCAACCACGTTGGAGTGCATTTTCGCCTGACGGAGAACCTCATCAAGGTCGGCGAGGTTTTCTTCATTGCGGGTCACGCTGCCGGCACCGATGACCGACCAGACCACCTCTTTGAGTTTATCCAGCGGAATGGATTCATTATCAAAGGGCGGAAACGGACCGGCTCCCATTGCCACGCGGCAGCAGCGGTCGATACCAAAAAATTCACATCCTTCGATCGGAGTCATTTTGTTTGTGCCGGGCAGCCGGTAAGCAGGATTCACATGATGGGAACCGGGAGTCTGTCCCCACAACCATACACCATCGATCAATTTTGCCATTTACACACCTCTCTTTTGTTTTTTATTGCCGGGAAACAGTTGACAATTTTTATTTGTTGTGTATATTATACACCATAAACCCCATATAAAAAATGTTAAAAATCAAAAAAAGATGTCAAAAAACGCAAATAATTTTGATGTTCAAATCATCCGGAGCAACTATGTTTCATCGGTTCCGCACTGGCGTTACAGCCATGCGAGTGTAGCGACATGGAGGTTCTACTGGAATCCGGTTCCGGGGGCATGGCTGAATTCACGGGGAAAAACAGTGGAACTGCTTCCGGAAACCGCAGTGCTGGTTCCGCCGCAAACCTCATTTTCCACGGGTTCAAATCAGGTATTTGCCCATTTTTTTGTCCATTTCACCATTCCGTTATATTGTAAAAGAGATAAACGGAAAATCTGGACTTTTAACAGCGATGAAGTTATTTTACCCTGTTTCCGCCGGGAACTGCCGCAAATGTCCGGGCAGAAACGGTTCTGGGCGTCATCCAGCATCGTTCAGGCGGCTTTGACCAGACTGCCGGAAGATATTTTTTCCGATCAGGATACCGACAGTGAAACTCTTTTTGATAAAATAATAAAACAGCTTGATCAGGATCAGGAATTTTCGTTGTCCTATTCTGAACTGGCCCACCGATGCGGAGCAAGTGTAAATACTCTGCACCGGGAATTTGCTTCAGCAACCGGATTATCGATCCACAAATGGCGTTTGAACCGCAGAATGGAAAAAGCGGTACAGCTTCTGCTGCATGATAATATGTCTATCAAGGAAACAGCTGATATACTCGGATTTGCCGACCGCTATCACTTCTCAAAAACATTCAAGCATTATTTCGGCATATCACCGGCACAATTTGTCAAAAGCGGCGGCATTCCCCTGCCCTGAAAGTGTAAGAAGCGTTACACTTCATGGCTTTCAGGATATGTTTATACCGCCGCTGATCTGTTTTTCCGGTGCGAAAAGAAAGATAGAATTGATGACGATCATCACCTGTTTTCAGCTTTGATCGATTTATCAACCATCGCACAAACACAGGAATCAGACCAGACATTGACCGCAGTTTCGATCATATCGATTATGGCGTAAATCGGCAGGATCACACCGAGAATTCCAGATGCACTGTTGAATCCGGACATCAGTGAGAGGGTCAGAAAATAGCATCCCATCGGAACTCCGGCATTGCCCACCGCGGAAACAACAGCGATCAGAATCCAGAGCAGTATCACCGGCAGGGTCAGTGCCACACCGTCATTCTGCATTACGAAAAGTGATGTTACCAGAACAAATGCGGCACAACCATTCATATTGATCGTACAACATACCGGCAGGATAAAGCGGGCGACTTCCGGTTTGGCTTTCATATTGTTTTCCGCAGAAGCCACAGTTACCGGCAAAGTCGCTGTGGAACTTTTGGTAAAAAGAGCCATCAATACAGCCGGAAGCATATTTTTGAAAACTTTTAACGGATTGATTCCGCGGATCAGAAGAAACAGCGGCAGAATCACAAAAAATTGCAGAAAATTTCCGATCAGTACCACCGCAACATATTTTCCAAGTGAACCGACAATAACTCCGGCAGACATCTGTGCGGAAAGCTGGGCGGCAAAGGCCGCAATTCCCAGCGGCAGAACCCAAACAAGAGCTTTGATGAAAGTAAAAAGCAGTTCCTGAAGTCCGATGATGGCTTTGGTCAGCACCTGAATATTTTCAGATTTTCTCAATATTGCCAGAGTTATACCGGTTGCCGCTGAAACCAGGAGAATACTCAAAATGTTGCCGCCGGGAAGATAAGGAGCAAGTATATTATTGGGAACAATGGAAAGCATGTGCTGCGAATAAGAGAGTTTACCCAGATTTTCCGGCACAGCAGCTTTGCCGCTCTGTACAATATCAGCCGGCAGATTGCCCGGTGCGATAAATTTGTACAGCAAAGCTCCGACTGCCGCCGCCGCGACAGTGGTCAAAAGAGTATAGATAATGGTTTGCAGAAAAATTTTTCCGGAATTTTTTCCGGCCCCCATCGTGGCAAATGTGGTGGTTATAGCAAGAGCGATAGTCGGAACCGCGACATATTGAAAGAGTCTGGTGTAAACAGAGGCAATAAAGTTAAAAGTATTATTCAGCCAACCGATACCGAGTGTGCCGAGAATTGTGCCGATGATAAGTGCGGTCATCCAAATGGCGATCTGTTTGATATTGAAAGAGCTTTTTTGATCGTTCTGTTTCATGATCCATTCCTTTTTTACCGTGAGGTTACTTTTTCAATCAGACAATTTTTATACTATACACGGAACTGCTGAAAAATGCAAGCATGAAATAGATAAAAAAATATTATTTTAGAGGCAATTTCAAAAGTAATTCAAAAAGAGATTAAAAAATCAGCGTTGATGAGATTAGAGCGGTAGTTTGAGCGTGGCTATTGAATAAATAACCACCGAAAACGCCCCGCTTTAAGATCGCAACGATGATTTTTAAGA
>JAZSIZ010000041.1:0-9527 GCA_045534015.1 Victivallaceae bacterium | reverse complement strand
TCACAGCCCAAAACGGAATAAAAGGGAGCGTAAAACGCGACCGGTTATGCCGGATTTTGGCTTGACTGCGAAAGGGTTCGGATGTACCACCCTGTCCACACTCGTTTTTTTCATTTTTTCATACTACTTTTGACACTATCGTTGTTTAGGAGTTGAAATAAGACAATTCACCTTTTATATACTCAGTCAGACCGTGGAAAACACGCCCCTGACCTGACAACAATATTTCCGCGGCAGCTCTGCCATGCACCACAGGATCACTCTCATAACAGATAACTTCACATCCATAATCAGCATCCGGCTCACAAGATAATGAAAAAGTCAATATCTGCGGCATATACTCCCGATCATCCGGAATAAAAAGTTTCCATTTGCCATTGCAGATCATGCTTGGTGCGTGAAACACCACCGCATCAGGACGCATGGCAGCTATATCTTTTTTAATAAGCGGAATCATGCCGGAAGTGCTTTGCATAAATTGCAATCCGAACCGGGAACAGAGCATTTTACCATACAAAAGTTTTTCTCCATCCAATACCGGATCCCGGCTGCTGCCGATACATCCGGGGACAAACATCACGGATTTTGCTCCGCGTTTCTTTGCCTCCGAAAGTAATTTTTCAACTCCGTCAAAATCATCTGTCTTTGTCCCGGGCACTCCGGAAAGCTGAAACATCACTGTCGCACGATTAAATCCGGGCTTGAAAAAATATCCGGCTCCGCGAACCAATATCGAGTTATACGGCATAAAAATCAATCCGCTGTCAGGATCACAATCGCAACGGACATCCAGTTTTTTACTGTTTTTATCCAGCAATTCCAGATATATCTCCCGGCACGGAATGTTATGTTTTTTTGCAATTTGACTGATTCCTTTGAATACCGCATCGCTGTGATAGCCGAATTCATAAGTCGGCACCTGACGGATAAACACAAACTCTTTCAATAAATTTTTCCCGGTAACGATCCCGTCTGCGACCATAAACGGACGCCCTTTCCGGGCAATAAGCAATCCGCGTTTGCACAACTCTTTCTGTACCCGGTGCGCCGTAACAGGGGATATGCCGAATTTTTCACAAATCTCCATCCGTTTCATAAAAGGCGTTCCGGCTTCGATTTCGCCATTTCTGATGCGGTTGCTCAAACTGTCGCAGACAATCAAAAATTTGCGGTATGAGTTTTTTAATTCATTCATAACAAAATAATTCTTTCATTTATGCACTTTTTCTGAAAAATATTTCTCCAACAGCTTACGGCAGTTCAGAATCTTTTCCAACAAAGTATTTTCACCATACATATAGTGATTGCTCGCTTCAAAACCGATCCGTGAATCCCGCTGCTGGACTTTCAGCATGCGGCGGGCAAGAGATTCCTCATCGCGGATCAATTCAACCATGATTTCCTCATCATGCCCGACATCACGCTGATTGTAAAACATGATCTGATTCGCAGAACTGCGCAAAATACAGAATCCGGCTTCAGCCATATTGTAAAGTTCTGCAAAATGCTGATTGCCAGTATTTTCCAAAACAAGCTTTTCCAATATATCCAATCCCTGCTGCCATTTGGCACACATCTCATTGAAAGCACGTTCCATTATCTCTCGCGGATAGTGCCAGTTGTAACTCCATGATTTCAGATCATCAAAAGGAAAACCGACCATCGTACCGCGCCTGCCGCTGGGTTCAGCATAAAGCAAATTGGCACAGCCGAAATTCTGCGGACCGCAATATATCAAGGTGGCATCATTGAATGGGAAAAGTGAAAAACCATCAGAAAAATATTGACAGGCTCTTTCAATTTCTGATGCATGCTTTTCAGAAATATTCTGACACCATTTTTCAATACTGCAATCAAGCAATCCGATATTTCCGCCGGGGAATCCGCCCAAAGTCCAACTGACGACAAAATCATCAATGCCTTCTGCTGCAAGATTATCAATATGTTTTTTTACCAGTTGCGGAACCGGAATATACGGAAGACTGCTCAATTCCCATGTCGCATTGAGCTGAACTTTGGCTATGCACTTGCGGTTGTTTGCTTTGGCGAAATCCCACAATCTGCGGGCAACCTTTCCCGGCCCCGGGTGAGCTATCGAATAATCAATTATCGAACCTTTTATTCCGTAACAATCGGTTTCAACTCCTGTCTCACTGACACACATCAGAATCGCTTCCCGCGGCATTTTTTTTACCACATCCAGATCCCACGGCTGAAGCCATCCCCAGTTCCATGCAATCAGACGGGCATCCGAATCGACTTGGCGGATCCCGCCGGCAATACACTCAAGAACTTTTATCACATTACCGGATGCATCCGGCAATGCTGCACAGCGGGGGCACCCCTCTTTCTGATAACGGGAAAGACAATGGGTCAGATTCTCGCTCATGGTAATAGTCATAAAACCGCCGAGTTCCGGAACGGCACTCAAAAGTTCCGCAATACCATTCTGTAAATGCTCTGCAACATCGGTATTGTTTATACATACAGCAAATGTTCCGCTGTCATCATTATTCAACGGCCCGATCCACTCCGGATGACGTTTGGCGATTTCCGGTGGAAAGAAACGCGGTTCATTGATATAAAGAAAGAGTTTTATTCCGTACCTGGCAAGCTTTGCACACATCTTACGCAATGTCTCCTGCCGCAAGCGGTAATCTGCCGAATAATCCTCATCCCCTGTCCACGGCACAACACTTGCCAACAGAACCGGGTGCCACAATGCATTAACTCCTGCCGCCTGATATTGAGCAAGTACCCCATCCGGGAATGGATCCGGCGCACCCGGCATGAGCGAATCACCGAATGTGGCGCAATAACAATACGCCATACGCAGACCGTTTCGGGGTGATAACTCCAACGGAGGAGCATCTTTTTTCAATTCTTTAAGAAAATCGAACTCTTTTTCAGCCTTGTCTGCGTACGCAAGAGGTTTGATGATTTCCCTGATCTTTGCAGTTTCCTGCAACTCGGTCTGCGACAATTCATGCCAGATAACTTCAGGACAGAATGGTTTACACGCCCCCATTTTATGAAACATGAAATCATCTTCCATCAAAACCCGGTACAGCTGATCTTCTGAAAATCCCAGAAGTTTCAAAAGCTGACTGTAGTTGAGAAGCAGCCAGTTTTCCCGGATAATGGTCAGATAACCGTATTCGATCCAGGTACGACAGGATTTTTCATCGTACGGCGGCAATCCCAGCCGTTCAGCTTCGATTTGTATCTGTTTAACAGAAACATTCAACGTTTCTGCAATCCGCTCCACTGCAATACGGTTCCAATTACGAAAAATAACAAATTGAAACCGAACCGGGAAATGATCCATCTCCCAGGCAGAACCATTTAACTCCTCTTTCGGCAATAAACTGAACATTCACACACCCCCCCGCTGTATAATCATTATCCAAACACCTATACAACACAAATATAACACCAAGGCAGCACTATTGCAAGCCGGATTAAAAATTTTTTACGATTTTTACACATGATTTTCGAGAATTTTTGAGGAGTTTAAAAATCACTCATTTATTCCGGCAAATAAAAAAACTTATCTTCCCTCCGGAATAAAGAAAGGAAGATAAGCCGTTTCACAAAACAAGGGTAACGGAACTGATTTTTTACATAAAGCGCATACCGAGCAATTTATACTTGCCGTTGTCCTGCCCGAAAATCAATTGCAGAAGCTGTTCATGTTCAATGGTTTTATTATCTTTACCTTTGCGTTTGAATTTTATGGCATAAAGCTGATTGACCAGCAGCGGAGTCTGCAACTGACCAAGATAACGGAAAGCTCCCGGAGTACCATAAGTATTTTCCAGCTGTTTGCAGGATGCAAGAAAACTTTCCGCATCATTACCTCCGGCAGAAGCATCATTGGCTCCGGCGATAAATTCTTTGTAATTTTCCGCGATTATCGCCTGTACGATCCGAGTCCCCTGTTGTTCCACAGAAACAACCTCCTCCTCCTGTACAACGGAAGCACAACCGGTAACAACAAGGAACAACATTGCATAAAAAGGGATATATTTTTTCATTTCAGCTTTTACACTCCTCAAGGTTTGGGATATTTTTTACTCATACTGCTGCGGGGATTATTCTCCGGTGAAGCCCAGCGACAGGAAGCAACTACAATCAATTCAGAATTTTTCACTGATTGGGATTTACTGGAAAAAAGATATCCCAGCCAGGGAATATCCGACAGCCAGGGAATACCGCTGGAAGATTCAACGATCTCTTTTTTATTCAATCCGCCGATGACAAATACCGAATTTTTATCCGTAAACGGCAGTGTCACCACTTGTTTTACCACATTGCCTTGAGCAATACGCGGAGCACCATTGGAAAGAAAACCGATCAAACTGCGATTCTGTAATGTCACTTCAAATCTGCATTCTTTCGTGCCGACGACAACATCCGCAAAATCCATGGTGAATCCATAACCGGTCGAGATACTTGTCACCTGACTGCTGCCCTTCCCCACCGGAATATCTGCGGCATCAGCTCTGCCATATTTGGACTGGACAGTTTCTCCGATCAGAGCTGAAAGTAATTCATACGCCCCGACACCCATATCCGGAACTGTTACAGCATTACCCGCCGGAGAAGATGTATCATCAAAAAATATCTGGGTCGTACGGCTGAAAGAGCCGCTGCTGTTATTTCTCAAAACAAGTGTGCCGGAATGGATTATCTGCGCCTTGCCTTTTGCTGTGAGAAAATCCAGATAGCGGGTATTCCACCGGGGATTGAAATTGAAAAAACTGCTGCGTTCCGAACCGTAAACACGATTCAAATTCCCGGCTCCTCCATAGATCGCCGCCCAGTTGTTGCGGTATCTGCCGCCAACTGAAAAGAAATCAGTTCCCTCGTTATTTTTCCAACTCTGGAAATCAATACCGATCCGGTCATCATTTTCTGAATACACCTCGTATACTTTGATGGAAATTTCCACCTGCGGTACAGGCACATCATATTTGGCCAGCAGTTTTGCAATATTGTCACACGAATAATTGGAAACATCAAAAATCAACCAATTCAAAGTATCATCAACGGTCACCAGATCCTGCCCCTGCCACAATTCAGTGGCATCGCTGATATTCATACCGACATTCTGGATCAGACTCTGTAAATTCACTGCCGGAACAAATTTGGGCATATAAATAAACATTTGTGAACCGGTCCCCAGATTCTGAAGCTCCGGATTATCCAGAAGTTTTACAATAGAATCAAACCCCATACCATTGGGATTATCTTTGAACCGGTACTCTTCTGCACTGATAATAAGCAAACCGGTTCCATCCACATACTTCAAACACTCCACCGCAGTATTACTGCCCAATTGCGGGACGGGAGAATACCCGGGCTGACTCGACACACTATTCAATTGTGGTGCCGTCACATCCGCAACTGCCGGATTTCCGCTGTTTCCGGGATAACTCTGTACCAAACTGGTATTGCCGACTCTTTTCGCCTGAACCATCTGCCGCAGATAATCCCTGATTTCATAAGCATCCACATATTTGAGCAAATAAGTTTTGGTCACGACCCGCGGATCATTATTGTCCCGGATAAAGTGAACAACGTCAGTGGCAGAATCGACCTGCACCAGCAATTGAGCTTCCACTCTGGTTCCATCATAGCCGCCGGTATTACCGGTATTTGAATCCCGCGGAGTTCCGGGAACAACCGCACCATGAAGCATCAATGCACCATACAAGACGGTCAATATAAAAAATTTTTTCATCATTTTTTCCTACTCATTTCAATTGATGGAGCTTGCCATTTTCCAGTTTTTCCGGAGCAGCTGCGTTCAGGACACCTGCATGTACCGATACGATCACATGTGTTTTTTCGGTCGTGGTGGTCACTGTACTGAAAAGGTAGCGCAAAACCGGAATTTCTGAAAGCCACGGCACTCCGATAACCTGTTCCACTTCGGAATTTTTCTCCCAGTTGCCAAGTACGACCTCCTTATTCAACGGAATAAGCATATTGCCATTCAAAGCTGTAACTTCCACCAATTCAGCTCCGACATTGTTGCGTTCAACCACGGCCGCAGATTGAAGATCGTAGGCAAAAAACAGCGTTCCGGGATATTGATTCAACGCGCCCGGTTCATAAGGAGATACAGAAAAAGCTTCTGATTCAGGATACGGGGTCTGCGGCGAACCGTAATGGATATTGACTACCGGACCGGTGATTTTGACATAACTGTGATAAACGCCCGGTTCCGCTGCCAGATTACTTTCACTGACACTGGTCTGATCATTATTCTGTTTGATGATATTCTGCTGCGACGGATTGAAATATATGGAATATTCAGCACTATTGCTGTTGACAACAGTCAATGTCGCACGGTTGGTGATCGTCGCCATGCCGTTTTGCTGAAGCATACGGATGAAGCTTGCATCAAATTGCGGTGCAAAGAAAAATCCTCCGACTGGTCCGCTTGCAGCCTGCAACGCTGCACTGCCGGCGGAGGAAAGCCCGAATGCATCAAATCCGACTTGCAGAAGATTCAAGCCCGGACCGTTTTTCCATGCCAGATACTCGATTCCCAAATCGCGCAAAGTACTGTCTCTGACCTCAAAAATGGTAAATTCCAAAGTTATCTGCGGTGCAGGACGGTCAAGAAAATTTAAAAACTGGTAAATATAACTGGTATTGGAGGCATTGTCTTTCCAATATATCTGGTTACTGTTGGCATCATAAGCATAAATAGCTCCGCCGGGTCCTTCTCCGATAACAGAAGCGATCATCACATTGACAATATCCTCTCCGGAACGGTACATCGGCTGGTAAACCTCCCGGGTTATTCCGGTTCCCTGAATGATTTCTCCGGGAACCTTTCCGGCAATTTCCACCCGACGGTCGGCTTTGGCAATAAAATCATCGACATAGGGGATGAGCTTTTCCGGACATGTGACCGTCAGCAATTGTGAATTATTACCATACTCAATACTGTCAACGATACTGTTGATGTTGTACCTCATCACGATACCGGAAACAAATGGTATCAGATCGTTGGCTTGTGCATATTTCAGCGAATAGATCTTTGACACCATATAATCCTGGGCATCATCCTGAATGAAGTGCAGTTTGCGGATATTTTCTGCAAAACACGGCATCGCCCCCGGAATCGACAGCAGTAACGCCACCACTCCGGAATACAAAAGTTTTTTCCACATAATTGACTCCTCTTTTCAATTGTGGTTTGACAACTGCCCCGGGATACTCCTCTTTTCCGGGGTCTAAAAGAATCAATGTAAACGAATGTGAAAATTTTTCAAGTGTATGTAAAATGTACAAAAAAATATCCGGCAGCATAAATACATACCGCCGGATTGTCAATCATGCTTTCATTTCGGAATTATACTGCGGATGACCCATTCGCCATCAATGGAATCGCCATTGAGCCAGCTGCGTTGATAATTACGCTGTATATCGTAAACCGCATAAAGTTTGCCGCCCTCGATCACAGCAACTTCAACAGTCAATCCGCCATTGATCACCGGAGCTTTGAGCAGAACCATCCGGCGGTCACTCTTTTCAGGAGGTATTGCCGGGAAAGCCATCGGATGCGGAACACCATTGACCTGCAAAAGCACCTGAACCGGCTCCCGGGAAGAAAGCATCAAAGCAAATTGCGCGTCTTTCACATCCGGCATACCGGAAAATTTTTTACTGATCTTCATTCCCGGCCGCATCTCTTCCACGCACCACCCCCCGAAAGGGAACGGACCGTAATCAAAATAATGTACAGTGTCCCCATTTAAATCCAGGGCTATCCCATCCGGATAAATTATCCGGTTGACAGCCGGTTCGCATTGACGGTAGGTATTGTAAGCTGCACAGGAGAGCCAGAATCCGGCAAGAAGCCACAACAGGCACTTCCCGGCAGTAATGATCTTGGCTTTACTTTCTGCACTTTTCCAATCATTATACTGCGACCAAAGAATTCCACCGCCGAATATGGCAAGCAGAGGAATAACCGGAGCTTTGAATCTGGAAAGAATATAAAACACAATGACTGCCAAATAAAACGAAAAGAAAAATCCGTACAGCATAAGAATCTTCCGGTCTCTGTCTTTCCATGCCCGGCGCAAAAAATACAGCACTCCGGATGCTCCGAGAGCAAAAATCAGAAAGTTCCTGCCGACACAGAGCAATCTCAATGTCAGAGAACAACCTTCTCCATCGAAATCCAGTGATACATTATTCGGGATTTCCCTGCCATCCCAGAAAAGCAGAATTTTACGGAACTGCAATTCTCCAAATGCCAATGGATCATCACAAAACCAATTCCACATCTGCTGCGGTACTGACTGCGGATTTTCTCCAGTTGTATTCGCCATCATCCGTTGATAGGATTCCGGATAACTCATTGCCCCGGCAGGCAATCCCGGATGTCTGCCGCCAGCCGGAGCCTCCGGTGTATTCCCCAGAGCCAACACAGCATTGGCTGCGGTACTTGCTCCGGTAAACTTACCGGTGGCAAGGCTGTTATGGATGATAAAGGGCAGCTGGATAATCAACATGCAAAAGATAAAAACAGCGAAATGGACAATCACTTTTTTCCACGGAAGATCATTTTTTCTTCCGGAAATCACCAGGCCGCATAAAATAACCGGTATCACCAACCAGATATTACCACGGGTAAGGATCGATATTCCGGCTGCCAAACCGGTAATTCCCCATAACCAGACTTTGCGTTTTTCCAAAGCAAGCAGTGTCAAAGCAAAAAGCCCGGTAAGATGAAAAGTCTGCAATGTCTCATTCTGATGAAACGGCACATAAAGGATCAATGATGACGATATCGCCGTCAATCCGGCAGCAATCAAACCTGCTTTTTCTGAAAAAACTTTTTTACCGCACCAGCCGGCAAGAAATACAGTTGCTCCGCTCAACAACGCCTGAACGATGATCACCATCCACAACGAATTTCCGCTCAAAATATAACAGAAAGGTAAAAAAACGGCATAATACCACGGCTGATAATAAAATGTATCCGGGAAATTTCCTTGCGCACACTCTTTTCCCAGTTCAATGTAAGTGGCAAGATCACTGGTTGGCAAGGGAGCCAGAGCATTATTCATTCCTCCGGCAACAGTCGCCATTTCCCATGCGGCAATCAGACGCACAATCAGTGCGACGATGGTTATCCCCAGCAAATATTTGATAAAAAAACCGTCGGGAGTTGTTTTCCCGGCGGTATTATTTTTTGCTTTTTTCATCAGACCGTCATCAGTTCTTTTTCTTTGGCGGCGTACATCGCATCAACTTTAGCGATGTAGCTGTCAGTGGTCTTCTGCACATCATCCAGCATTTTCTTGCGCTCATCCTCGGTCAATTCGCCATCTTTTTCAAATTTTTTGACCGCATCATTGGCATCACGGCGGATATTACGGAGAGCGACCTTGGCATCTTCGGCGATGGATTTTGCCTGTTTGCTCAATGCAGAACGGCGATCCTGACTGAGTTCCGGAATCGGCAGTTTGAGAGTTTTACCATCACTCATCGGAGTA
>JAZSIZ010000030.1:0-17949 GCA_045534015.1 Victivallaceae bacterium | reverse complement strand
TCCAATCCGAAGTAGATTTTTTCCTGTTTCTGTGATACATTATTCATGGTTTGTCCTCCTGATTTTTGAAGCGCACTATGCGACTTCGGTGTTCTTGGATTAACATAAATCCGTTTTTATCAAGAGGCAAACCACTTTTTGTTTTTAGACAGAAAAAAATGAGAGACCTCTTGTGTCTCTCATAATATCTTTTTTGAAAAAAGCGTCGATCAAGCCCTCCGCGAAGCGAAGGGTGCGACGATCGGCGCCCCGCCCAGCGGGGCGAGGGGGTTGCGGGGGATTTTCCTCCCCCGCAGGTGCCAGCCGTGGTGCAAGTCTAATCCCTCTGTCGCCAGAAAAGGCGGCAGAGGGTGACGAATTGCACCACATGAGCCGAAGCACCACCACACAGCGCATACCACAGGCCAGTACCACGCCCCCCGCCGAGCGGGGCGCAGGGGTGCAGGGGGCGGCGTTAGCCCCCTGCAAAGAAAAAGAGCTGTCGGTTTGCAACAGCCGCTTTTTTGATCTTTACGGAACCGGAGTTGAGAGTATGAGAAAATTATCAGTATATCTTTTGTTGTTTTCTGTTTTTGCGGTCAATATTCTTTGCGGCGGGGAAAAGTGGCTTCCCGGGCCGGATAAAAGGTGGCATGTAAAACTGGAACCGGCTTGGGAACAGGCAAAAAAAGAGAAAAAAATGGTTTATGTTCTGCAAACCGGTTCAGATTGGTGCGGATACTGTAACTATCTTGAAAAAGAGGTGTTGTCACAGAAGCTTTTTTCCAATCTGGCAAAAAAATATCTGATTTTGGTCTATCTGGATTTTCCCGGTCAAAAAGTTCCGATGCCCGCAGAGCAAAGAGCGTACAATAAGAAAATTGCCCGGGAATACAAGTTCGGCAACGGTTATCCGGAAGCAAAAGTTCTGGATGCTGACGGCAGGGTGTTGGCGACATTCAACGGTTACCGCCCGGAAAAACAGTACATCATCAGGATATACGATTTTTTAAAATTACCTGATCCGCCGGAATTTCCGGCAAAGGCAAAAATAAGTTTAAAAGCATCTTCCGGTAAGCCTGCCGGATGCAGTGTGGAAATTGTCAGCTGGGGAACTTCAGCAACTAAGGTAAACAAACCATTTTCTGCCGCAAGAGAAATTGTGATCGCCCCGGGAAAAAGAATTTATTTCAAAGTCCGTTATCAGCTGCCGAAAAAGATGCGTGCCCTTCTGACATTGACCGGTGAGGATGATACCGCTTTAAGAACTGAAAGCAAAGAAGTTTCCAAAAGCGGAACGTATATTTTCAGTGTCGCCGCACCGGACAGGATCGGTGTGTGGTCATCTTTTAAAGTGAAAATCATGCCGCAGAACAAAAAATATTCAGCGGCATTGGCAAATATCCCATGCTGTATTTATGTGTCAGAGTCAATGTTGAGCGATGGGGAAAAAAGTGCCAGAAACGGAAGAATCCGGCAGTTGAAAGAAAAATTCAGAAAATCAAAATTCGAGATAGTCAGCTGGGGGTATAAGAAAGATGCCATCAACCGCCCGTTTTCTCCGGATAAGTTGATCAAACTGAAAAAAGGACAGGAGATATTCTTCAAAATACGTTACAAATTGCCGCCGGAACAGCGGTCGATCATCTGGGTCAGGTGCGATAAGGTATACAGTTATACGGCATCCGGATTGGAACCATCTTCCGGAGAGATCATCCGGTCTGTGTCATGCAATACCCCCGGGAAAAGAGATGCTTTGAAAGTCACGTTGATACCACGGAATACAGAACAAATGGATAACATCGTCTCTATCCCGTGCAAACTGATCTGGCAGTAATATCCCGGCGGGAAACTGAATATATCGCAAACAGTATTTTTTTGTCTGCGGGGGCAATTTTCCTGTATGCTCCTGTTTCGCAGGTGTTTATAAAAATAACGGATGGGTGAACTTGTATATCGTCCGCCCATCCGGTTTGTGCTGTGACAAAGCTCCGGGTTATTTACCGGCAAGTTCTTTGCATTCGGCAAGGAGTTTTTCAAACCGTTTGCCGTAGGAAACATAATTGTTGTAGCAAATATCTGCAGCAGTTTCCTTGCTTTCATCGTGGAAGACCACGGCGAGGTGGGGTTCCATGGAAAATCCGCCGTCATAACCATTGGCCAGCAAATCAGTAACGATCGCCCGTACATCCCCCATTCCTTCACCGGCATAGGTGAATCTGCACGGCGGGCGCACCAGAGGATCATTATCGGGTACAGCGACACCGTCTTTGATATGGACATAGGCAATGTGTTCTTTGACCTTGCTGTAAAACTCCCATGAACTTTGCAGAGGGAAGGGCGGTTCACCGATCCAGCGGTAATTGAAGCAGGGATTACCGGTATCGTAGATCAGTTTAAGATTGTCATGGTTGACATTTTCCAGCAGTTTCAAGGTGTGTTTGTAAGACAAACCGCCGTAATTCATGCAGTTTTCATGACCGTAAACGATTCCGTTATCGGCGCAAATCTCCACGAGGGTGCGGACTTTTTTGAAAATGGCAGCTTCCACCTCGGGGGAATCCGGCGGAGTACCGTCTTTGGGCGGGGAGACAAAGCTCATTCCCCGCACCATTTTGATGCCGAGTTTGTGCATTCTGGGCAGAGCGGCATTCAACTCATCTAAAGAAGCCTGGAAATCTTCCTCTTTCAACGGGTGTTTTGCCCAGTTGGCAATGGCTGAACCGAAGCAATTGATTTTCACATCCGCCTCATCCAGCTGGCAACATACATCATCAAATTCCGCATCGGTCAAAGTGGCAAGAGTCTTGCTGCCGATCCGGCGCGATTCGATATATTTCCAGCCCAGCTCTTTAGTTGCTTTTATCTGGATGGCAAAATCATTGCCTGCCTCATCTGCAAATCCGGTAAGAAACATCGCTTGAATTCCTTATATTTTCAGTAGGTTGTACTCATGTTGACCTGTCCTGCTTCTTTGACGACCTTTTCGCCACGGGTGCTGTTGGCAATAAGTTCCTGAAGCATGGCGGCATATTCATCGGCATCGATGGGAAGTGTGACCGGGGCTTTTTTCAGACCGCTCATCAGCATGGCGTTGCCCAGTTCCAGACCGTTGATGCCCTCTTGAGCCGGGGCGATAAGTTTTTCCCCTTTCAAAATGGCATTGGCGACATTTTCCACCACCACGGCGTGTTGTGGACGGGATTCTGTTGTGATATTGACTTTGCACTCCCAGGTTTCCGGAGCTTTGAAGCCGAACTCACACTCTCTGATCTGGGTGGACGTTTCCACTTCGTTGCGTTTGAAGTTGATTTCGCCGTTTTCCAGAATCACCCGTCCTTTTTCGGCGGTGATTTCCAAACGGTTGGTTCCCGGGGCTTCGCCGGTGGTGGTGATGAAGTTGCCCACGCAGCCATTGGCATATTCCAGATAAGCGTTGACCTCATCTTCCACTTCAATATCGTGATATTTACCGATTTTGACCTGTGCGCTGACCAGTTCGGGCATGCCGAAAAGCCACTGCATCAAGTCGAGCTGATGGGGGCACTGATTGAGCAGCACGCCGCCGCCTTCGCCTGCCCAGGTGGCGCGCCAGTCGCCGGAATCATAATAACGCTGGGTACGGAACCAATCGGTAATGATCCAGTTGACCCGGTTGATTTTGCCAAGTTCACCGGAATCGATCAATTGTTTCAGCTTGCGGTGAGCGGGCAAAGTGCGCTGATTGAACATGGCACTGATGACCAGATCCGGATAATCTTTGACGGCATCGACCAGCCGTTGAGCCTCTTTTTTGTGTACGGAAATGGGTTTTTCCACGATGACATGTTTGCCGTGTTTCATTGCTTCCAGAGCCAGTTCCACATGGAAATAGTGAGGGACGGCGATGAGGACAGCTTCCACATTTTCATCTTTGAAAAGTTCATCTGTCGAGGTGTAGCATTTGACCTTTTTCCGGATATTTTCCGGCAGACGGTCAAAGGCTTTTTCTTTGATGTCGCAGACGGCGACCAATTCGGCATTGCCGATATTTTCCATCATCATGGCATGGGATGTTCCCATATTACCGATGCCGATGATGGCGAAATTTACTTTGTTTTTTTTCATAAGAAACCTCTTTTGGTAAAGTAGTATATTGTTCGGAAAATATGTCACTGTACAATATAACGACCTTTTTCTTATTTATCAACTTTTTTTCGGAAAATAAGTGAAAAAACTTGTATTCTTTTATCTTTCCGGAAAAGCGGTATGGAAAATCAGTGGATTGTCGGATGGGATATTTGCATAACGCAGCATAATGGAAACAGGCATATTGTTATATCAGGGAATATTTTCCGGAAATGTTGAAACATTTTGAAACACACCGTTTTACAATAAAAAACGCAGTCCGGGGATTTTGTTTTTCCGGACTGCGGTTGAAAAACGGTGATCAGGTGAAGTTATTCTCTGGAGTAGTCCCAGATATTATCCAAATCACAATCTGCCAGGAAAAGCGCGCCATAGGTGACGATCAGATGGAAAAGAGAAGTATTCCATTTGCAATCTTTTCCCCATCCCTCAAAGGTGCGTTTGCCGCCCTCGCGGATGATGCGCAGCCAGCCGCCTTCATCCCGGATCATGCTCTCGAAAAGATCATACTCTTTCTGTGCCGCCAGAAATCCGAGTACGTGATATGTGGTACCTAAATTGCAGGCTGAAAAACGTTTCCGGCTGATCATTTCAATCACCGCTTTCCGGCTCTCTTTATCCGGGCAGAGGCCGTAAAATGCGGCAAAATAGTTGCCCGGGGCACTGATGTGGTCAGATTCCACGCTGTCCCGGAAAAGTTTGGCTTCCGGCAGATAGAATGCCTTTCGGAAATTTTCCACCAGAGGAGCGGCATCTTTATAAGGAGGCAGCCCCAGATATTCCGAGATCCGGTTCATCGCTTTTACCGCACCGATATAGTAAGCATTGATGGCGTTGTGTTTGACTACGCACACCTGACCTTCGGTCAAATCCACATCGTAGCCGTCACGGTACTGCAGAGGCCACTCGACAACGCACCATTTATCAAGTTTATGAAGCAGACCGTCACTGTCGGCATAAGATTCACAGTAGTAATCCAGAATATCTTTGAATTGGTCATAACGGGCGCGGATGAATTCTTTATTTCCGGTATATGCCAGATAACTCCATGCCTGCACGATGAAAAAGAGTGGAGATTCCCCCATTTCCTGCATCACAGAACAATTGCCGCATGCCATCAACCCCCGGTTTATTCTTGAACTGGCAAGGAAATCATCAAAGAATTTTTCCATCGTGGAAAAATCTCCGGTGAGAACCGCATGGGTTAATTGTGAGAAGGATCCATCTCCCAGATAGTATCCTTTTTCCCTTTCCATGCAATCCATGGGATTTTCCTGCACTCCGTAATGCAGACTGTCGCAGCAAAGATTCCAGACCGCCAGAGCTTTTTCATCGGAACATCTGCATTTGGCTTTCAATTCAAATGGATAGTGGCGGGAAACGAATACGATCGAATCCGGATCGACCTCCACATTTTCGGGCAGGATCAATTCGGCATAACGGAACGATTTATAGTCATACTCTTTGAGAATTTCCCATCCTTTGCCGGAAAGGGTGAATGTCCCCTTGTAATTGCAGTTGGCACGCAGTTTCCAGCGCAATGAATCATCCTCATTCAATTCCTGGGCGAAAAACATTTCGATTTTCGCTCCGGCAGAACCTCTGGCGGCAAATTTCAGATAACCCACATTGATCGCATCAAAATCGACCTTTATGCGGTTGCCGGTATGTTCAATGGAAACCGGTTTGAATTCCTCAAAAACCAGCTGGGCACTGGGCTGAAGCACCATGGTATAGTCAACAAATTCGCGCTCGGCAGCCATGGGCCATGCTGAATCATCATACTCCGGAGTTTCAAAGCCGTCTTCCGCACAGCGGGCATCGTAATTTTCGAGGAATTGGGTGTCGTAAGCGATGATCTCGCCATCGGGAAAACCGCTGTGAAAAGTACAGCGGAAAGATTCATCGCTGACCAGCACACTTTTATCATCGGCAAAAAGTTCCATGCACAATCCGGTACGCTGATCGCCGCTGACCCACACCCGGTTGATAAGTCCCTGATAGTAAGTGTGAACTGCGATGAGATTTTTGCCGGGGTTGAGGAATTCGGTCACATCCACGGAGTTGTAAAAATAACGCCACGGATAACCGGCAGCGGGACCCTGGGCGACAAATTGACCATTGATGTAAAGTTTGTAGTAGTCGTCAGCGGAAATATTCAGAATACATTTTTTGAATCCGTCAAGTTCAAATTCCTTCCGGAAAAGGATGTGCATATTCCGGTCTGCCGGATCGATCGTGATAACTTTTCTTTCCAGATGGCGGCTGAATACATTAACCGGCTGCCAGGCGGCGAGTTTCTGATGGGTTATCCATTTCCCGGAAAGAGTGCTGTTGATTTTGTCAATATCCATAAGAAAAATTCTCCGTTTGATTCATGGTTTTCACTGTAGCTTCGACGGTTTGTGATATAAACTCATATCTCCTTGGGTGAATAAAAAACAGTTGAAAAGATGTTTGAATATAAAGTAATTATCATTTTTCTGTTTATCAATTTTTTTCTGCAAAATATATTGAAAAAAGTTGTCTTCTTGTCACTATGGGGGCAGATATGAAAAAAATAGTCTATATTCTCCGGAAAAATATTTGTATGACGGCGGTTTTTGCATTATATTATATAGAATCAGTACATTATTTCAGGAAAGATTTGCGAAAAATGTTGACTTTGCGTGATAAGAGTGATTTGGAAATGGGGGAATCAAAAAAATCCGGCAGTTTGCAGCTTGCCGGATTTTACGGCGACCATGCGGTTTTCCAGCACGGCAAAGTGTTTCCGGTGCGGGGAAAAGCTCCTGCGCTGACCAAGGTCGAATTGTTCATTGCCGGAGTGCATCTGGCAGTTTTTTCCAACACTTACGGAGAATTTGAATTCAAGGTTCCGCCGCTTGCTCCGGCGGAAGATCTGGAAATGACCATCACCGCCGCCGGGGAAAAGGTGACTTTTCACGATATAGCCATCGGTAATGTTTATCTTGCCGGAGGGCAGTCCAATATGGAATTTTCCATGAAAAGTGCCAAACCTTCCGTAGAGGTGCTGGATGGTAAAGATATTTCCCGTGTCCGCTGGTTTTCCGTGCCGGTGAAAACTTTTCAGGGCAGGGCATCTGCTGTCAGCGGTACGTGGCAGTGTGCTTCTAAAGAAGAGCTTGCCGGATTTTCCGCACTTGCCGGATTTTTTGCCGTGGAACTTTATGAAAGAACGCATATTCCGGTCGGGATCGTTTCCGTCTGTTTCGGCGGTGTGAATATCGAATCATTCATCAGTGAGTATTCACTTCTTACCAGCCCGGTTTACCGTGATGAATTGATCGCGTATGAATCAAAAGTTGCTTCTTTTGATGTGGATAAAGATGAATTTCCGGTGGATAAACTTACTCCGGCGATAGCAGAGATGTTTCCGGAAATACCCGCTGACGGCGGTATTGAAAAGGGATATTGTTCTGCGGATTTTGATGATTCGGCGTGGGATGAGATGCTTCTGCCGGACAGTTGGAATCAATCAGGTCATAACCATGCGGGGATTTTTTATTTCCGCAGAAAGGTGACTCTGCCCGCAGGTTGTGATAAAAAATCCTTCACAGTGCATCTGGGAATCGTGGATAAAGCGGATAAGAGTTTTGTCAATGGTGTGCCGGTCGGTTCCACCGGGGATTGCCGGAAATTTGACCACTGGAACGCTTTGCGGGTCTACAAAGTGCCTGCCGGAGTTTTCCATGGCGGGGAAAATGTCATAGCTGTTCAGGCTTCATCAATGGTGTCGATCTGTACCGATGGCGGTCTGCTCGGTCCGGCAGAGGAGATGTTTTTGGAGTGTGACGGGGAAAAATTCCCGATCCATGGCAAATGGAAAATGTGTGAAACTTTTGATGCCGGTATTGAAGGCATGACCTGTATGCGCCGTTTCGGTCAGGGGGGAAACAACAGTTTTCACAGTTTTTTTGATAATATGCTCTTTCCGCTTGCCGGTACTGCTTTTTCCGGTGTATTGTGGTATCAGGGCGAAGCCAATGCCATCTGCATGGGGCATGCTTATAAAGAGCTGCTGTCGTTGATGATTGCCGACTGGCGGAGAAATTTCCTTGATCCGGAACTGCACTTTTATATCATTCAGCTGCCGGAGTTTCACAATCCGCACATTTTTGCCCCTTATGCGACCTGGCCGCTGATCCGTGAAGCGCAGAATCTGGCGGCACAGGAACACGGTTGTACTGCGGTGGTTACGCTCGGCAGCGGAGATGTTTTGAATCTTCATCCGGTTGACAAATATTCGATCGCCTGCCGGGTCGCCGCTTTGGAAACTGACCGGTTGCAGGGAAAAATTTCTTTGCCGGTACAGTTGAAAGAATTAAAGCGTGACGGCAATAAACTGATTTTGAAATTTGATGGAGATCTGGCATTATCCGGTAAAGTCCGGGGCTTTGCGATAGCTGGCAAAGATATGGTTGCTCATGCTGCGGAATGTGAGATTACGGATAAAAACACGGCGGCAGTTTATTCTCCTGTGGTGGCAGAACCATTTGCCGTGTGGTACGCCTGGGCGGAAAATCCCCGTTATTTTGAGTTGAACGCCGCTGACGGCACATCAGTTTCTCCTTTCCGGATGGCTTTGGAGGGCGTGCTGCCGCAGGGAAAAAATCTGATCGATTGAAAAGGGAAAAATACAAATGACTTACAAAGAACGGATAAAATGGTTTCACGACGCCCGTTTCGGTATCTATGTCCATTTCGGGCTTTATGCCCTTTTGGGCAGGGGCGAATGGGTGATGTACTCCGAAAGGATCCCGGCAAAAGAGTATGCCAAACTGGCAGAGAGCTTCTGTCCCAAGCCCGGTTGCGCAAAAGAGTGGGTGGAAATTGCCAAAGCCGCCGGAGCAAAATATATGGTGCTTACTACCCGGCACCACGAAGGATTCTGCCTTTTTGACAGTCAATACTCTGATTTCACATCGGCAAAACATGGCTGTAAACGGGATATTGTGCGTGAATATGTGGAAGCTGCCCGGGAAGCCGGTTTGAAAGTCGGTTTCTATTACTCATTGCTGGATTGGCGGTTCCCCGGTTACTTTGAGCCGGAAAAATATCCGGAATCCCAAAAGGCTCTGCTCCAACAGGTATTCGGTCAGGTGCGGGAGTTGATGAGCAATTACGGGCAGATCGATCTGCTGGAGTATGACGGCGGCTGGGATTCCAGTGGCGTCAAACCCCGGAACGAGTGGGCAAAATTCTGGCATGCCGCTGAACTCAATGCGATGGTGCGTGTACTTCAGCCGCAGATCATTATCAACGACCGTTCCGGCGAAGATGAAGATATCGAAACCCCGGAACAGGTGGTGCTTGCCGGAGAAAAACGGATGACCGAAAGCTGTATGTGCATCGGAGATTCCTGCGGCTGGGGATATGTGAGATTCAATCCAAACTGGAAAACTGCCGAACAGCTTTTACAGCATCTGGTTCAGGCGGCACAGCTCGGCGGTAACTATCTGCTCAATATCGGACCGTGCCCGGATGGTTCTGTGCGCAATGAGGAGATCGAAAGACTTATGCAGATAGGCAAATGGCTGGAAAGAAATGAAGAAGCCATTCGTAATTCTTCTTCATGCGACCTTATCGGTGCAGCTCAGCCCGGATTTCTTGATTTGAATCTGCAAGGACCATGGACCCGGAAAGGAAATGTGGGTTACTGGTGTATTTTCCGCTGGCCAGGCTCCGTTGCAACAGCGATCAGAATTGCTACCCCCGTTAAGAAAGTCACTATGCTTGCCACCGGGGAAGAGTATCCGTTTACATGGAATGAAAAGAACGGAAAACTGGTGATTTCCGGCTTGCCGGCTCTGCCGCCGGATCCATTGGCAACGGTGCTGAAAGTGGAATTCGACGGGATACCGGAGCGTATGAAAGAAAACGATCTGGCAGCATGGATCGGCAATATTTGACAATTTTACGATTTTTCCATAAAAGAAAGGATAAAAAATGGACAAACTCAACTACACCTGCCATGAATTGGCAGCCCGCATCGGCAAAATGCCGAAAGACTTCACCAAAAAAGACATCATCGATTTCATCATCGACAATGAGATCCGGCACGTCAATTTCCAGTATCCTGCCGGTGACGGACGTATCAAAACCTTGAATTTCGTTATCAATGATGCCGCCTATCTCGACGAGATCCTCTCCTGCGGTGAACGGGTCGATGGTTCCAGTCTGTTCCCCTTCATCGAAGCGAACAACAGTGACCTTTATGTCGTTCCCCGCTTCCGCACTGCATATCTTGATCCCTTCTGTGAATTGCCCACGGTCAACATGCTTTGCTCATTTTTCAATAAAGACGGTGAACCGCTTTCCAGTTCTCCGGAATACACTTTGCACAAGGCTTGCGAAGCTTTCACCAAAGCTACCGGTCTGGAGTTTCAGGCGATGGGCGAATTGGAATACTATGTGATTTCTGAAGATGACGGCAGCTATCCGGCTGTTGACCAGAAAGGTTATCATGAATCTGCCCCATATGCCAAATTCGGTGAATTCCGTCAGCTCTGTATGAATTATATCGCCCGTATCGGCGGTCAGATCAAATACGGTCACTCCGAAGTCGGCAACTTCGCCCTCGACGGCAAAATCTACGAGCAGAATGAAATCGAATTTCTCCCCGTCAACGCCGAAGAAGCCGCCGAACAGCTGCTCATTGCCAAATGGGTCATCCGCAATCTGGCTTATCAGAATGGTCTGGATGTTACTTTCGCTCCCAAAATCACTGTCGGTAAAGCCGGCAGCGGTATGCATATCCACTTCCGGGTGATGAAAGACGGTATCAATCTGATGCAGAAAGACGGTCAGCTTTCCGATGATGCCAAAAAGGCAATCGCCGGTTTGATGACGCTCGCTCCCTCCATTACCGCTTTCGGCAACACCAACCCGACCAGTTATTTCCGTCTGGTTCCCCATCAGGAAGCTCCCACCAATATCTGCTGGGGCGACCGCAACCGTTCCGTTCTCGTCCGCGTCCCGCTCGGCTGGACCAGCAAAAAAGATCTTTGCGCCCAGGCTAATCCGCTGGAAAAATCCGGTGTTTCCTATGACACCAGTCAGAAACAGACTGTCGAAATGCGTTCTCCTGACGGTTCAGCAGATATTTTCCTGCTGCTCGCCGGTCTGGCGGTGGCTTTCCGTCACGGATTTACCTCCGCAGATGCATTGGAAGTCGCTGCTAAAACCTATGTGAATGTCAATATCCATAAAGATGAAAACAAGGCGATCCTTGATTCTCTCAACGTGCTGCCCGACAGCTGTGCCGCTTCTGCGGATTGTCTGGAAGCACAGCGGGCATTCTATGAAGCTGACGGCGTTTTTGCTGCTTCCATGATCGATGGCTTGATCAAAACGCTGCGCGGATTCAATGACCGGACTTTGCGTCAGGACATCGGTAACGATCAGGCAAAAATCCTGGAATTGGTAGAAAAATATTTCCACTGCTGATTTTTACTGCGCATTACGGTCAGTCCCGCTGGGCGGGCTGCCGGATGTCGCGCTCGCCTCGCTGGGCGAGCTTGATCGACGCTTTTTTCAAAAAAGCTTTGCAAAAATCCCATGCACAGATTTATCCTGTGGATGGGATTTCTTTATTGTTGTCCCCGCTTTGTCTGCATCATTTTGTTCGGTCGGGTACATAGTACACTCCCTCTCAAAATGATTTGCAAAACGTGACACTGCCTCGTACTACTTGTGAAAATTGTTGCTCACAGGCAGTTTCTTGCCTTGCCCAAATGGGACACGGTGTCAGGTGTTACGGGAGACTTTGAGTGCTTATGTGATCTGCTCTCTCAAGATCTCTCAAAACTTCTCAAAACTTCTCAAAAAAATCCCCCCAAAAAATTTGATTTATCCGGGGAAAAGTTTTGCTGTCAGAATTCATAGTATTTGAATTCCCCGGAAACATTCTTTTCTGTCACAGATCCATCCGGTGCAATAAAGATGTGGTCAAAAATATTCTGTTCCCGGTCAAGCGAATCCACGGAAATACCATTGGCATCCACCGTCACTTCAAAAGAGGTGAGCTGCATATTTTTTTGAGTTTTGCCGAGCGGACCGCCGGTTGCCAGAACGGGAAAGTGATAATTCTGCCAGCATTCCTGCAAATTTTCTCCTTCCTGACAGAATTGCTCCGGCGGGAGAATCGAGTAAAACGCTTTTTTCCCCGGAACACTGCGGAACGGACGGTGGATATGACCGCCCAACCACAGATGGATGCGGCACCGCGGAGTTGTTCCGCCGAAAACCAGATCGATCACCTGCCGTACATGACTTGGCATATATTCCTGAACATCTCCGGCAGGGATCCCGTGTGCCAGTACGATACGGTATTTGGCTTCTTTGCATGCCGGATGGTTGACCGCTGCCCGGAGCCATTGTGCCTCGGTGGATATAAATGGTTCAATATCATGGAATTGACGGGTGGATGGC
Organism: Victivallaceae bacterium; assembly: GCA_045534015.1. Classification (GTDB taxonomy): domain Bacteria; phylum Verrucomicrobiota; class Lentisphaeria; order Victivallales; family Victivallaceae; genus UBA1784. The sequence goes on along the minus strand of JAZSIZ010000030.1, from coordinate 5,388 downwards.
TGGGGCATCCTGCCTGTGTCATCTCCGAAATCAAGGATAAAAAAGCACACATCGCCGTAACGGAACATCCCGTAACTTTCCCTGCCGTAAAACGGTATGGAAAAATATTCAAAGTAACGGAACGATTCTTTGCCGTACATCTCATGGTTTCCTCTGACCATGACCAGCGGTATTTTTTGTTCAGTGATTTTGCCGAAAGGTACGATAAAGTCATCCATCACCATTTTGTCAAAGTCCGATGTCCAGTTCAAGTCGCCGAGAAAAGCGAAAAAGTCCGGCTGAAACTCTTTCCCGGTCAGCATCGTTGAAAGGTATTCCCTGCGCTGTGCCGGTATCTGCAGATCAGCGGTGGCGGTGAAGCGAAACATTTTTCCATCTTCCGGTGCAGTTCGGAAGCGGTTTATTTCTCCGGAGATTTCCTGCCACTGCCCGCAATCATCCAGCAGGATCGGGCGGTACTCATAAACTGTATCCGGTACAAGTCCGGCGATCCGGATGGTATGCACCGTGCGGTCATGGCGGATCTGACCGCCGAGGTTATCGTAGATCCTCTGCCACTTTTCTTCACCTTTCATCCGGAAATCCACCGCCGCCGGAGAGTTGCGGCTGCCGGTAAAAATTACAGACACAGCATTGTCCATGGCATCCGGGAATGCGGTAAATGCCTCATATTTAAAAGACAGATCAGGCATTTTTTCTGTTATTTTAAACGCCACATCCATGCCGCCGCCATTTCCGCGATGGCGGAATGCGCTGAAAGTTTCCAGAATTATCTGGTTGCGTCCCGGCTGATATTTGATTTCCACCAGATGATTGGATGGTGAAATCGGGAATTCGCTGTTGGCAGTTTTTCTGGCATCCAGCAGCATTTTTCCATTTACCCGCAGTGTCCAGAACCAATCCGCTCCCATGCCGGCATGGAAAGAGCCGTGATCATCTGCATAAAAATCTGCTGTAATGATTGTCCGGTCAAGTGTTTTATGATTTTCTGCATCGGGAATGACATCAAAAATATTCATCATGCCCTCCGGGGAGAATGCAAAATTTTTCCCGGTTATACTTCTTCCATCGCCCAAGTCGAGAGAATCATCTATAAATCCGGTGAATTTTTCCAGTACATCCGGTATTCCCGGGGCGGAAAAGTGACGCCACTGCCAATTGGCACTGTTTTTTCTGAAGCTCATATTATTTCCCTTTGCAGTTGGATGATATGCCGATCAGGATTTGACTATGCCGTTGATTTTGCGGTATTCGCCGGGAGTCATGCCGCAATCGGCACGGAATGCCTTGTAAAAAGATTCAGTGCCGCAGAATCCGCAGCGGTAGGCAATATCTTTGATCGGACAGTTGCTCTGCAGCAGCATTCTGGCGTGCTGCATGCGTTTATGGATTATATAATGGTGCGGCGTAATGCCCAGTTCTTTATTGAAAAGGTAGTGGATATGGCTGATACTGATACCGGTTTTCTCTGAAATTTCCCTGATCGAAAGATGTTCAGGATCTTCATACGCAAAGAGCCGCAGGATTATTTTCATCCGGGATGAAAAAGCGGCATCATGGTTCCCTGCCGGACGCAGAAATATCTGACGCATAAGCATGCTGCCAAAATAAAATGCCAATTGTTCCGGATCACTTTGCTTATTCATGAAAAGTTTGCGGCTTTCCAGAAAAAAATCTTCCACACTGATTGTGGAATCCGGATCCCATTGGGATATACGCGGCATCAGATGGCGGTCATCATCGACTTTGAATACAAATGTCACACAGGAAAAGAGTGTTGCCGGATCGCAGAAATAATTCAACCGGTCTCCCGGACCGTGCCACAGAATCGTACCTCTGCCGAACTCCTTATCCTGCAATTGAATTTTTCCACCGGTAAATATTTCCACACGCTGAAAACCCGGCAGTATCTGTTCATTTGATGGCGGCACGCTGGCTGTTTTTGCAAAAGCTATGATGTGAGTGACTTGCCGCAGATTGCAAATACCCTGAAACCATAATTTCTGTTCGACCATTTTTATCAGTCTCCCCTCTTTACCGTTTAAAATATATGGATTTCAAATTTTTTTCAAGCAGTTTCCGGCAAAGAGTATTTTTTGATAATAAATGAGATTTTGAGACAATTGATGTTGGAAACATACTGATGTACATTAAAAGCAGTTTGAGAATTTGTACCAGAGAGAATTCAACCCGCAGCAATTAACGAAAGGAAACTGCAAATGAAAAACTTTTCCAGACTTCATTATTCATCTTTCCGCAAAAATTTCACACTTATTGAATTATTGGTAAGTACTGTTATCTCATCATGGCATTTTTTTGCACAGAAAAGTGCGGTTGCAACTCAACAAAGAATTCCGCTTTTCTTGAAAAAGGGAGTGGGGTTTGGGGAGAGGGGAAAAACCTCTTTTCCCGTGAAAAGAAGTTTTTCCCCTCTTCCCAAGAGCGCATTCACTTTGATCGAATTGTTAGTAGTTATCGCGATCATCGCGATCCTTGCAGCTATTCTGCTCCCTGCGCTCAATTCAGCCAGAGAGCGCGGACGCAGTGCCAGCTGTATAAACAATCTCAAACAGATGGGAACTGCCACACACCGCTTTGCCGATACTTTTGACGACTACTTCCCGCCGTGTTTCATGGCAGCAGCTCATATGAGTTCCACCATGCCATTTGCCGGAATGCACAACTACGCATTTTTCCAGCATCTTTATCCTTTTCTTAATGAAAAAGATATTTTTATCGATCCGTCAGCTCCGGAAAATATGGATTTTTCCAACTACAATACTATCGGCGGATTGGGTTCGGATTCTGATGGCAGGATCAAATCACGGGTAACTTACGGAGCATCATACAAAGTCGGCGGTTATGGTGAATCCGGACACAAACCGATCAAGATCATCAAAATTTCAGAACCTTCCAGAACTGTTCATATCCAAGATACTTACAGCCACATTTCCGATGCTTCCCACTTTGGTGAAGCGGATAAGGTGGATAAAATTTTCCGGCACTCCGGTTCCAGCAATATGCTGCTGGTCGATGGTCATGTGGAAAGTTTCCAGAAGCCTTCCGGCAATATTTCCACCGTTATCCAGAGTAAATATAAATTCGGGCGTTGAATTTAATGGAGGTTTTATATGAAAAAATTTTTCATCCTGTTGCTCTTATCACTGCTGCCGTTGCTGGCTTACGCAGAAAACAACCGTATCGAGATCCCGGTGAAACAATGGAAAGCGTGGGGAAATGAGTCGATCATCGACATCAAAGTACAGAATAATGAGATCACATTCCGCCGCCGCAGCGGAAAAGACGGCTGGAATACACCGATGTACAACTTTCCAAAAGATAAACAGCCATCGGTAACTGCTCTGACATTCCTGAGTTTTGAATATAAAGTCAGCCGTTCCCGACGGATCGACATCAATATCAACAACAGCACCGAGGGCACGCAATATGCAACTTCGGTAAATGTCACATCATCAACAGAATGGAAAACTGCCAAAGTTCACTTGAATAGTGCCGCATTCAAGCGCGGCGGAAAATCCGGAATTACAGCAGATGGTATGATGGGCGATAAGCTTGGCGGGTTCCAGATCGCTTATTCCGGCAAAGAGATCACGATCCGTAATGTCGTTATCTATGAAGCAGACCCCAATGATCCGGGAGTTTCTGAAAAGAAAAATCCGGCAGTTTCAGAGTATATCAAAAACCGTCCGGCAACAGATTTCCGGCAGCTGCATAATGGTGCGCAATTCCCATTCGGTGTGATCCACGCTCTGCGTCAGGCGGACAAGATCAATGGAGAATTTTTCAGCCAGGATCCTGCGGAAAGAACCGGCGAAAATCTGCGGCTTATCCGCTGCGCCGGATTCAACAGTTACGCCAATTTCTGTGAATTGGATCCACCGGATATAACCAACCGGCTGAAAATCATGGAAAAATATGATCTTTATCTGCTGGAAACCGCTACTTCCAGTGCAGGATTGGCAAAGCTGCCGGCTGATCACCGGTTGATAAAAGAGATCGCCAACGCAGCCGTACATCCGCGGCTGCTTGCTTTTTACGGGCAGGATGAACCGACTGATATTGAACTTTTTCTGCGCAATAAAAAGCTGATCGAAAAAAATTCAGCATACAGTGTACCAGTGACCAGTGCCATCCACATGATGAGTGTGGCAAAGGAGATCGGCCCCGCCATGGATATAATCACCATCGATCCGTACAGTTTGAGTGACGGATCGATCCCGAATAAAACCATTGACATACTCTCTGCACACGCCACGCTGATAAAAAATGCCCGGCAATATTGTGCCGGTAAACGGGTGTGGATGGTTGGACAGGCTTTTTCCTTGCGGGTGGGCGGCAAAAAAACTTTGCGCTTCCCAACCGCTGCCGAATTGCGTTTTGATGTATTCAATGCAGTAGCTTCCGGTGCCAATGGGTATTTTGCTTTTATCTGGCAGGATCAGACCGCTTATTTGCGGGCGGATTCAAGCAAAGGGGAAAGTTTCGATCAGACCATCTGCGATCCTTGGGGCAACTTAAGTGAAGAGGGAAAAGTTTTGGGTGAAACCGGCAGAAGAATCGTGCCGGTAATGAGTTTTTTCCTCGATCGGAAAGTAATTGAAAATCCGGATAAAATCGCCGTCAAAGGAAAATTTAATGTTACCGGGTGGAGCGGAGAATACGGCAGATTATTCATCGTTGTCAACCGGGATCTGGAAAATAAAGTCGATGGCAAAGTGACCATAAATCTTGCTCCGGGAGAAAAGCTTTATGATCTTGACCGCCTTGCCGTAAGCAGTGGCGAACTCTCTTTGCTCCCCGGCGACGGCGGATTCCTGCTGGCTGCCGCACCGGAAAAATTTGCGCTGTTGAAAAAACAGATCACCGCCCGCAAAGAGGCAGATACCGCCGCCGTAAAAAGGTTGATCTTTGCTGAACCGGCGGAATTCAAAGCCGCCCGGGAAGCTTTCGGCGCAATGCACCGGAAACTGATGAATAATATCCGGAAATTTGACGGTAATCCGGAAATGGATGGTGTACGGCAGGAGATAAAAAAACTTGCCGCGGAATATTTTGATGCCCTGCGTGAATACCGTAAAAATGGCAAAATCCAGCCAAATGTCGCTAATTTACCTGCCAGGATCATCCGTCTGACAGATTCCCTGTAGTCCTGCAGTTTTTCCAAACTGCACAGTTGACGCACTAAAATATTATGGGGCTGTTGCAAACCGACAGCTCTTTTTCTTTGCAGGTGGCTAACGCCGCCCCCTGCACCCCTGTGATGTGACCCCAAAAATTTGGACGGGTTAAATTATGTGGAATGGGTTCGGTATTTTACCGGGCTCATTCCTTTTAATGTTAAAGATACTCTTTCGTTATTGAAATAGC
>JAZSIZ010000135.1:0-22754 GCA_045534015.1 Victivallaceae bacterium | reverse complement strand
TTGATTACAGCGCCTGCGTTCACGGGGCGACTACCGAAGGTAGTCTTTCCGTTCACTCGCGGCTTATTGCTCGCCCTCCGCTCATCCTCGCAACTTTTGTTGCTCGGCTTTTGCTCTTAACGGGCAAAAGTATATTCGCATACGGGCTGCGCGCTCGGCGGCAACCGCCTCGCACCCGTGCGTTGAATGTACCACAGAGGGCATCAAAAATGTGGAGTGTACTTGCCGCCCGGTCTGCGTGCCGCATCCGTAATCATCCGTAAACATCCGTACCACTTCCGTAAAAAAAAGAGCGTCAAAAATTCCGGCTCTTTTAGTATAGTCATCCAAGCTTACGGACAGAAACGCACACCGCGTCCCCATGCTTCCTTACCGAAAGGAGCAACGATTCCGGCAGGAGCGAATGTACCGTCAAGACTTTCAGCAGCCTGCCAGTCAGTACCGGTGGCATAGACTTTTTTGCCGGCATGAAGTTCAGCCAGCACACCGCAGGGCAGAATTCCGCCATCTGCGGCACGAATCTCCAGAATATTTTTACCGGCTTTGGCAAAAGGAGTAAGATCGATCCTCTGCATAAATGTCCAGTCGGAAACTTCACCGGCTTTTTTACCGTTGCAGAAAATTTCCGCCCGGTCATCGGCTGCGATATGCAAAGTTACAGCTTCATTACCGGCGATGTCAAATTCTTTACGCAGCACAGCGGTACTGCCGATCTTGCGGATACCGGATTGTTCCCAAATCCATGAACCATTACCGTCATAGATTCTGCCGTTGACCCGGAGCATCACCTCTTCAGTGAAAGGATTACCTTTCATGCTGTTGGGTTTGCTCATGGCAACTGCGGGAAGTTTGCCCTGATAGTAGATACGCACATCGTATGCGCCGAAAGAATCTGTCAATTTACCATTGGCAACATTGACTGCTTTATTGAATGTCCATTCGGTCGCTTTACCGTTTTTAAGCGGCAAACCGGCAATAGTGGAAGTAACTTTGGCATTTTTGGTATTGGCAGCGATGACCACAGTGTAATCTTTGCCGTAGTAGATACGGTATTCGATACCATCCTTATTTTCCATGCGGCGGGAAGCATTATTCAGCAGAATGGGATAGAGGCGGCGGAATTCATCGAACTGGGTATACAGCACATCATAAAATTCCGGCACAAGAATATAGCCGGTGCCCCACCAGCCGATGGAAGCGGATTCATTGATAAGTGCATCAAATCCCATAAAACGGTTCTCATGGGCAGTCGGATAGATGGAGCGTTCTGATTCTTTCTTTTCGCTCATAGCTTTCCAGCTGAATCCCTGCAGAGCCATGAAGATCGGTTTGGTATCCCCGGCTATCTCCGCTTTACGCAGAGCATATTTGCCAACGCAGGCAATGGTAGTATCTTCCAGATGGCTGTGACCGGAAGATGCCGGCACCGGATAAATATCCACACCGTAGATGTCACAGAGTTTGGCGTAAGGGATCTGATCGGCATAGGTTCCGCGCGGAGCGGCATTGATCCACACCGGACGGTAGGGGTCAAGCTGCTGCATGGCTTTGTAGCATCTGTCGATCACTTCGAGGGGATAACCGACCCAGAAAGGCTCATCGGTAAAGAAGTAGCAAAGCAGTGCCGGATGAGCAAGAACTTCCGGAGTAAGCACTGATTCAACGCCGTGGAGCCAGGTACGGAAAGCACCATCGGAAGAATCCTTCGGGTGACCGGTATTGAAGCAGAGTTTCATGCCGTATTTGTGGGCACGGTCGAGAAATTCTTTGAGAGCCACCGGATCAGCCAGACGGTTTTTAAGGAAGTTGACACCGCGGTCAGCGGCAAATTTCAGATTTCTTTCCGAGTGGCTGTTGGGCAATGCCCACGGACCGATGGGCAAAAAGGCTTCGCCATTGACATAAAGCAGACGGTTGGGACCGACGGTGACTTCCACCGGAGCCGGTTTCAGAACATTGATGGTACTTTTTACAACGGTTTTGCCGCCTTTGGCATCGGTCAATTCGGCACTTACTTCATAGGAACCGGGTTTCAATCCGGCAGTTTTGATGGTGAAGCGGAAAGTCTTTTTATCTTTGACCGTTTTGACCGTTTCGCCGTTGAAAGTGACCGTGGCGGAAACCGCATCACCGGGGTTGTTGATGTAACCGTCAACTGTGGCGGGATGGAGTTTGCTGTAGATGTTGTTGCGCTGCAGATAAAAGACCAGTTCCGGGCGGATTTCCGCTTTGGGCGGAGCATTGCGCAACTGAAGTTCACGGATGAAAAGCTTATCCACACCGCAGGGAGCGATTTCTAAAATGGCAGTCGGAGTAAGGGCGGTGAAAGTATAACTTTTGTTCTGCAGAAGAGTGCCGGTATCTTCGTGGGCGATCTTCACCACTTTGCCGTTGGTGAAACGGACAAAGGTATCGTAGAAATAGAAACCGGAATCACTGTCGCTTTTTCCTTCGCCGCGGGAGGAGTGGGTGATCTGATACTCTTTACCGGGGATCAATTCCACCATCCATCTGGTAGTTTTGCTGCCGCGGGGAATGATGATTTGAGAGCCTTTGGCAACCACACCCTTACCGCTCCAGTTACCGGAAAAAAGCGGCATCTGGGGAACCACGATGGGGGGATTGGGAGCGGAAACCAGTTCCAGAGTAAGATCGCTGAAAGTGACCTCTGATTGATCCTGAATATTCAGCACAAAGAGTGCACCGATGGCAGTTTTGCCCATGGTGAATTCATATTTGAGTTCCTCTTCAGCTTTATCAAGAGTGAGCCACTGGGCGTTGAAAGATCTGGAAGTACGCTGACCATTTTGCACAAAGTGGCTTTCGATGTAATGGCGGTATTTGGTTCCCGGTTTGCCGGAAACTTTGGCGGTGCAGCGGTAAGTGGCACCGGGGAGCAGACGTTTTTTCACATCCTGAATGACATAGGCATTGCTTCCTTTGGTGGAACGCATGGTAACTTTGCCGGGGGCAAAAGTGTACTGCTCTTTTTTGTTACGCAATGCCCACTCAACCGGGGTGCCGTTGGGAAGGCGGTCGGAAAAATCAGCATTGGCAAGCAGGGGTTCCACATATTTGGTCAGTTTCAGATCTTTGATAGTGACTTCATTGCCTTTGGTAACGTTGAGAACGACATAGAAATTCTGTGCGTTGGCAGGCAGTTTGAAGCGGATCTTAATATTCTGCGGAGTACTGCTCAAATTACGGAATATTGCTCCGGTGGATTTGAGCTGTTTTTTTCCGTCGGCAATATAGCTCCACTCGGCATAGGGACGGAATTTACCTTTACCGGTGACGGTGAAGCTGTATTCATACATGGTATCACGGGGCATATCTTTGGGCAGATACTGGATCAGCCATATATCCTGATCCTCTTTACCGATGGTCACACCGCCGTCAAAAGGACGGACACCGTCGGCGTTGCCGCGCACCATCCACACTTTGGGCAGCCCGGAAAGTCCGAGTTCTTTGAAATCGGCATTTTTGATGAAATTATCTGCCGCACAGAGAGCCACGGCGGCAAAAACGGAAATGAAGGCAAAAAATTTACGCATTGATTTCTCTTTTCTTTTACTTTAACTTGATTCTGGAAAATTATTACCGGTATGTTGTATAAATATCATCAGACCACAAAATTTTGCTTTGAGTATCTGTACTGGTCGCCGGAAGCGGTTCAGTACGTGCAGAAGCATGAGCATCCATGAAAAGCATATTGGTTCCACCGCCGCCGATAGAAGCGTGGTCGGTAACAGAGACACTCATCCCCTTGGAAGTAGCCGGATGACGCCAGGCGATTTTGTTATAGTATGCAGAAGTATTGATGGTCAAACTGTGGGAATTGTTTGCTCCATTGAAATCTTCACCGGCATCAACAATGAACCATCTGCTTGAAGCATCGGTAACTTTGGATTCATTCAGGGGATTGCCCAGACCATTATCTTTTCCATCGCCATTGTATTTGCGTGTAAGATTGTTATTGGCATTGTAGCTCAAGCCGCCGCCACCGAAAGCCGTATAAATAGAACCGTGATTGACAGTTCCCTGCCAAACCATTGACGGGCAGAGAAAAACCGGAACAATCAATGATTTTTCACATTGCGGATTACCGGAAGAATTATTCACAGTGCCGCCGATATACGGAACCAGTCTGGCACTCCATGAATCACTCCAACCGGTACCGCTGGGGACATAACCGGTGTCACTGATATACTGCGCCGTTGCAGAACCCATCTGCTTGAGATTGTTCAGACATGAAGCACTGCGTCCGCGCTCACGGGCGGAGTTCAATGCCGGCAGCAGAATAGCTGCGAGGATCGCGATAATCGCAATCACAACAAGAAGTTCGATAAGTGTGAATCTTTTTTTCATTGTTTGTTACCTGTACATTAAAGACCTGCCCCTCCCGGAAGTTAGCCGCACTGTTTTCACTTTCAACCGGAAGCCAGGTCAGGGTAAATCTCCGTTTCTGTTTTATTTGTCTGTTCTTATATTATTTTTTCAAGTAGTTGTAAATATCAGAACTCCAGAAGATTTTGGATTCATTATCGTTGGCATCATAGGGTTTGATGGTGTCCCGTCTGGCTTCAGCGTGACCATCAGCCATCACCATATTGATACCGCCGCCGGAAAATGATGCGGCATCGGCTTTAACACACCACATACCTTTATTACCGCCGGGGTGACGGTAGGCAAGTTTTGAATATTGCTCATCCTGAATACTGATACTCAGAGTATACGGGTCTCTGCCGGTGATACTTTTCGGGGCATCTTCACCGGCATCGATCGCAATCATACGGGAAGACGCATTGGTCACCAAAGATTCATTTACCGGATTGGTCTTTGTTGCATCCGGATAACGCGAAACCAAAAGACCAGCAGCGTTATAGCTCAAACCGCCGCCGCCGGCAGCCTGTGCGATAGTGCCGTGACCAACTGTACCCTGCCATTGCATGGAAGGACAACGGAGAACCGGAATATCCACCGTCTTGTCATAAATCGGGTTGCCATTGGAGTAAGATACCGGAGCGGGACCGCCGATGTACGGAATAATACGGGCAGACCAGGAGTCAGCCCATCCGGTTCCGGCAGGCATATATCCGGTGTCGCCGGAATACATTGCAAAGCCGTTGCCGATCTGTTTGAGATTGTTCACACAGCTGGCACTGCGTCCGCGCTCACGGGCGGAGTTTAATGCAGGCAGCAATATCGCCGCCAGAATCGCAATGATCGCGATGACTACGAGGAGTTCTATAAGGGTAAACCGTGTACGGTTTACCCTCACATGTGAGGGTAAATTCGACATTTTTCTATCCTTTCAATTGTTAGGGTCGGTTACATTGAATGTGTACACCTTTTTATATTATACTCAAAAATACGTAATTTGTCAATAGCTGAAGCAAAAAAAGTATAATTTTTGTTCCTTTTTATGATATACTTTAAGGTAAGTATCCTTGAATAAAAGTGAAATGATGCTATCTTATACAGCAAACATAAAACACAATATCAACCCAATACCGTACTGTTATGATTTTCCGGGATATTTTCAGTGACCGCCGGTTCAACCGGAAGCTGCTTTCTCTTTCACTGCCGATCACACTTCAGCAATTGATGCTCGCCCTCGTTGCCGCCGCCGATGCGTTGATGCTCGGTAAACTTGATCAGAACGCCATGGCGGCAGTGTCCCTTGCCACACAGATACAATTCATCCAGAATATGCTGCTGGCGGCGATCGCTTCCGGTGTCGGTGTTCTCGGGGCGCAATACTGGGGCAAAAATGACCGTAAGGTGCTGGATGAACTTTTCGGCGGCAGTGTCCGTATTTCCCTGCTGGTATCACTGGTGTTTTTCACCGGATGTTTCTTCTTTCCCGACAAGCTGATGAAAATTTTCGCCTCTGACACTGAATTGGTCAGACTGGGAGCAGAATATCTCAAAATCGCCGCATGGTCATATTTGATAACCGGCGTTTCACAATGTTATCTGGCAATCATGCGTGTCAGTGAAAATGCCGCCATGTCGGCATGGATAAGTTCCGGAGCGGTGATACTCAATATAATTTTCAACGCGGTCTGTATCTTCGGTCTTTTCGGATTTCCCGCCATGGGTATCGCCGGAGCGGCTCTGGCAACTGCCATCGCCCGCATAATCGAATTACTCTGGTGCGTGATGATCAGTTGGAAAAAGAACTTTGTCCAGCTCAAACTCAAAATGGTGTTTCACTTCAACTGGATATTGGAAATGGATTTCTGGAAGTGTACCACCCCGATACTCGGCAGTTTTATGATCTGGGGCACAGGCTTTACCTCATACACCGCCATTATGGGACATCTCGGTCCGGATGCCGCCGCCGCCAATGCCATTGCCGCAGTGGTGCGTGATCTGCTCTGCTGTGTCTGCAACGGTGTCGCCGGAGCATGCAGTATTCTCATCGGCAACGAACTTGGTGCGGGCAATCTGGAACGGGGAAAAAAATATGGCGACCGCCTGATGATAATCGCCTTTCTGGTCGGTTTCGCCGCTTCACTGTTGATTCTGGCATCCATTCCGCTGGTATCGGCATTTATTCCGCTGAATGAAGAAGCACATGCTTATATGATCGGTATGTTCCTGATTCTGGCAGTTTATATGATCGGCAGATGTTTCTGCACCATCGTCATCAACGGGGTGTTTTACTCCGGCGGCGATGCGATCTTTGATGTGATAAGCCTGATCGTCTGCATGTGGTGTATTGCGCTGCCCTGTGCCTTTTCCGGAGCATTTTACTTTCACTGGCCGGTACTGGTCGTCTACGGCTGCACCTGTCTGGATGAAGTCGGCAAAATTCCGTGGGTGGTCTATCGCCACAAACAGTACCGCTGGGTGAAAAATCTCACCCGCAATTGAATTTCAACCCTCCATGATATGCATCATGCGCAGCCGGGCATTGCCAATGGTCGATGCCACCGCAAAAGCGTGTGGTTCAAGGTAATTTCCCGGAGCATCAGAAAGTTGTTGTGCCTGTAAGGCGGAAATGACTGCTGAAGATATTTTCTCAATGGCAGCGATCTTCTTTTCAAATGGATCATTTTCCGTCAGCAATTTTTCCAGTTCTTCTGCTTCAGAGGAAAATTGCGGCAGCAGTGCGGCACTGCGGAACATCCACTTGTAATAGGGCATGAAGCTGTTGTTGAGCAGAAAAATCATCCGTACACCGTGGCGGACAAATTCATGCAGTGCCATCATCGCCGCCCCTTTTTCACCGTGTTTCAGACAACGCTCAAAGTTGTATTGTCCACTCTGTGCCATCATAACGGCACAATAAGCGATTTTTCTTTTCCGCACATCTTCGGGAAAACCTGCCAAAATTTTCCGGCGGACAGTGGAAAATTCTCCGCAGTCATCCCGGAACACTCTGCCGTTGACCGCTTCAGCAAAGGCATGTTCCGGAGTGTAAAACCACTCCTCCCAGCTTTCCGGAGCCCGGGGAAATCCCAGGTGGCGGCGGTAAAAATCCGTTATCCGGCTCACTCCGTGTTCCTGAAAACCGAATCTGCTGGCAGTCGCCGCAACCGGAAAATATTTTTTATGCAGCGCATTGTAAAAGCGCATCAGAGCAAAACCATACTGCGCTTCATCCTCATCATTCAGCCACAGCGACACTCCGGTTCCGCAATCATGGTCACGGGAAATATCATCGTCAAAGCCGAAACACTCCGAACCGCGCCCGGCGATACCGAAAGCAATGCGGGGCAAAAGCTCCGGAAATTGCGTTTCCAATTCACCGAGCAGTATCTCCCGGTAAAACTTTTCTGATCTTTCAATACCGTTCATAAATTTCCCGCGCCCGTTTTTCCAATTCACTCTGCCGGTCAAACTGACCGTATTCGCCGAAAGCTCCGGCACACTTTTTCGCAGTATGGGCATAATAACCATCCCGTACTGCCTGCGGATGATCGAAACATGCCATTGCCCTGTCCAGAAATTCTGATGTTTCACTGCCCAGACGGGCAAGATTGACTAACGCAGTAGCCTGATCCATCAATTTACCATTTACCTCAAGAATATCTGCCGCCGCCAGATAGTATGCTCCGGCAGTTTCCATTTCACCGCAGGCAGCATAAGCAGAAGCCATGTTGTTGAAAAGTGCCGCCAGCAGCGGATCATTATCATCAAGATGTTCAAAACAGCCGTAAGCTTCAGTATAAAGAATCAGAGCTTTTTCCGCTTCTTCAAATGCAAGCAGTACCGTTGCTGCATTGATCAGTATCGTGCCGCCGCTGACGGTATTACGTATCTGCAATTCATCCAGCAGTTTCAAACCGTCATCGACACTCTGCAAGCCCCGTTCCCGGTCGCCAGCCATACGGTAATGCCCCATAAGCTCACTTAATACAGTCAACTCGCCTGACTTATCGCCCAATAAACGGGCTTCGGCAAGGGCGGAACGCAGATGTTCCCCGACCGCAGAACCGTTGCCGGAATTGAATAATCTGTCACTGCGGGCAATAACTTCTGATACGTTGATTTTTCTTTCTCTCATATAAGACACAAGTCCACTGTAAAGAAAGAGAGCTGTCGATTTTACAACAGCCCCCCTCCGTAATTTATTGCAACAGCAGTTTATTCTGCGGCTGTCACGGTTTCTCTGTCTTCAGTTGAATTTTTCAATTCGGCTTCACACTCGGCAAATTCCCGGTCAATATCTTCATTATCCTGTTTGACCAGAGCATTGACGGTCATCATCACTGCGAAGTTGACAATGAAGCCCGGCAGAATCTCGTACATGTATGCGTTCCAGCCGACCAGCCGCCAGACAAGTGCAACCAGAGTACCGCAAAGCATACCCGCCAATGCCGCTTTCCAGGTGGTCTTTTTTGAGTAAAGAGCCATGATCACCACCGGACCGAATGCCGCACCGAAACCGCCCCAGGCAAATTTCACCACGTTGAAAATAGAATCATTCGGGAAAAGTGCGATCAAAGTGGCGATGACCGTAATGACCACCACAAATCCGCGGCTGACCCATACCGATTCCCGCACCGAAGCATTGCGGCGGATCACCCGCAAATAGAAGTCTTCAGTAAGCGCACTGGTGGTCACCAGCAGCTGCGAATCGATAGTGGACATGATCGCCGCCATAATCGCCGCCAGCAACACTCCGCCGATCCACGGATTGAAGAACAACTGAATAAGGTAGATGAAAACTTTTTCCGCATTCTCTTCAGTAAGATCAGGCAGCACCGGCATGGCGGTCAGAGCCACCGCCACCGCACCGAAAAGAGAGATCACCACCCAGATCATGGCAATAGTCGTGGTTTTCGGCAGCAGTTTAACTGATTTGATGCTCATAAAGCGGCTCAAAATATGGGGCTGACCGAAATATCCCAAACCCCAGACCGCACAGGAGATGATCCCCAACCAGGAAAGCGTACTGCCTTCACCGGGGAAAATGTGCAACTCTTTGGCAGCGCACGCCTCAACAACATTATCCATACCGCCGCCGGCACGCAATGCGACGATCGGCACTACGATAATGGCACAAAACATCAAAAGTCCCTGCACAAGGTCAGTCCAGCAGACTGCCAGATAGCCGCCCATAATAGTATAAAGCAGCACGACGACAGCACCGGTCAACACTGCAATTTTGTATTCAATGCCCAGCATGGAGTTGAAAAGATGCCCCAATGCCTGCATACCGCTTGCCGCATAAATGGTGAAAAAGAGCAGAATGATCAATGCTGAAACAATACGGAGCAGACCACTGGGATCCCGGAAACGCTCGGCAAAAAAAGTAGAAAGTGTCAGAGAATCTGTTTTCGCCGTATAAATACGCAATCTCGGAGCGACCAGCAGCCAGTTGAAAAACGTTCCGATCGCCAGACCTATGGCGACCCATGCTTCGCCCATGCCGCCCAGATAGATCGCCCCGGGCAATCCCATAAGCAGCCAGCCGGACATATCGCTTGCCTGCGCGGAAAGAGCAGTCACCCAGCTGCCGACTCCCCTGCCGCCAAGCAGATAGTCACCGATCGAACCACTCTTTTTGCTGCATATCGCCCCGATGATGATCATCAGCAGCAGATAACCGCCGAAAGCAAATACGGTACCGGGTTCAACCCCGGCAGATTTCAAATACTCAAACATTTTTCCACACCCTTTATATTTCAGTTATTAAAGTTGTTACTGTCATTTTCAAGCTCCCGCAAAATCATTTCCACCGGAGTAAGATACTTTTTTTCGTTATTGCACTCCTTGCAGCAGACCACCATGTTTCCCCGGGTACTTCTGCCGCCTCTGGATAAAGGCACAATATGATCCAGCGTCAATTGTTCAGCCGGGAATTTTTCGCCGCAGTAATAACAGATCCCCCGGCGGAAAAGCTCCTGGAAATGTGCGGTTTTACGCAGTTCCCTTGCTTTCTGCCGTTCCCGTTTTACATGGGCATCATCTTTATTGATCTCGATCCAGTCATCCATTGGCGGCGGTATCTCCATCCAGCACCCGCCGGATCTCTTTCAACACCACCGGCAGACGGTGGGGTTTGGGCAGAAAACCGCATGCACCCTGTTCCAGAAGGTCAGCGACCTCCTTTTCTGAAACAAAACCGCTGGAAAGCAGTACTTTGACCTGCGGATCAAGAGCTTTCAACCGCAGAAAAGTCTGGTGACCTCCTGATTTCGGCATGATCATATCCAGCAGAACCAAATCGATCTCCTGCGGATTGGCTTCGTAAATTTCCACCGCATCCAGACCATTTTCCGCCAGCAGTACAGAATACCCCAGATCACTCAATGCATCGATCAGAAAATCCCAAATCGTTTCGTGATCATCCACGATCAAAATTGTTTCATTGCCGCACGGCAACGCATCTTTATCCATTACCAAATCCTTCGTTCAATTGATCTGTTCGCCGCATATTATACGCAACAAATCATCAAAACGCAAATCATTATTGAAAAAAAATGTAAAAAAAGTCTCTTTTTGTCAGATAAAAAGCCTTTTTCCGCTTCAATCCACAGAAATGACCTCTTTTATTTTCAGTGCCAGAATATAACATGAAATCTTTTCCGGCGGCAGATCGAGCAATTGTGAAAGCGATTCCCGGTAAAGTTTCAGCTGCGGAAAATATACCGTAAATTCATCTGCATTTTTCAGATTGTCACTTTTGTAATCAAAAATTTCCGCCCGGAGCGGTTTGTCCCCGTCATAAAAAATCACCACCCGGTCAAAAGCCCCGGGAATGATCTCACCGGAATTGTTGCGGAGCAGAAAACGTCTTTCCCTCCACACCTCAATTCTGCCGGACTCTTTTTCCGGCACACTCAAAGCACTGCGGATAAAAGATCCCTCTGCCATGGCGGCACAGAAAATATTTGCCGCCGCCGGAGAAACCTCAAATTGCGCCGCAAAATTTCCGGCATCAAAATCAGCACTGACAAATTCGATATTCTCAAAAAGTTCATGTACCTGTGTACCGATGGTTTTGCCATTGACCGCAGTAAATCTTTTCCGGGGATCGGTGGCAAATTCCACATTTTTTTCTCCGGAAGCGATCCTTTCCCGACTCATTTCCGGCCTCACCGCCGGACGCATCAAAACGGGCATGCTGCTGTCGTTGTCACGCACTTCCGGAACAGTTGCCGCATACCACAGCGGGTCTCCGTGAGAATAGAGCAATTGCGGAGAAAATCCGGAAATATGCGGTTCTGCAAGCAAATCGCCCAACCAGCCGGCTGAATTCTGTCCCCCGTAAAGCGGCAGCTGCTCCAGCAGAAATTTATCCGGTGAAAATACCCCGCCGTTATTGTTGCGGGAAGTAAGGATATAAAGTGCTGATCTGGCTCTGGTCATGCCGACATAAAGCGCACAGCATTTTTCCAGTATGCGGTCAGATTCTTTAAGCTCAATATGCTCTTTCATCGACGGCATACAGGCAGCAAACTCTTTATTCGGCAGATAAGTGACCCATTCGGGCAGCCGGACAGAGTGAAGCCAATCTCTGTCACCATAATGGATTATTTGCGCTTCCGGCAGATAGTTTGCCCCCCCGTGGTTGTGAATGGTCAGATCAGGCATGAACACAATATCAAATTCCAACCCTTTTGCCTTGTGATATGTCATGATCTGGATCGTACCTGCCAGAGAATTACTGCTTTTTTTCAACTGCCCGACCTGATCGATAAATTCATCCGGCGACCCCTCGAATACGGCTGCGGCATCGCACAGTATTTTCAGACGGCTGCGGTCAAATGCATTGCATTCTGCACCGATAGTTTCCATAAAACGGTTGGCAAAACCTTCCAGACCATTGATAAAAATATCTTTACGCACTGCTTCTGAAAGGGTTTGACCGGCAGAAAATCCGAGTTTTTCCATTAATTTTTCAATGTTGAATATTTCTGCTTTTTCCTCCGGAGCAGAAAAACAGAGCATATTCAGGAACTTTTCCGCTTCAGTATCACCGGGGTGAACAGCCAGGATCAGCAGTTCCCGGAAAACGACAAATGCCATACTGTCAGCCGGAGATATACTGCCGTCGATGGATACCGGCAGTCCCCATACATTTTTCAACTCCTCTGCGTATGCCCTGCCGACTTTGTTGGTCGGTACCAGAACCCCTACGGTCAAACCGCGCTTCAACGGCTTTATCTCTTTGATGATCGAAGCGGTCACTGCACATTTCGCCGGAATATTTTCCGCAGAATGTACCGAACTTTGTGCAACATTGATCAATGCCGCATGTCCGGGCATCTGCGGATCGTTGCTTATGTGCGGCTGAAAACGCAATCCGGGCAGCACTTTGTACAGAATGTCGAACTGTCCGTCATAATTGTGGAATACCGCATTTACGGTATCCAATACCGCTTGAGAGGAACGGTAGGAGCGGATCAGAGAATCCGACGGATCGTACCCGAGCTGTTCACCGACCGGTTTGACCATATTGGTGATATAGTTGAAAAGTTCCGGATTGCCGCCCCGCCACTGATAGATGGATTGTTTAAGATCGCCCACACAGAAAAAGCTGCGGAAATTTTCCTGATCCAGCTGGCTGAAAAGTTCAGTGATCAACGGATCAAAAACTTTCATCTGGGCATCACTGGTATCCTGAAACTCATCGAACATATAATGTCTGATCTTCCGGTCAAGCCGGAATTCCAGAGAGTGATCAGCCGGTCCGAAAATAATATCCCGGGCATCTTCACCCATATTGGAAAGCAGCACCGGAATATCGGTGAAAGAGATCTTTCCGGCACTTCTGACATATTTACCGTAGATCCGGTCATATTCACCGATAAGAGCAAATACTGCCAGATTTCTGGCACGGCACTGCCGCAGTGCCGCCGCCCGGATATGGCGGAATGCCCGGCGCAGAAGCGGAGCAAGCGCAGGCGGCGGAGAACATCCGCGCCAATATGTCAGGGGAAGATCGTCTTCCTGATCCAGCCAGTAGCAGTTTTTATCATTGACAGCTTTGAATAAAGCGGCAGTATCATCATCAAGTTTGCCGTACATAACTCCGGAAATGCATTTATCCAATGTTTGCATCAGAGAGTGCAGTCTGCGTGACATGACCGTATTGGCTTCAAACATCTTTTCAGAGACCATACGCAGATCGCCAATCAATTTCCGGCACTCCTCCGTAGTCAGGAGCATATCCGCTTCCTCCTGCCACAAACATTCTTCAAGCTGCGGCATTGAACCATCACCGGCAGAATACATTTTCAACCGGTAAAACTGGTGTACTCCGCTGACCAATTCGCAAAGTGAAGAATAAATCGACCGGGTGTCGCCGGAACCGGCTTCTTTGAGCAATTCCCGCAATGCATCCAACTGTTTTTCATCATTGATGGATCGTATCCAGCGGCGGATCGTGATCCGCAGTACACGGTCATCATTTTCATCGATCATGGAAACATCTCCCCAGATGCCAAGTTCCGGGGCAAAAACCTGCAATATTTTCATAAAGAAACTGTCAATGGTACCGATTTGCAGTTCTCCGGTCTGATTTCCCAGCAGTTTGCGTATCAGAGCGATTTTTCTGCTGCGCTCTTCTCTTATACAGCAATTTGAAGGAACATCCGGTTTAAGCACCATATCGCAAATTCTTTTCACCACCCGGTCAAAGATCTCGCCGGCAGCTTTTCTGGTGAATGTTATAGCCAGAATGGAATCCGGTTCAGCACCGAATTCCAGCAGCTGGATAAACCTTGATGCCAGCGAATAGGTCTTGCCGGTTCCGGCGGAAGCGGTGATGATATTGAATCTTTTGAAACCATTGAAGCATTGGCAGCTGCTGCAATCACCATTACGGCATTGGCAGCGGTATCTGATTTCCGGCGGACAGTCACAGCATCTGGTTTTGCCGGCTTCTTCCAATAACGGCAGCGGCGGAAATTTTTTCACGCCGGAAACTACTTCCGGTATACTGTATTTCTTATCAGATTTTTTTTCATCTGCAGCTGCTGTGCCACCGGATTTTTTTTCAAATTTCCATTCGATCCCCCGCAAAACATGTACGGCATCCGGCTTGAATAAAGGCGAAACTATACCGGCAGGATCACACATCAACTGCTGTGAAGGGAAAAGTTTCATCTGATCGATTATCCTGATCATTTCCTCTTCTGCCTCCGGCAGGATATGTTTCAGGTCATCAGCCTCCCAGACATCCAGTTTACTGTCGGTAACTCCGGAAGGAAGAGCCAGATAGGCACACTCGATTTCAGCACTGTCGATATATGGGCATAATTTGCGGAATGCCGGATCTCTTTTCAGCAGCAAAACATACGCCGGCAACTGCAAACGGTGGAATCTCGTAAACAATCTTTGCTTACTGCAATGTTCTTTTTCAACACTGCTGACTTTACCGGTTTTTATGTCGATGATACGGATAATATTTTTTGCCCGGTTGTATTCGATGCGGTCGATCTTGCCGCTGAACATAACTCCGTTAAATTCCACAAATCCCTGCTCACCGCCCAGCTTGTATTCGGCGGCAAGCAATTCAAACCCCAGTTCCTGACTGTCAAAAAGCAAAGCTGCCCCGTATGAAAGCCGCTGTTTCATATTTACCGCATAGAGTTTCAGCAATACCGGCAGAGGCAAACCGAATTTTACTGCAAGCGTTTGATCAAAAGCATTGTATAACTGCTCTTCCAACTCCTCAACTGTCGATGCCTTTTGACCTGCCGGCAATTTTTCAAATGCCGCATGACACAGTGTACCGGCAAGTGCCGGATCCGGCTCGCAAAGTGAGTAATCGACACTGCGTATACTCATTACCCGCTCCCACCAGAAAGCAAATGGACTTTCCAGATATTTATCCAGATCGGTCACTGAAAGTTTCATTCTGCCTGACGCATCATGTTTGAAATCAAGCTGCGGTTTGAGGAAAAATTCCTTATTCCCCGGAGGCGGATCTGCCGGAAACAATGGTTCAGGATCGCGGAAAAGTTTGGTACAGCGTTCAAGCAGAATATCTTCCGGCAGATCACCGCCGAAAAATATGCCCGATGGACGCAAAGCGGAATTTTCACTGTCATTACGGAAAACGATCAGATGCAGATCTTCCGGGGAACGCGCTTTGCTGACACTTTGCAAATGGCAGAATGACCGTGCCAGAGTTTCCCGGTTGCTGCGGATCCCGATCTTGCGGCGGATGGAATCAGTAAGAAACGGAGTCAGATCTATACGGTCGGGAAAAAAATTCTCATTCATGCCGCAGAAAATGATTTTTTTCCGGGTAAGAAACGGCATTTCAAGGCGTCCTTCAAAATAGAGCGCACCCGGCGGCAGTGCCACAGTCACCTTTTCATTGCGGCAGTTGCGGAAAAAGACCTTTAACAATTGTATTTTATCGACGCCTCTGTACAAATTTTCCGGCAGAGAGGCGAAATTTTCCAGAATGGTATTGAATACTTCACACTCCTGATCAAATTCCACCCCATGCACCATCGGTAAAGCGGTACGTTCCAGATAAACTTCCGTAAAGAATTCCCGGAGAAATTCCCCCGGAGCAGTAACGGAAAAAGATTTTTTCCATCTGTCGATCATCTGCAGTGCTTTGCGGAGCAGCGGATATTCTGATACCGTTTCAAGATACCTGACAGCATGATCAAAATTATCTGCCATCATCACCTGCTGAAAATCATCCAGTTCTTCAAGCAATACACAGCTGTTCTCTTTCCTGCCGGCAGCATAATCCAGAAAATCCTCCTGACGGATCAACTCTGCGGCACAGGAAAAGTCATCGGAATTTTCCAGATATTCCAGCAATTTTTCCCCAAGCCGGCAGAGCCGCAAAGCTCCCAGAGCCACTCCGGAAGGATCAGCGACTGTCAATTTCTGACCGTTTTCATCATACAGTTTGGAAAATTCCCGTTCAAAATCGGCATAAAGTGACTGATCAGCAAGGACAATGGCACACTCTGCCGGATCAAACACCCCCCGGTCAGAAGCCAGCATCATGGCACGGAAAGCTCCATCTGCCGGATCAACGGCAGTATGGATGTTATCAATATTGCATTCAAAAGCAAGCGATTCCCACTTTTCAACGACCGGCACACCCCAGCCGTTGTAGAAATCAGCCATATTTTCATCATCACCGATCCACACTTCGACCAGACCGGGAAATTTTTCATCGATATGTACAAGTTTCTGTTGAAGCATCCGGGGAAGATCGGGCAATCCGGCAAGAATGATCTTTTCCACTCCTTCAAAAGCAGCAATATCCTCTACCGCCCGCCGGTCAACTTCCAGCGGATCATCAAATCCGCATTCAGACAATCTTTTGCAAAAACTGCGTTCCAGACGGCTCAATTCACTGCCGCGGCTGCCCAGAAAAGCTGCCGCATCGGCAATGGAAAATCCCCCGGCAGTCAATTCCAGACGCAATTGACAGAGTCTGGAAGCCGCTGTAAAACTTTCATGAGGTACTTTGCCGCCGGGAAAAAGTTCAGGATAATCCTCTTTATGTGCCGCGGCTCTTTTCAGCACTTTGCCCCAAATCAATTCTCCGGCAAATTGCGGCACCAGAGATGCCGCAGATGATATGCGATAGTGCATAAGCATATGCGGAGTAAGCATCTGCGGCAGCATTATCCCGGCAGGATAATGAGTCAGAAGTTCCTGACGGACATTGCGTCTGGCAACTTTTCCCGGCAAAACCAGCAGTATATTGCCGAAATCAGGCAAACGTACCGGTTTCAAAGCCGCCAGATGATCGGCTATCGAAACCGGTAAGGTGCTTTTATTACCGAGAAAAAGCCTTTTTGCCATTATTCAGGTGCTTCAGCAGTTGAGTCTGCCACCGGCTTTGACCAGACGGATGTCATTCTCTGAAAGCGGGTGGGTAAAGATAATTTCCACTTCTTTTCCATCAGCTTTGACCAGAGTACCTTTGACTTCGCTGCCCGGGGCAAGCTGTCCGGGAAGTCCGGCAAATTTCAAAGTATCATTCTCTTCGATAAGTTCGTAATCCGCCGGATTTTTGAAAATCAGCGGCACAATACCGAAGTTGATCAGATTTGCCCGGTGGATACGCTCGATCGCCAGTGCGGCAACCACTTTGATCCCCAGATACATCGGACAGATGGCGGCATGTTCTCTGCTGGAACCCTGACCATAGCTGTCGCGACCGATGATCACACCGTGTCTGCCGGCATCACGCACAGCAGCGGCACGCTGGGCAAAAGAGGGTTTTCCGGCTTCGGTGAAACATTCAAAAACCACCTTGCTGTAAGCGGGAATGTTGCTGCGCAGTTTCAGATGCACACCGGCAGGCATGATATGGTCAGTGGTGATCTTGTCACCGACTTTGATGACCACTTCGCCGTTGATATTTTCGGGCAGTGCGCAGTTCATCGGCGGTTCACCGATGGTCGGTTTGCGGATAATGCCTTTGCCGCTTTCGCCTTTCTGGAAATGAGCATCATCGGAAGTATAGAATTCCGGTTCGCAGATTTCCGGAAATTCGATACCAAGCTCGCGCGGATCGACAAATTCACCGGCGATGGCGGCGGCAACTGCGGTTTCCGGACTGACCAGATAGGATTGATCGCCTTTGGTACCGCTTCTGCCGGCAAAGTTACGGTTGAATGTACGGACGGTGATGGTGTCATCCGCCGGACTCTGTCCCTGACCGATGCACGGGCCGCAACCTACTTCCAGAATTCTGGCACCGGCGGCGACCAGATCACCGAGCATGCCGTTGGCACAGAGCATTTCCAGCACCGGACGGCTTCCCGGAGCGATGCCCAGAGTCACATCGGGATGGACTTTTCTGCCTTTGAGTGCCATGGCAACCAGAGCAAGGTCACGGTATCCGCCGTTGGTACAGCTGCCGACCAGCACCTGACCGACCTTTTTCCCGGCAAGGGATTTGACGGTATTGATATTGTCGGGACTGGAGGGACATGCGGCAAGCGGTTCAAGAGTATCAAGATCGATCTCCACCACCCGGTCATATTCGGCATCAGCATCAGCGGCAAGTGCGGTGAAATCCGCTTCCCGGTTCTGACGGCGCAAAAACTCTTTCGTCCTCTCATCGGAGGGGAAAACACTGGTGGTCACACCCAGTTCAGCACCCATATTGGTGATGGTTGCACGCTGGGGAACGCTCAAATCAGCCACGCCGGGACCGAAGTATTCCACAATGGATCCGACATTGCCTTTGGTCGTGAGAATGCTCAAAAGTTTGAGAATAACATCCTTGGCGGCGACCCACGGACGGAGTTTGCCGGTAAGCTTAACACCGACGATCCGGGGTGTAGGTATGGTAAAGGGCTGACCTGCCATCGCCAGAGCGACATCCAGACCGCCGGCACCGATAGCGATCATACCGATACCGCCGCCGGTCGGGGTATGACTGTCGGAACCGATAAGGGTTTTACCGGGTTTGCCGAAACGCTCCAGATGAAGCTGGTGGCAGATACCGTTGCCCGGAGGTGAAAAGATCACACCTTTTTCGGCGGCAACAGTTTGCAAATAGAGGTGGTCATTGCGGTTTTCCGGACCGTTCTGCATCATATTGTGGTCAACGTAGGAGACGGACAATTCGGTGGCTACTTTACCGGTTTTCATCGCTTCAAGTTCCAGATAAGCCATGGTACCGGTGGCA
Source organism: Victivallaceae bacterium (assembly GCA_045534015.1). GTDB lineage: Bacteria > Verrucomicrobiota > Lentisphaeria > Victivallales > Victivallaceae > UBA1784. Next base: position 3,661 of record JAZSIZ010000135.1, on the reverse strand, counting down.
TCCTGGGTCAGGGTCTGGTCGATTTTGATAAGCAACTGTGAGTCTTTTGCCGGATCACCGGAAACCAGGTGGGCGGCAATGATTTTCTGAACGAGTGTTCCGCGTGCCATATTCAATTCCTTTCATCTGAAGTTCATGGTACTTGCTGCATACTTATTAATATAGCACCGTATCGTTCCGGTTTCAATATTTTCCGGAAACAGATGATTTGAAATATCAGGCAAAAGATCATCCGCTGAAGTTTCCCTGCCGGAAACGCCCCGACCTTTGCCGGGAATATACCGGAAAATATGTGGAATCATCTCTTCCGGAAACACCGGTGCAGGACAAAAAATGGCATAAATACGGACTTTTGGGAGATTTTTCGACTTTTTAATTGTTTTTTAACTTGCAATAACCCATGCATAATGCTATTTTAAGCGTTTGCAAACGCATAGTCCCCTTTTTTGTCCGGTGGGGACAGGCAGATGAATTATTAACAAAAAAACGGAAGCGAGGTTCAATTCCGCAACCAGAAAAGGGCCCACTGCAATGGCACTTAAGAATGATTTTCAGGACAACTCCGTCAAATTCGGCGGTCAACCGGTAACAAATGCTGAGTATATGGAACGGCAGGAAAATACGGAATCCAATGCCAGAAGTTACCCCAGAAAATTTCCCTTCTCACTTGTCAGAGCCAAAGGCTCTTGGATCGAAGACGTTGAAGGCAACCGTTATCTGGATTTCCTCTGCGGTGCCGGAACTCTCGCTCTCGGACATAATGATCCGGAAATCAATCAGGCGATGATCGAAATGATCTCCAATGATGCTCCGCTGCATACGCTTGACCTGACCACTCCGGTCAAAGATAAATTCGTTCATACACTGATCTCACTGCTGCCCGCTGAAATGCAGGGCAATGTCAAGATCCAGTTCTGCAGTCCTTCAGGCACCGATGCCACTGATGCTGCGATCAAGTTGTGCAAAACAGCCACCGGCAGAAGTTCTGTCATCGCCTTTTCCGGCGGTTATCACGGCATGGGTCACGGTGCGCTTTCCCTGACCGGCAATATCGGTGCGAAAGCCAAAGTCCACGCCCTGATGCCTGAAGTGAACTTCTTCCCCTATCCATACAGCTACCGCTGTCCTTTCGGTCTGGGCGGAGAAGCCGGTGTCAAAGCCTGCTGTAACTACTTTGAAAGAGTTCTGAAAGATCCGGAAAGCGGTATCACCAAACCTGCTGCTGTGATCCTCGAACCGATCCAGGGTGAAGGTGGTGTCATCCCCGCTCCCGTGGAATTTCTCCGGACTGTCCGCCGGGTCACGAAAGAACTGGGCATCCCGATGATCGTGGATGAGATCCAGTGCGGCGTCGGCCGTTCCGGCAGATTTTTCGCTTTTGAATACGCCGATATCGTACCGGATGTGATTTTGTGTTCCAAAGCCATCGGCGGTACTCAACCCATGTCTGTGGTCATCTACAATAAAGAACTTGACAAATGGACTCCGGGTTCCCATGCCGGTACTTTCCGCGGCAACCAGCTTGCCATGCGTGCCGGTACTGTGGTGATGAACCGGGTTTCACAGCCGGAATTTCTTGCTGAAGTCCGGGAAAAAGGTGACTATCTGCGTGAAAAGATGATGGAACTGAAAAACAAGGTTTCCATTATCGGTGACATCCGCGGCAAAGGTCTGATGTCCGGCTGCGAATTTGTCGATCCCAAAGGCACTCCCGATGCTATCGGTTCACTGCCTGCCAGCGGAGAGATCGCAGCTCTGGTACAGAAAAGATGTTTTGAAAACAAACTGGTCATGGAAAAAGGCGGACGTCACGGTTCCGTTATGCGCTGTCTTTGCGCACTTAATGTGAGCAAAGAAGATCTGGACACCATGATCGCTATTTTTGAAAAGGTGGTAATCGAGGTTGACAATGAGTTCAAAAAATAATCTTTTTCTGACCTCATCGGACTCCGATAAAAAAGCCTACGTGGAAATGATGGAAGCGACAATCAATGCGATTGCCGCTTCCATGGTTGATGAGCAGGCTTATGCCGGAATGCCGCCGTATGAGTTGCGTGAAGCTGTCCACACTGATGAATTGCTCCCTGCCGCCGGTTGTGGATTTGAAGCGGTACTGGATGAAGTGAAAACCAAAATCCTGCCCAACCTTGTCCGTCCGGCATCAACCAATTACATGGCGCATCTGCACAGTGCCGCACTGATAGAATCAATTGCTGCAGAGTTGATCATTTCCACATTCAATCAGTCTATGGACTCCTGGGATCAGGCTCCGGTGGCAACCGAAATCGAGGTGGAAGTTATCCGCAATCTCTGCAAAATGTACGGATATGATGAAAATTCCGATGGTGTTTTCACTTCCGGCGGTTCCCAATCCAACCTTTCCGGTCTGCTTCTGGCACGGGATTGGTTCTGCAATGAAAAACTCAATTACGATGTAAAAAAATACGGTTTGCCGGAAAATTTCCGCAAATTCCGCATGTACGCGTCGGAAATCTCTCACTTTTCCATGGAAAAAAGTGCGCATTTGATGGGTATGGGCTACGAATGTGTGGTCAAAGTGCCGGTCAATAAAGCCATGCAGATGGATGTGGATGCTTTGAAAGCTCTCATTGAAAAAGATCTTGCCGACGGTAATCTGCCTTTCTGCATTGCCGCTACTGTGGGTACGACCGACTTCGGCAGTATTGATCCATTGAATGAATTGCGCGCGCTTTGCGATAAATACGGCATGTGGCTGCATGCGGATGCCGCTTACGGCAGCGGAGTGGTGCTTTCCAAAAAGTATGCTCACCGGGTCGCCGGATTGGCTCTTGCCGACTCCATTACAGTGGACTTCCACAAAATGTTCCTGCTGCCCATCAGCTGCAGTGCTTCACTGATCAAAGATAAGCGCAATTTTGATGCACTGACCATCCATGCTGATTACCTCAACCGGGAAGAGGATGAGGAAGACGGTTATATCAATCTGGTAAATAAGTCCATGCAGACCACCCGCAGATTTGATGCACTGAAAGTGTGGATCTCTTTCAAAATGCGCGGTGCCGACGGCTGGAGTGAATTGATCACCAGATGTATTGACAATGCCGCTTATTTCCACGGTAAATTGACCGGCTGCAAGGATGTGGAAGTCATCACCGTTCCGGAGATCAGTTCGGTGGTCTTCCGGGTGCTTCCCCGCTCCGGTCAGAGTGAAGATGCCGACACGATGAATAAACGTGTCCGCCGGGCATTGCTCCATCATCACGGTGTGGTGATCGGGCAGACTGTGTGTTACGGCAATGTATGTCTGAAATTCACCCTGCTCAATCCGCTGCAGAGCCATGAAAAGCTGGATGAACTTCTGGCATTGATATTGAAACTCTCTTTTGCAGAGTAATTTACATTTGCCAAAAGGGGCTGTCGCAAAACCCTTAACAAATAAAAAATCAGTTCAGAAGTGTTTTCTGTTCATTTGCCGGTAGTTGCAGACACTTATCCGGCAATGTCATTGAAACTTGCCGGAGAATACTGATTCTGCTCGTGCAGTTGGTTTGAGCTATTTAAAGTGTTGCAGCAAGGTAAGCAATCAAACCGTCAGTAATGCACCGAGCCTGAAAGGCGCAGGTGCGAGGGGGTTGCGGGGGATTTTCCTCCCCCGCAGGTGCCAGCCGTGGTGCAAGTC
>JAZSIZ010000053.1:0-38973 GCA_045534015.1 Victivallaceae bacterium | reverse complement strand
TTTCAGCGCAACGGAGGCATAATATAACACCCTTTTTAAACTTTACAACCCCCAAATATAACTTTTTCAGGAGTTTTTTGACGTTTTCAAGGATTTACGACAGAAACTGCCGCCGCGAAGGGGGAACGGATGGGAACGGATGATTACGGATAAGAGTCAGGAAAAACTTTGCGCCGCAGAGAAGCAAAAATCTCTGCGGCGCACGGGAATGAGGCTGAAATCACTCAAAAGGAAACAAACAAAAAGATCAGTAGCCAAGCTCTTTTAATGCTTCTTTAGCTTGGGCATGACCCTGATCTGCCGCCTTGCGGAACCAATACGCAGCTTGAGTTAAGTCTTTGGTGACTCCGGTGCCGTTATAATAGCACACGCCCAAGTTAAACTGGGCAGCGGCATGACCCTGATCTGCCGCCTTGCGGAACCAATACGCAGCTTGAGTTAAGTCTTGGGCGACTCCATCGCCAGTGCCATAACACACGCCCAAGTTATGCTGAGCTTGGGCATGACCCTGATCTGCTGCCTTGCGATACCAATAGACCGCTTGAGTTTTGTCTTTGGTGACTCCGGTGCCGTTATAATAGCACACGCCCAAGTCATTCTGGGCAGAGGCATAACCCTGATCTGCTGCCTTGCGATACCAATAGACTTCCTGCTTAAGGTCTTTTGCCACACCATCGCCTGTAGCGTAGCACACGCCCAAGTTATACTGAGCTTTGGCATAACCCTGATCTGCTGCCTTGCGATACCAATACACCGCTTGAGTTTTGTCTTTGGTGACTCCGTTGCCGTTGTAATAGCACCGCCCCAATTCAAATTGAGCGTCTGCAAGCCCCTGATTCGCAGCCTTGCGATACCAATACACCGCTTGAGTTAAGTCTTGGGCGACTCCATAGCCCTCATCATAGCACATTCCCAAAAAGAACTGGGCTTCGGCATACCCCTGATCTGCCGCCTTGCGCCACCAATAGACTGCCTGTTCAAGGTCTTTTGCTACGCCATCGCCAGTGCCATAACACCACCCCAAAAAGAACTGGGCTTGGGCAAGCCCCTGATCCGCAGCCTTGCGATACCAATAGACTGCCTGCTTAAGGTCTTTTTCCACGCCGTCGCCATAATAATAACACAAGCCCAAAAGGCACTGCGCGTCGGCATCACCGGCTTTGGCGGCTGCAAGATATTTATCCTCGGCTACACTGGCTGCCCCCACAGCAAAAGAGATCACGGAAAACAACAACAACAGAAATTTTTTCATTTTTACCTCCTGAAAGTTTAAGATTGGGTATTAATATAATACTATATATAATACATTACAAATCGGACAGCAGCCTTTCACAAAAAATGACTCTCATACGGTTTTTGCAACTTAATACCCGAGTTCTTTCAAAACTCCGGCAGCTTTTTCATGCCCCTGTTCTGCCGCTTTGCGCCACCAGAAAAGAGCTTTTTCATTATCTTTGTCGATGCCGTAACCTTGAGCATAACATACTCCCAGGCAAAATTGAGCATTGCTATCGCCCTGTTCTGCAGATTTTTTCCACCAGTAAAATGCCTGAAACTGATCTTTTTCCACACCCAATCCATCGGAATAACATACGCCCAGATTGTTCTGCGCTCCGGAATGTCCGGCTTTAGCAGATTTTTTCCACCAGTAAAATGCCTGTTTGAAATCCGTTTCGACACCGGCTCCATAAGCATAACACTGCCCCAGCTCAAACTGCGCATTCACATTACCGGCGGCTGCTGCCTTGCGATACAATTCAAGTGCCCTGGTATAATCTTTTGCCACCCCTTCTCCTCTGAAATAACATACGGCAAGATTGTACTGCGCCACATCATAACCGCTTTTTGCAGCTTTGCTCCACCAGAAACACGCCTTTGCGGCATCCTGTTTCACCATGTCTCCGGTAAAATACAACAATCCCAGATTGTACTGTGCCGGAATATGCCCGTTTTCAGCGGATTTCTGCATCCATAAAACCGCCTGAACCGGATCTTTTTTCACGCCTTCGCCATTATCATAACACATTGCCAGATTGAATTGCGCTTCGGCATGTCCATTTTCAGCAGCTTTCTGCCACCAGAAAAGAGCTTTTTGCATATCTTTTCCGACCTTCTCCCCTTCATAATAGAGCATTCCGAGGTCATGTTGAGCAGATGCATCACCGGCTTCGGCGGCGGCAAGATACTTTTTTTCCACATTCTCTGCGGCACAAAGAGTAAAAGTCATAACGGCAAGCGACAGTATCGACAGAAACTTTTTCATTTTTCTCCCCTGAAAATTCCGGTTTTCTGTTAATGTAACACTATGTATAAGAGATTACAAATAAAACAACTGTTTTTTACAAATTTATATTTCAGTTCCGCAAAATTCGGGTCATTACCTGCCAAAAAAACTCCCCGCCGGGGAAGCGGGGAGTCTGATTTTCACGGAGTCAGAATAAACTGCATATAACGTACCGGTTTGCGTGTTTTCAAATACTGCAGCAGTATCCGGCACTTGCCTGACGGTGCATCAAAGTGAAGTGTCCCATCGGCAGTCGCGAGTTTTTTACCGTTAAGATAAACCGTTCCCGGCAAATCCCCCTGCAATTTCATCTTTCTGCCCCCTTCAAAATCCATGATCACCGTCAACATCTCCTTATTCACCGCCCTTTCCGGAACTTTCATTATAGTTTCCAGATAATCAAGCCGATGGGATGCCTTGAAAAATTTTGTCCGGTCGATTTCAGTTTCGGGCAAGCACCATTTTTTCAATTCAACTTCCGAAAATTTCACTGGAGAACAAAAGACTTTATAAGCTGATTTGCCGCGGCTTTTGATCTGACGGGTTTGAGTGACCCAAATACGGGATGCTTCATTATGCCGGATAAAATCCATTTGCAACGCAGTCAATTGCGTTCCGGAACTCTGCCGGTCAGAGGGAGTAAGTTGCCACTCTTTCTGATAATTTCCAGAAATATTCCCGGCATTAAAACAGATCGTTTCCTCCTTGAAATCAGGCGGCAAACGCAAAATCAGACGGAGATCTTCAAGAGGAGAACCGCTGTTGATCAGCTCAAAACGGATGCGGTCAGGAGCAGAAAAATAAATTTTGGCATTCAAGCCGGGGAAATCAACAGAGCTTCCATCCGGAGCAAGTGAATAAATTTTTGCCGGAACTTTACGGCTGTGGCTGATTTTTATATCTTTACCATCGCATTTCGCCCACAGTGGAACATCACTTCCCAGATATTCAGGGTACGGCAGCTGCACAGTGAATTCAACATTATCACCATCCACTTTTTTTCCGGTGACTCTGGCATGATGATACATATATGTATATGCCAGAAATTCATTCTCGTTGCAGTACCACCAATCCGGCAGACCGGAATATTTTTTCATCGCTTTTTCCAGTTCGGCAAAATCTTTATCCGAGTGCCAGACATGGATTCCCAGAGTCATATGAGCCGTTTTTCCCGCAGCCGGCATTGAGTGTGCCACATGTTCATCAAATTTTGCGGCACTGGTATTGCGGTCACCGGGATAAATATTGCACCCATCGGTATTGAAAAATTCATTCCCCGGCAATTTATTCAGCCGGGTCGTCGCTTTATCCGGACCGCCAAGCATACCGGTTCGGCGCAAACAACTGCTTATAATATATTGTATATCCGGATAAAACTTATTCTCAAAACTGCCGCCGGGAAAAATAAATGCCGTTACCGTCTGACCGGAAAATGTTTCCAGCATGATTCTTGCTCCAAGCATCTCATAAAAAACACCATTGGGAGTCAACTGTGACAGCGAATAATGATGCAATGTGTGATTGCCGACAGTAAATCCATCTTTGCAAAGTTCCGGCAAAACCTCATTCCGGAATTTATCTTTTGGCGCAAGCAGATAAAATGTTCCCTTGTAACCGTATTTCTGCATAAGTTTTTTCATTCTGGGATGGGAAAAATTATTATCATCCCAGCGGCAGGAAAATGCGATCCTTTTCCCCGGAGGCAACGGCAAAAATTTCAATTCAGCACTCTGCGCAGCTTCCGGAGAAGAACAGCTGACCTTAACTCTGACCTCATAACCGGGCAGTGAAGCAACTGCCTTTTCTGCAGCAGACAAACAAAATCCGGCAAGAAATATTGCAAAACACACTACAGCACTGAATACCGGTTTTGAAATATACATATATATCATCACCTGTTAAAAAACTTTTCAGCCACACTCAAATAGTGATCCCAATCCTGCCATAATATATTATGCTTGCCGGTGCGCATGTGGTAACTTATTTCGCCGGTCACATTCACATCGGCAGCAGGGTGTTCAGTAACCGGCATTCCCGGCACTCCGAAAAGACGCCATACTTCTGAAGCATATACTCCGGCAAGAAATTCGCCTTTCGGGTCCGCCCACAAATCTTCCGTGGCACTGCCGATGCAAAGTCCCCGGGGAGCGATCAGCGACAACAGAAAATTCTGATCAAAAGGTAATTCTGCATCCTTATTTATATATTGATCAAAGCTGCTTACAAACCAATGGGGGAAGTGCGTCACCAGTACTTCCACATTTTCTCCCAGACAACGGCGGAAAAGTGCCGCTCCGCCGTGACCGGAATCGTTGGAAACCACTACGGAAAAACGCTGATCATTCGCCCCTGCCCACAATGCAGTTTTTCCCAGACGGGAGTGTCCGGTGACCATCACTTTGCTGCAGTCGATTGCTTCTTCACTGCTCAAAACATCCAGCATCCGGCTCAAGCCCCATGCCCATGCGCTGATGGCAGAATGTTTTTCATTCAGCTCCGCCGGAGTTTTTTCCGGATAAAGCAAGCCGTAAATACTTTTCTGCCATGCTTCATCACAGGCAAAATCCGGAAAAATATCGTGGTAACAAACTGTCGCCGAAGCAAATCCGCGCTCAATAACTCTGGAAAATTCCCAGCGGTCACTTTGCACTCCCCGCGTATTTTCCACCAGACTTCCGGTACAATCCCTGCCGGTTTCGATCACATCATTTTCCACAGTCGTAGTGTGATTGCCCCGGAAATTCAAGCCGATCGCCAGCGGAACTTTGCCGGAAACGTTTTTGGGGATATAAAGCAGCATCAGCCAGCTGCGTTCTGCGCCGCGGTGGGAAAAGGTGATTTTGATCTCTTTGCGGATAGCTTTGCCGTCAAGGGCATCCTCTTTGACGCGGACAACTTCTGCGGAGAATTTTTCCGGCATGGCAGGAAGTTCGCCGAAAACTTCATCCCGGTAAAACTTCAACACCTCCGGACGGCGGAAATTCATCCATTCCCAGGAATTTTTTACAACTGAACCGCCATTTTTTACCAAGACCGATGGTACGGAGTATACCGGAACTGCCGCTTCATCATAGTTTATCTCTTTAAGAATTTCTTCAATCGGACGTCTGGGTTTCATTTTCCAATTCCTCCAGCTTACGGTATAAAGTCCGGCGGCTGATACCAAGCTTCCTTGCGGCGGCGGCGCGGTTGTTTCCGCACTCTGCCAATGCTTTGCGGATAAGCTCTTTTTCCGAGCTTTCCAGATTCAAAGGATTTACCGGCTCTTTTTTCACAGTTGCCGGAGCCGTTGAAATCAATTCCGGCACATCGGCAATATCCAGCATTTTTCCGGAAGCGAGTACTACCATGCGTTCCACACAGTTGCGCAATTCACGGATATTCCCCTGCCAGATGCCGGAACAAAGTTTATCCAATGCCGCCGGAGTGATGCCGGAAACATCTTTCATATTCTCTCCGGCAAATTCCTCAATAAAGTATTTCACCAGACCGGGAATTTCATTTTTGCGCTCACGCAACGGCGGCAGATGAAGATCGACCACACTCAAACGGTAAAAAAGATCTTCCCGGAATTCCCCCTTTTCCACCATCGCTTTCAGATCTTTGTTTGTTGCAGCAATCAAACGGAAATCGCTTTTCAGTGTTTCACTGCCGCCAAGTCTTTCAAATTCTCTGGTTTCCAGTACCCGGAGCAGTTTCACCTGCGTAGCAGCATCTATTTCACCGATCTCATCCAGAAAAATCGTACCGTGATCAGCCAATTCAAAACGCCCCCGGCGCATGGCAACAGCATTGGTGAATGCACCTTTTTCATGACCGAAAAGTTCATCTTCCAGAAGTGTCGCAGTCAATGCCGCACAATGAACTGCCACAAAAAGTCCGGTCCGGTTACTGTGGTCATGGATATAACGGGCAAGAACCTCTTTGCCCGTACCGCTTTCACCCAGAAGCAATACATTGGATCTGCTCGGAGCAACAGCAAGCGCAGTTTCATAAACTTTGCGCATCGGATCATCAACCCCCGGCATGACCCCGGATGATATGACAGCTTTTGCCGGAGAAGATGATTTTTTTTCAACTCCGGCTTCCGGAATATCCGGTTCGTGAACTTTTAATGCCGATGCGATGACCGCTTCCAGCTTTGCCAGTTTTATCGGTTTGGTAATAAAATCAAATGCACCATGTTTCATCGCCGTTACCGCATCGGTGATCGAACCGTAAGCAGTCATCATGATACACTTGGGCCGTCTGGCTTTGCTCTGCGCCGCTTCCAGCACACTCATCCCGTCAGCTTCCGGCATGCGCAAATCGGTCAGAACCAGATCAAAATCTTTTTCCTGAAGCAGTTTGACAGCATCACTCCCGTTACCCGCTCCGCAGACATTGAATTTACGCCCGAGAAACTCCATCAAAGTTTCCCGGGTATTGAATTCATCATCAACGATCAGCAGTGAGGGACGTTCTGCCATATCACATAGCCTCCGGTACGCCGATAGTCAAAGTGTGCAATCCGTCGGTAATAACCTCTTTTACTGCTTCAGCCAGCGACAATCTTGCCGTGACCAATGCATCATCACCGGCACTCAAAACCGGGCAATCCCGGTAGAAGCGGTTGAAAGCTTTCGCCAGTTCAAGCAGATATTCCACCAGTCCGGAGCAATCTTTTTTGCCTGCGGCAGTTTGCAGAACCGACGGATAGAAGAAAAGTTTCACCGCAATATCACGCTCCGCCGGAGTGCCGAGCAGACTCCAATCGGCATCTTTGGAAGGAGCAAAACCTTTTTCCGCAGCTTTTCTGCCGATGGAAGCGATACGGGTGGCAACATACTGGACGTAAGGTCCGGTATCTCCCTCAAAACGCACCGATGCCGCCGGATCAAAGGTGATGGTGGTTTTGGGATTGAACTTCAACAACATGAATTTCAAAGCACCCAGACCGATAATTTCCCCGCGTTCAGCCAGTTCGCTTTCGCTGACCTCATCGCCGCCGCGCTCGGCACAGGCATTGCGGGCAAGCATGGACATTTCATCAAAGAGATCATCAGCATCCACCACCGTTCCTTCGCGGCTTTTCATTCTGCCGTTGGGCAGATTGACCATGCCGTAGGAAAGATGATAGAGATCTTTTGCCCACTCAAAGCCCAGACGCTTCATGATTTCAAAGAGCATCTGGAAGTGGAGATTCTGTTCATCACCGACCACCCAGATCATGCTTTCGGGCTGGTAATCATCATATTTTTTCTTGGTCGTACCGATGTCCTGGGTAATGTAAACGCTGGTACCATCGGAACGCAGAACAACTTTTTTGCCCATTTTGCCCAGATCGCAGATGACCGCACCATCTTCACGATGGGTGAATACGCCTTTTTCCAGACCGGCGGCAATAATATCTTTGCCCAAAAGATAGGTTTCACTTTCCAAATAGGTGTGGTTGAAGTTGATACCCATGCGTTTGTAGGTTTCGGCAAAACCGGCGAAAACCCAGTTATTCATCATCTGCCACAATTCACGCACAGCCGGATCACCGGCTTCCCAATCCTGAAGCATTTTCTGGGTGGCTCTGCCGATTTCAGTTTCCAGAAAAAGTTCATCGGAATCTTTTTCAGCCAGTTCCGGGCGGGCAGCTTTCAAAGCTTTGATCTCTTCAGAAAGCATCTTGTTGTATTCAACATAGAAATCACCGACCAGATGATCACCCTTTATACCGGTATTTTCCGGATTTCTGCCATTGCCGACTCTCTGGTAACAGAGCATGGATTTGCAGATATGGATACCACGGTCATTGACCAGATTGATCTCGATAACATCATGGCCGACCCGTTTCAACAGCGATCCCAGAGCCATACCGAGAGTATTATTGCGCACATGACCGAGGTGCTGGGGTTTATTGGTATTGGGAGCGGAAAATTCGATCAGCACCCGGCGGCGTTCTGCTTCGGGAAGTTTGCCCCTTTCCAGCAGCGCATCGACATCCGCCGATGAAGCTTTGTGCAATGCCGCCGGAGTCAGTGTGATATTGACAAAAGCTTTGACGGCGGTGACGCTTTCCACATCCTCATGTTTACCGAGGAACTCCACAATGGCATTCGCCGCAGCCATGGGATTGCCGCAAAACTTGCCGATACGGAAACAATTCAGAGTGAAGTCCCCCTGCTGTCCAGCCGGACAGGCATCGAGGGTCAAAATGTTTTCCGCCGGATAATTGGCAAAGTTCTGCCGCAAAAAATTTTCCAGATCGATCAAAAATTTCATTATTCTTTTCCTGTGTATATAAATTATTAAGTTAAAGCGTAGTTTTGATAATTGTGGCTTCCCCCTCATCCAGCGGAGTCACTGAATATCTGCCGAAACAGGCGGGAACCAAAGCTGTTTCCCCGGGAGAAATTTCCACCATGCGCTCATCCTGCCCGATGGCGAAACGGTTCTTAACCGCACTGAACAAATGACAGCTTTCCCCGGAACCGGTATCATCCAGCCAGGTGCTGTGCAGCCGCAGATCGAAGACCTGGAAAAACGGACAGAGCTTGACCACATCAAATTTACGGTTGAAGTTGCACACCCCCACTGCCCCGGGCACCCGTGGGCTGGTGCGGTTCATAAAGTTGATGGATCTCATTCCCTGCTCTTTATGTAAAGTGCGGGGTTTACCGTCACTTCCCAGCCGTCCCCAGTCATTGACCCGGTAGGTGGTGTCGCTATTCTGCTGGATCTCCAGAATCAGATTTCCGGCACCGATGGCGTGGAGAGTTCCGGAAGATATAAAATAGGCGTCGCCTTCCATGGAGTTGTAAGTCTGCATCAATTTTTCCACATCCGGCGAATCGAGCATATCCATCAATTGCACTTTGGTCGCGCCGCGATCCAGACCGGCAAAAATCTTTGCTCCCGGACGGCTGGCAATAACATACCACATCTCTGTTTTCGGTTCGGCACCGTTGCCGAGTTCACGGCAGGCATTTTCATCAGGGTGAACCTGTAAACTCAATCTTTCACCGGCATCGATCAATTTGACCATCAGCGGGAAACGGGTTTTGCCGGCAGCTTTTCTTCCGGCAAGAGCAGCACCGTAAGCGGTAACAAGATCATGCAAAGTTGCTCCGGCAAGTTCACCATTGGCGACGACACTTTTCACCTCATCCCGGTCAACCAGTTCCCATGATTCACCGATGGGAGCTTCATGTTCAGGCAGATCCCGCTGAAGAACATCGCTCATCATGGTTCCGCCCCAGACCCGCTCCATGTAAACCGGATGAAATTTAAACGGATAAAGTTTTTCAGTTTCAGGAAATTTCATTTTGCATTCTCCTTATCCGGATGCAGACACTGATCGCAGAAAACGGTGAGCCATTCCGGCATACGGGTGATTTTAAAATCTTTGTTGACACAGGCAAGTGTCACATAACCGTGAACGAGCAATTCATCATTGCGCAGAACTTCAGTGGCAAGCTTGACTTTGACCCGGGAATACTCCTCCACATAGGAGCGGAAAGTCAGCAGATCATCATATCTGGCACTGCTTACATATTTGCAGTGAGCTTCAGAAACCGGCAGATAAAGTCCCTTTTCCTCCATGAGCGAATAGGGCATTCCGATGGCACGGAACATTTCAGTGCGGCTGCGTTCAAAATATTCCAGATAGTTGGCATAGTACACCACCCCCATCTGGTCAGTGTCTGCGTAAGGAACCCGGTACTGCATATCAAAATACATAACAAATCTCCACTTTATATATACTTATACATAAAATAGTCTGTATACGGCAGTTTTTCAAGCTGTGATCCGTTTTCTTTTGCAATAAAGCCCCGGGAAAGCTTCTCTGAAATCAAGTGCAGATCAAAATTCATTTATCAATGAAAATACCGTCACCGGCTTCCACTGCAGCAGTGTTGTTCTTGCGGTTCAAATATTTGTCTTCACCGCTGCCGGAATCAATGAATATTGCCAGAGATGTTCCCAGATGATAGGTATTACGGCTTTGCGGCATCGGCGGAGTACCGCCGTAACAATCGTTGCCGCTGCGGTCAAAGAAAAAGCATATTCCATTTTGATACGCCGCCGAATAACTTGATCCGGTACCGGAATGATAAGTATCATCTCCATGATCATCTGCAAAAAGCACAACAGTTTCATCCCATGAAATCCCCAGAGACACACAGTGGAGAGTCCGGTAAATATCATTGCCGCCGTTTTCGATAAATGCACCGAGTGCCTGATGAGCAGCAAATCCGTTGGAATAGCGTGTCCCCCAATAAAGATCAGGTTCACTGCCACGGTCATTGCAAATACCATAACTGTAATAGTATCCGCCCCCCTGGGTAAATGTGCCGCCATCGTAACGGTCGCGTCCGGATTTATCCAGCAGAATACCAATCCCCCCGGAGGCAAACGGTCTTACACCGAAACCGGTTCCCTGCCCCCAGCCGTCAAAGTGTCCTCTTGTACCGTACGAAGTTTGCTGATTACCTTTGCAAGTGTACAAATCGTTACCGGAACCATCCAGCAAAATACCGATACCGCGTACTGACCCAAGAGCCTGACCGAAATGCTGGAGCGTGTAATTGTCATTTCCGGTGCGGTCAATAAGCATACCGGAACCGAAAAACACCGCCGCCTGCGACATTCGGATCGCCCGGTAAGTATCGTTGCCTTTGCGGTCAAATAACACTCCGACACCACCGAAAGCAGAACCTTGAACCATTTCAATACCGGTATAAGTATCATTTCCATCCTGATCGATCAATATTCCCACGCCCAGGTCTCCGCATCCCTGACCGGTGGAATCAGTGGTACTGTAATAATCATCCCCCGCGCAATCTATGATTACGGCAGTATTGATCTTTCCGGCAACCGGAGTTGCCTGATTATTCAAATAAATATCGTTGCCGCCAAGGTCAATGAGCAATGCAGCATCACGGCGGTGGTAATCATCCCCGGAACCGGAAATCAAAATCTGCCCGTATGGGGTATCTTTATGAAAAAGTACTCCGCCACGGGAGCCGTAAATTTCTTTCAAACGGTCAACAAGCGTTTCATCATAAAGTAAAGCGGCAGTTTGTGCCTGGGCAAAAAGTGCCTTATGGTCAATGCGATTGAGTATCTCAAAAATTTTCAGCGTGCGGCGTACGCTTTCTGTATCCGGCTCATAACTGAGCATGTGATATTTGCAGATACTTTCCAAAGCATCATGACGGTATTTACGGACAAAAACCATCTCCTCTGCAGAAATTCCGGAGAATGCCTGTTTGTGCAGTTCATCACACCGCTGCAAAATTTGCGTATAATATGACACAATCTCACCGACGGCAGCATCTATTCTTGGACGGGGATGATTTTTCATCCAATTTTCAATCTCTGCAGTATATCCGGCAGGAGCAAAATCAAGCATATATTTGCTCAACGGCAAAAGCTCCTGCCACTTTTCAGCTGCCGCAATCTTATCCGCCCATCCCCGGCTGACCTGTTCAATGCGGAAAGGATTGCGGATCAGATAGCGGAAAACCGGCAGACGGTAAGCATCAGTCAAACTGTCGATGTCGGTCAAACGCTGACGCAGATCATCCAGATTGCTTCTGATCGGTTCACGACGCAGAAAATCCACATAATTCTCCCAATCCGGCGGCAGAGTCTTTTCAAATTCAGCAGCACCGGCAGGCTTTTCATACGGAGAATACTTTATCTGATAATATTGCGGCAGAGTAATGGTCACCGGCGATAACTTTTTCTCCTTTGCCCGCCAGACTTTCATGGTGATTTTTTCTCCGGGACAACTGGTCACAGAAGAATATGCCGAAGTTTCCAAAACAACATCACCGGGCAGCAAACCCTCAGCTTCTCCGGTACCGCCGGGTGTGATGTAACAGATCACCTCAATTTTATGATTTTCCGGATATTGGGGCAAGGCGGCTTTCAGATGCGGCAAATCTTTCAACTGCCGCTGATCGGTAAACATACCCCAGACAAATTTGCCGGTATATCCCGGAGTCATCTCTTTGATTTTAAACAGTTCCTCTTCCCCCGCCGCAGCATATGCACAACAAAGTACAACTGCACTTGAAATCAGCATCCTGAAAAAACTGATTATCACACCGTTTTTCTGCATTTTTCACCCTTTTTCAATTACCGGCATATCCTCTTAGCTTCATATACCGTAAACAGCAGTTTTGTTGATCCATAACTGCTTATTTTTTTCATCTTGCTATTACATGTTAATATATCATCTTCCTTATTAAATGTCAATCATATAAATAAAAATCCCCTACTGGATTTCATACAAAACCGACAGCAGTTTTCACTGTAAAAAACTTGTCCTGTGCCAATGTTTGAAGATACAATATTTTCACTTTACTGTTTGAAACAATGCCCCTTGCAAGTTATATTAATAATAAAGTAAAATCAAACATATGAAAGATCATAAAAATGCTCAGTGACATTGAAATCGCCCGGAATAGTGCCATACGCAATATCAGTGAAATTGCTTCAAATCTCGGACTGAAAGAGGATGATTACGAACTTTACGGCAAATATAAAGCCAAACTTGCCCCTGTCACTGCCCCGCGCAAAGGCAAACTTATTCTGGTGACAGCAATGACCCCGACCAGACAGGGCGACGGCAAAACAACCATCTCCATCGGTCTTGCCGACGGTCTGCGTAAAATCGGCAGAAAATCCATCCTCGCCCTGCGGGAACCTTCACTGGGTCCTGTTTTCGGCATGAAAGGCGGAGCCACCGGCGGCGGATATTCCCAAATCATCCCCATGGAGGATATAAATTTGCACTTCACCGGCGATTTTCACGCCATAACCAGTGCGAACAATCTGCTTTGCGCTCTTATTGACAATCATTTACAGCAGGGAAACGTTCTGGGGATCGATCCGCGCACCATCACATTCAAACGGTGCCTTGATATGAATGACCGTTCACTGCGCAATATCGTCATCGGAATGGGCGGCAAAGGTAACGGTATAGTCAGGGAAGATCACTTCTGCATCACGGTTGCCTCTGAAGTTATGGCGGTATTCTGTCTGGCATCCACTCTTGAAGATCTGGAAAAACGCCTCGGTGATATTTCCATTGCCAGAACCTTTGACAATCGGGAAATAAAGGCCCGTGATCTGAATGCAAACGGAGCAATGACTGTGCTGCTTAAAGAAGCATTCCGCCCCAATCTGGTGCAGACTCTGGAAGCAACTCCGGCAATCGTTCACGGCGGTCCATTTGCCAATATTGCCCATGGATGCAACTCCGTCAGAGCTACAGATGCCGCCTTGCGCCTTGCAGACTATGTGGTTACAGAAGCCGGTTTCGGCAGTGATCTCGGTGCGGAAAAATTCATTGACATCAAATGCCGCATGGCGGGAATTTCTCCGGATTGCGCCGTACTGGTTGCCACGATCAAAGCGATGAAACTGCATGGCAGCGGAGATATAAAAAGCGGTTTTGCCAATGTAAAAAAACATTATGACAATCTCCGCAATAAATTCGGCGTCAATGTGGTGGTGAACCTCAACCGCTTCGGAAACGACACCGCAGAGGAGGTCGCTCTTTTCCGTCAGCTCTGCAATGAAAACGGCATGACAGCCTCGGTATCGACCGGATTCACCGACGGCGGCAGAGGGTGTATCGAACTTGCAGAAAAAGTTGTCGTGGAAGCGGAAGAAAAGAGCAGTCTGAAATATCTCTATGAACTATCTGACTCTATCGAAGAAAAGATAAACAAGATCGCAATAAAGTGTTACGGCGCAAACGGAGCGGTATTTTCGGCGGCAGCGGCAAAAAAACTTGCGACACTTGATCCGGAATATACAAAATTTCCGGTATGTGTCGCCAAAACTCAATACTCTTTTTCCGATGATCCGAAACTGCTCAATGTGCCGGAAAATTTCAATATAAATGTGCGTGATATTGAAGTGAAAAGCGGCAGCGGCTTTATTGTAGCTTACCTCGGTGACATCATCACCATGCCCGGATTACCCAAAGTTCCCAATGCCGAAGCGATAAAGTTGATCGATGGCAAGACGACCGGTCTCTTTTGATCATCCGGTAAAATAATCATTATTGTCTCAATTTTTGTGAAAAATCTTTACTGCGGTGGCGCACCTGCTCGGCAGGTTGCGGGGTGTCTCGCTGCTCCGTTGTCGCAGCTCAATCAACGCTTTTTTGAAAAAAGCTTGGCAAAAAACTGCCGGGCGGGTTGCCTGCTGTCGCGCACGCCTCGTTGGGCGTGCTTGATCGGGAACCCCTGTCCTCCAAAGCTTCAGCGACGGAGGATCGTCGCAAAACCCGACATTGTCGCACGCTGCATCCACCGATAGAAAACGAACCGTGATTTGACAGTTGACAAATCGCTGCTTGTGTGATATGTTTCATACATTGAAAATTATGTTTTTTGCAAATTTATATTTCAGCTTCACAAAATTCGGGACATTACCAAATAATCCGGAAAGGAACCGGAATACCGGCTTCTTTCAGCACCGGAAACGCTTCGCTTTATCACAACGGTTATTTACAAGAGTTTTTGAGGACTTTTGAAATTACCTCAAATATTTTACTGAAACTGTTGAAAAAAACTCAAATCATTCTATAAGTGTCAAATAGAAAGGAGTTTTTTTCATGCTTTCATTTTCTGCGCTCAACCGTACTGCAGTTCTGCTTTCAGCCATTTTATTAATGGCAACAGTATGGGGGATCGGACGTATCCCGGAGGCAAATTTACTGATGATCGTCTTTTCCTGCCTTGTTTCTGCTCTACTGGCGGATGTCAGATCATTCAGCAGCAGACTGCGGACAACTGCACTTCTGGCATGTTACAGTGCTGCTGCCCAATTTATTTTTTCATTTTCCGGAGAACTGCCTTTTTTACAGACAATTATTTGCACCGCATTTGCTTATTTCATTTTTTCCACATTGCCCGACTGCCGTGCCGGATGTATCGTGCTGCTGACCGGATACCTCGGCACCTCTGCCTCCCCGGAATTTCTTCCCGCCGTCAGCAGAAGTATTGATATTTTTGCCGGAATACCCGTCATCATGGCCGTTACAACTATCGGCAATGCCGGGGAAAAGAAAGAAAAAGAAAATCCTGTTTCCATTGCGCCCTGTTCCCCGTATCATGCCCTGATCCTGTCTGCGGAACTCGGCATCGGAACTGCCATCGCAAAAATAACAGAACTGGATCAGGGGACATGGATCATGATGACGATACTTTTTATAAATATGAGCATAACATCTGATTCTTCAGGTGAAAAACTCGCCTGGCAACGGATTTTTGCGGTCCCGGCAGGAATTATCACCGGCGGCTTTCTGCTCAGTACATTTTACCGCATTGACTACCGTTTTATCTGGCTGCTTCCTTTTATCGGGGCGAGCGGTTTTTTCATCCTTTACAACTACGGAAATTTTTTCCTGTTTTCCATTATCTTCATGATCTCTTTGACCTTTTTTGCCGATTGGCTGGCAGGAACATATCACAAATTCAATTTATGGGAAAACTTTTTTTCCCGCACGACTGCCACCTGGATCGGAGCTGCAATCGAATTGGCAGCCGGTTATTCCGGCAAATATGAAAAAGGAAAACCGCTGCGATGAATTTTATCAGAAAATATCTGGCATTGCTGGTATTGGCGATCATTCTGCTTTGCTGGGCAGGATATTGGTTTTACTGGCACACAAAACCTTTTACCGACAATGCATTTATTTTTGCCAACACCCGCCCGGTTTCGCCGTGGACCGCCGGATATATTACCGGAATTTTTGTAAAAAACAATCATTTTGTATCCAAAGGAACCCCGTTATTCTCAATATTCTCTCCGCCGTATCAGCTGAAAGTCAAGGAACTTGAACACGAAAAAGAAGCCCTCTGCGCCCGCTTGAAAAGCTGCGAAGCAAGTTTGGCACGCGCTCTGGAAGAAATAAAAACATTCAATGCCGATGTGGAAAAATTCCGCTTCCTTTACTCCCGCGGCGAAGAAATGTTCAAAGCTGCTGCCGTATCAGAAGACTATGTCGTCGATCAGCGGAGAAATCTCAAAGTTGCTCTCGCCCGTATGGCCGCAGCTGAACACACTGCGGAATCTTTGCAGCACGATTGCAACGTTCTGCGGGAACAGATAAAAAAAACAGAAGCCGCTCTGGAACTCCAGAAGATATGGTGCCGGCAAACTACGGTAACGGCTTTGAGTGACGGCTATGTGGTCAATATGACCCTTTCTCCCGGGGGATATTACAAACCGGGAGATGTCCTTTTTGCCTTTATCGATTCATCAGAGTGGTATGTTCAAGCCAATTTCAAAGAAAGTGAACTTTCAGAAATCACCCCCGGAACCCGTGCCCGTATATGGCTGCGGCAATATCCGGGACGGGAATATCACGGCGAAGTCTGTGCCGTTGGCTGGGGAGCAGAACGGCGTCTGACTGCGCCGCATACCGGAGTAGCCGATGTAAAAAAAGAAAACGAATGGTTCATGCTGCCGCAAAGGTATCCGGTGCAGATCAAAATACTCGACCCGGATAAAAATTTGCATCTTCATTTCGGCGGCAGTGCCTATGTGGAACTGGATATTCCGGCACATCCATTCCGGCAATTTTTCTGGGAGTTGTTTCTGTGGTGAAAAAATATTTTTGTCCGGGGCACAGCAGAATCATCATCCGGTTCATCGGCAGTTTGCTGATTTTCCACAACATGCTTATATCCGGCTGCGCCCCCGTTTACGGTCCACTTGAAACGCCAGAGGATTTCCGCCGGGAGTTTTCAATGCAGGAAACAATTGCCCTGATTCCGGCGGATAAGCCTCTTACACTGCAAAAAGCAATCGATACAGCTTTACAGAACAATCCGACCAATCTTGCAGCGGCACAAGCTGTACGGGCGGCAAGGTACGGTTATCTGCGTGCGTTATCCGCCTATGCTCCGGAAATAAATGCCGCATACTCTCTCGGGCACACTCTTTCCCGGGGATGGGATTTGAAAAATCCCCCCGAGGGCGTCATGAAAAAAAACGACCACTTTGTCACAGCCGGCAGCATTCAGGCAACTTTTCTTCTTTTTGACGGATTCGCCCGTGAATTGGAATATATTATTGCAAAGCAGGAATACAACAAAAGCAGAAAACTGGAAAAAAATGTCAGACGTCTGCTGGAGCGTGCCGTAGCTTATGCCTATTATGACATGTTTCTTGCCGGTGAAGAAATGATCATATACAGCGAAAATCTTGCCTTTCAGAATATGGCATTGCAGCAGGAAGAAGAACGCTTCCGCAACGGTCACGTTTCAAAGGCAGCCGTATTGAACTTCATGATCCTTGCCGCCAGAGCCAAAAGTGACATCCGCAATGCCGCCTACCGCCGTCAGGTGGCATTTCATGCATTATCCGCCCTGCTGGGATATGCTCATGGACAATTACCGGAAAATATCGAACTGCAAAAAAGTTCCATTGAACAGCTGCCGGATATCCATGATGAAAATTATTATCTTGAACTTGCCGTAAAACACCGTCCTGATCTGGAAGCAGAAAAGATCGCTCTGCACATCGCCTGGCGGAAAAAACAGAAAGCCTATGCCGATTTTTTTCCGGAGTTCCGTCTTTTTTCAGAATTCACTTCCGACACCTATAATGCGCGCTACGGCGGCTACCGTGTTTCAAGCTCTCACAGCACCCGGGGCAGTTTCATATACGGAGTGACAGGCAAATGGAATATATTCCGGGGATTCGACACTTTGAACAACATACGACTGCATGAGGTTCTGGAAAAAATCGCCCTGCGGGAACTGAATGCAAAATTTCTGGAAGTTGCCACAGAGATCAGAGATGCCCACTCAAATTGTCAAAATGCCCGTTATCAGGTGGGAATTTTTCAAAATATGGCTCATTGGGTGCTTGAACAACGCAATATCGTTTTCAATGAATACCGTAACGGCAGGGAAACCATAACACGGTTGAATGAAGTCCAGGCAATACTGACAGAAGCACAAAGCCGACTGGTGATTTCCAGGATCGAATTCAGCAAGGCTGTTGCACAACTTGCCGCCGCGACCGGTTTGAAAATATCCCGGCCCGGCGCTGCCCCTGCTGAATTGCTGCAGAATTCAGCGCAGTAAATGCCCTGATCATGACCGGAGGAGAAAACTGCTCACTTTTCCATGCCGCTGCCGATCATGGCAGCATGCTTTTTCCGGGCATCGGAAATGTGGCGGCGCATGAGAACTTCAGCAATATCATCCCAGTGGCGGGTAATGGCATTGCAGATCATGGTGTGTTCTTCAAAAACCCGCTGCTGATCTTCCAGAGTTCCATCGGAAAGTGAACTGCTCAATATAAAAGCGCAGGTGATCTGGGCTTTGAGCATGCCCAGCCGCTGCTGCAGAAGCTGATTGTGACTGGCAGCGGTAATGGCGGCATGGAAATCAAGTTCCTCCCGGAAAGTCGGCGCGACATCCCCGGGACAGGTATTTTCGGCGGCTTTGGTCAGGTAGAGTTTTTCCATAGCCAGAGTCTGCCGGATATTTTCCAGTTCTTCAACAGTGGCGTTGCGGGCGGCGGCGGCTGCCGCCATTCCTTCAAGCATCTCCCGCAGCTGATAGAGTTCATCAATATCCTGCGCCGAAAATTTACGGATGAAAGAGCCTTTATATGGACGGCTCTGCACCCAGCCTTCATACTCCAGACGGCGGAATGCTTCACGCACCGGAGTGGAACTTACGCCGAATTCTTCGGCAAGACGTTCTTCACGCAGCGGAGTTCCCGGCAGCAGTTGTTCCGAAATGATTTTTTCGATGATCTTCTCATAGACCATATCCATGGATGTCAGTTTTTTTGATGGTGCCATGCCGTTATTCTCCCTTTCCTGCGCATATTAATATACTGCCGCGACGGCAATTTGTCAAGGATAACCACCAAAACAACCACAATTCCATAGAATCTTGGTGAAAAATAGAAAAATATTTGCAAAAAAGTATGATTTTATTAAAAATTCTATTGAATTTGCGTTTTTACGGATGTATATTCTCTTTCAAAGCTATCATTTTTACATCCGTTTATGTGTATATAAGGTATTTTCAGTATGACAGAAAAGAAGCAGGAAAGTTCCCGGCTTTGCGATCTGCAATCGCTTGCCGGCAAAGTGGCTCTGGTCACCGGCGGCTGCAAAAATTTCGGCGCGGAAATCGCCCTGGGACTGGCGGAAATGGGAGCGACCGTCGCCGTTACCGCCAGAGATTATCAGCGGGCAGTTGAGAGCGTAAAACAATTGAAAGCACAAACCGGTTACGAATTTATTCCTTTTGAACTGGAGTTGACCGATGAAAATTCAGTGCTTGCCCTGTATGATGCGATTCGAGAACGTTTCGGCAGACTGGATATTCTGGTCAACAACGCCGGGGGACACTCCAAAAAAGCGTGCGGACTGCTGGAAAAAGAGTCGCTGGAAGGATGGAGAGAATTCATCGAACCGAATATGACCGGCACTTTTCTGATGATCCGGGAATTTGCAAAATTGATGATGCCGCAGAAAAGCGGTTCGATCATCAATATCGCCAGCATGGCGGGCATGGTCGGCAGAGACCGCAAGATCTACGGCGATGATATGACACCGAATCCGATAGCCTATTCCGCCGCCAAAGCCGGAGTCATCGGCATGACCTATGACTGCGCGGCATACCTCGGAGAATACGGGATCCGGGTCAATGTCATTTCCCCCGGAGGATTTGAACGCACCCAGCCGGCACACTTCATCAGAGATTACTCCGGTCTGACCATGCTCAAACGTATGGGCAGAGCCGGTTACGATCTTAAAGGTGCAGTGGCATTTCTCGCTTCGGATGCTGCGGCTTATATCACCGGTCACAATCTGGTGATCGATGGCGGATTCACCCGCTATAAATAACCGGAAGGAGAGACCGTTATGATAACCATCGGTGTAGTGGGAATGAATCCGGGCAACGGACACCCGTACAGTTTTTCTTCAATATTCAATGATTTCAACAACGATGCTCTGCAAAAAGAGTGTGAATTTGCCCTTATCAAAGAGTATCTGCCCAACCACCACCGCCATCAGCAGTTTGTCGCCGATGCCAAAGTAACTTGGGTCTATGCTCCGGAAGAGGGCGCGGCGGAACGGATCGCCCGGGTCGCCAACATCCCCGATATCGCCGGTTCTCTGGAAGAATTGACCGCCAATGTGGATGCCATACTCTTTACACGCGATGACATCGACCGTCACTGGGAAATGGCGGGAGAACTTTTCAAAAGCGGCAAACCGGTCTTTATGGATAAGGTTCTGGCGCATACTCCGGAAGATTTACGCAAGTTCGCAGCCGCGATTCCGGCAGGCTATCCATTGATGACCGCTTCAAGTTTCCCATGGTCGCCGCTGGTAAAAGAGGCGAAAAACAAACTGGAAAAGAGCGAAGTATTTTTCGTCAACGGTGTAACATCCTGCGTATGGGTACGTTACGCACCGCATCTGCTCTGGACACTCTTTGAGCTTTTCGGTGATGATGTGACAAGTGTGCAGAATACCGGAAATGATGCCGGAGACATCGTAACGGTTCAATTCGCCAATGGCGTGGCGGCAGTTTGTGAAATTTTCAACGGCGTGGGTCTGCCGCTTGGCTTGACCATCCACCGCAAAGGTGAAAAGCCGCTGGCTCTGCCCTATACCGATGACACACTTGAAGCATACTTTTACAGTATCGCTGAAATGATGAAAGATTTCGCCGCGATGTGCCGCACCGGAGTAACGCCGGTACCGTGGGAGAAAACTTTGAAATTGAATAAAATCGTACTGGCTGGTATCGCCTCTAAAGCTGATGGAGGCAAAAAAATCATGCTGGATGAATTTATGAGTGATCTGTAAGGAATTTTTACGATGAAAAAAATAATTTTGCCTCCTGCAGAAAGAGTTGAATCATGGTACGGTTTTACCCGGCATCATTTTCACTTTGAAGGAATCGAGGCGTGGATAGCCGAACCGCATATCCCCGCCGGTGACGGCAGATGGTCGTGGATAGCGGTCTGGCCGGAAGCGTATGTGAAGCGGGTCGGCGTGACGGCTTTGCTGGAACACGGTTTCTACCATGTGCATATAAACACCCATCCGATGCGCGGCAGTGTAAAATGCATGGAGATCATGGGAAGATTTCAGGATTTTCTGGTATCTTGCGGCTTTGCGGAAAAATGCTGTCTGGTCGGTTTGAGCTGGGGTGGATTTTTCTCGCTGCGCTATGCACAAACTTTTCCGGAAAAGGTGGCATCCATTTATCTGGATGCTCCGGTGTGCAGTGCGGCAGATGAGGGAGAGAGTATTTCCACGGCAATCCGCAAAAAGGAGATCTGCGAAAATTTCGGCATGAGCTTTGAGGAATTGAAAAATTCTCCGCTCAATCCGCTCAACAGTGTAAAAGTACTGGTGGATAACAATATTCCCATCATGGCGGTACTCGGCATGGAGGATACTTCGGTAAATATCCACACTAATTTTGAGATTTTCGAGGAGCGTCTATTAACTTACGGCGGAAAAATCACGGTGATCCGGCGCAACTTCTGGGGGCATCATCCCCATGGACTTGAACTGGATGAGACCGATAAAATACTGGCATTCCATTGCAATTCTTTAAATAACTGACTATTAAAAAACAGACAGGAAAGGACAGGACAATGAAATCAGGATCAACTTACAACGCTTCCCGTACGCAAGTGAAACATCAGAGCTTTACTCTTATTGAATTGCTCGTATTTACAGCAAAACAACACTGCCAAAATTTTGGAAAAAAATTGGCGGAGAAGTATTCTTTACCCCAACGCGTTGGGGTAAAGCACATGTGCTTTACCTTGATCGAACTTCTCGTTGTAATTGCCATAATCGCCATTCTGGCGGCAATTTTGCTGCCCGCCCTCAACTCCGCCCGTGAGCGCGGCAGAACGGCAAGCTGCACCAGCAATCTGAAACAATTGGGAAGCAAAATCGCCTTTTACACCGATGAAAATGAGGGCTACTACTGCGGACCATTCAACAGCGGCGGCAGTGCCACCTGGGAAAATTGGATGACGACCTGGGGACGGGAATTCGATTTGAAAACTCTGAACGGGCCGGAACAGCGCGGTGAAGATATTCACAGCTGTCAATCCATTCAGGATTGGGAAACCAATATCGGCACCAAAGCCGGACACTTCAGCCCCGGCTGGGCGTATGGTATGAATACTGTTTTCATGCTCTTTTCCGGCGGTAAAGAAGGACCTTTCACCGGAGCGATGAAAAATACCCATATCAAGGATGCTTCATCACGTTACATTCTCGGCGATGCCCAGAACTATCAGCTCTATCCGGGAGCAGCCAATCACAGCAGCATTTATGTAGCATCCGACCGGCATAATTCACAGGCGAACTACCTGTTCTTTGACGGTCACGTCGCGTCAGCCAAACCGGCGGATGCCAATGCCAATAAATGGCACGGCTTGAGTTCCAATAAACTTCAGGAATATTGATTCCCGATTCATACATAAGGAATAAAAAAATGAAAAAAATTATCTCTTTGACCGCATTGTGCCTCGTTTCTGCGCTCTTTGCCGGAGAACACTTCTGGCAGATGAAAGACGGCACCGGCAATCTCACGCTGAAAGATGAAAGTTCCACTCCGGTACAATTGACCATCAAAACTCCGGAACAGGTCAGCTGGGCACGGGAAGATGACCACGGCTACTTCCTCACCTACTCCGGCGGTATGGTCACTGCTCCGGCGAAAGATTTGAAATTTCAGAAAGGTTTCACTCTTGATGTCAAATTCTCCGTCGATATGCAGGCAAAAGAAGCCAAAACCTGGATGCCGCTGATCACCTGCGGCGTATCCTATGACAAAGGCTACTGTGTCTGGATCAACAAAGACGGCAGAATGCTGGTGACTTTCAACGGAACCAAATCATGGTACAACACTTTCCGTCCGGGATTGCGCAACCGTGCCGATCATGAATTGAAAGTGGTATTCGGTGACGGCAGAGTACAGGTCACGATGGATAAACGTATCGTTGCGGACTTCAAAAATCCGGGCGAAATCAAATATCAGGCAAATACTTTCTATGTCGGCAGCACACCATCGTGGAAATATTACGGCAACATCTACCATGTGAAGATCAAAGACTTCGCTCCTGAAGATTTTTTCGATAAAAATAAACAGGCAAAAGTCAATGGTAAAGTTATAAACCCTAAATACCCCGCCGATGAGATTGAGCCGGTCAAAGGTATCAGCGAACCGGCGGGAAGCGTGGTTTTGAGTGATTTTACGAAATTTTCACCCGGCGTGGCAATCGATGGCAGCATTTCCGGAGATAAATTCATTTTCCGCGCCAATTCCGGATTCTTTGCCCCCTGGAGCAAAGGATCTCTGCACTCCGCCGAAGATGCAATCGGGGTGGAACCTTTGACGTATGAACCGAAACTCAACGGTAAATATGATGTTTATCTTGGAGTGCGTGCCAATAGTGCGCCGACAGATTTCAATTTTGCCATCAACGACTTTGCCAATCCCTACCGTATCCAGATCGGAGCAGCTCCGCCGCACCGTCATCCGAATACGGAGATCCTGATCGAAAAAGATGTGGATATGAGCAATGCCAAACTGGGATTTCTCCCCGGCGGAAAAATGTTTGCCGGATACATCAAACTTATTCCCTCAAACAACCGCCGTACCGTTGATTATCCGCAATGGAACTGCGTGACTGTCACCCGTGGACTGATCCCTTACGAGAAAACCATGCGTGATGAGATCGCCGGCAAGTTTGCCAGCGGATACTATACCGAAAGATTCTTCGTCGGCAATACCAGACTGCCGGAACTGTCGGAGTTTGCCAAAGCCAATGGTTTTATCGCTTTTCAGGGCAACTGGATGGAGTTGTTCTTTGCTCATCAGGTTCCGGAAAAAGATCCGGGAGCCGCGGCGATCACTGTCACCGCCGCCCGCGGTGAATTTGAACCGGCAGTGCTGAATCTGCACGCTTTGGAAGATCAGCAATTCTCTCTTGCCGGAGGCAGAGAACTTGCCAGAAACGGCATCACGGCGCAAATCAAAGTGGTGCGTTCCATGTATAAACGCAACACCGCATTTTACAACCGCAGTGAAGTTATCAATGCTCCGGTGTGGGTGGAGAAAACCGACAACTTCCAGCTGGCAAAAAATAAATCCGGTCAGTTCTGGATCACATTCAAAGTCAGTCCCGATGCCAAAGCCGGGACTTATCAGGATCACTTTTTATTGAGTACTGCCAAAGGCAAAGTCAAAATTCCGGTGACGGTGAAAGTTCTGCCCTTTGAATTGGAAAAGGCTGACCGTTATATCGGATTTTTCCCGGGCAGACACGGTTACACCGGCGCACATGAAACAATCCGTGAGCAGGCTGAACACGGGATGAATACCTGGATCGTCGATCCATCCAGAGAGATGCTCTGGGTTGTAAAAGACGGCAAATACCAGTTTGACTTCCAGACCAACAGTGCTGTTATCGACACGATGAAAGCTGCCGGCATGCGCGGTTTGATCGTGCGCTCCGACGGCATCCTTGCCAAATCAGGCAGAAACAAAGACAATTACAAGTTTCTCATCAATTTGCTCAATCAGGAAGCTGCCCGCCGCGGCTGGCCCGAACCATACTACTACACCATTGACGAGGTATTGAGCCACCCGACTCTGCTGCCGGGAACGACTTGGGAAATGGCGATACTCAAAGAGATCAATGCCAAATCATGGTCAACTCACATCTGGCTCAAAACCACCCGTCCGCTGCAGAAAGAGGTGGATGCGCTTGCCCCGAATATTTTCGCCCATGCGTTGCGGTTCAACACCCGCAATCTCTGGTATGTCGATGACTGGCAGACGATCCAGGATGCCTGCAATAAAAGTGGCAAAGAGTTGTGGTCATACAACATTGACAACTGCCTTTCCCACACGCAGACGGCAGGATACCGTTTCGCACTGGGCTGGTTCTTCCGGACGGTCGGCAAAGATTGTAAAGGTCAGATGTTCTATGCATACAACAACTTTACCGGTTCGCCGTACAATGACCTGGACTACAATGCCAACGATCTGGTTTTCAGCATGCCGGTACGTAAATTTTCCAAAGGCGGTTTCACTATCAACTATGAATCCATGCGCGAGGGTGTGGATGACTTGCGGTATATCGTCACTCTGGAAAAACGCATTGCCGATGCGAAAAAAGCCGATATCAATACTGAAAGTGCGGAAAAACTGCTGAAAAATCTTGCCGCAAGTTTTGACTTCGGTGAAAACTTCCGCAAAAACTCGGTGTTTCTGGATTCTAAATTTGCAAAACAGTATGACAGGAACGGTAAACGTTACGGCGAGGGGGAATTCAATCTGCCCAACGGCTGGAAGCTGGCTGATTATCAGAAAGCCCGTGAAGCAATCGCCGCAGAGATATTGAAACTGGATGCACAGTTGAAAAAGTAACCACAACAAAGATCGGTAAGAAATGATTACTGTCCGGGAATTCAACACCGCCGATGCAGCACAGGCCTCGGTGGTGTTCTTTGAAAGTTTCAAAACTTATCTGAAAGAACGCATGGAAACCGATGCTCCGCCTCCGGCTGAATATACGGAAAATCTGATGCGGTACACCATCAGTGAAGATGTTGAAAATATCAGTTTTGTCGCCGTGGAAAATGGTGCTGTTGTCGGCTGTATCACCGTCAATCTTGCTTTGAAACGGAAATTAGGAACTTTGATACGCATCGGAGTGATGCCGGGATATGCAGGAAAAGGTATCGGCAGGATGCTTTTTCAGGCGGCTGACAGATTCTGGCGTGACCGTAAGACCCGTAAAGTCCGCACCTGCGTGTCATCCATCAATCCGACCGCATTGAAGTTTTATCAAAGCTGCGGATTTCATGTGGAAGCAACACTTAAAGATCATTTTTTTGACGGCGTGGATGAACACCAGCTGGCGTTATTTTACTGATAAATTACCAATATTTGTACATATCAAATACAAAGAAAGAACCAAAAGATGTTGAAAATCATCAAACATATCACTGTCTACCGGGATGAATACTGGTATTCGGCATTCCCGGGAGCTGCCGCAATCGGCAACGGCAGGATCGCCGTCTGCTTCCGCCGCGCACCGCGTTACCGCGGACTGCCGGGATTGAAACCCGGATGGTACTCCCATCTTGACCCGAATTCCAAACTGATGATCTGTTTTTCAGAAGATAACGGCAACTCCTGGAGCAAACCGGAACTGCTGCTGGCTCCCTATGAGGGATGCGCCCAGGATGGCGGCATGTTCTACGACGGCAAATATCTGTATGCCAATACCTTCATCTGGGGACATATCACCCGGTTCGCGGTGGAGGCTCTGGATGCCGCAGGCAATAATGAGTTTATCTATGCGGGCAACTGCGTGCCGACTTCCACACACATCGGTTCTGTTTCCATGCGCAGTGCCGACGGCGGAAAAACATGGGAAGAACCGGTTTTCCCCGAACCGCTGCCCGGCGGATTGGAAGCCCTCCCCGGCAGACCGCTGATGATGCACAACCGTGCCAATATCATCCGCAGTGCCGATGGCAGACTTTTCTACTGCGGTCAGGCATTGCGTTACCGTCCGGAATATCACTCATCAGTAGTACTGTACGAAAGCAAAGATGACGGCGCATCATGGCAGTTCTTGAGTACGGCTGCTGATCACAAAGGTACAGCAGTCTTTGAGGAGCCTTTCCTCTACATCACACCATCCGGCAAATTTGTCATGCTTATGCGTACCCATCGCGGTCCCGGCGGCGAACATATATCCCGCGCTCATCTCTGGATAACTGAATCCACCGATGGCGGATACACCTGGAGTGAACCGGTCGATACCGGTGTCCACGCCGAACCGCCCTGCGCACAACGTCTTGCCGACGGCAAAGTGATGGTCGCATACGGTTACCGGATCGAACCGGAAACCGGTGTGCGTGTGCGCATCTGCAACCCGGAATTGACCGATTTCGCCACGGCAGAGGAGATCATCATCCGTGATGACGGTGAACGTGCCGACACCGGTTATCCGCAGATCGTACCGCTGGGGGAAAACAAATATATGATCTTCTATTATATGAACCCCTTGAGCGATGAGGGCAGAGCAAACGGTATTTACGGAACCATAGTGGAGGTGGAATAACTATGCAAAACTGGAGAATTTGCGGTAATGAAGAAAAATATCTGAAAGAACTGCTTTCCGGCGGTTTCCCCGGAAAATCCGAACCCGGATTCACCGGGAAACTGGAAGCGGCTTTCGCAGAAAAATCCGGCGTTAAATTCGCCATCAGCTTTACCAATGGCACAGCGACACTCCATGCTGCGCTGGTTGCATTGGGCGTGGGACCGGGCGATGAGGTGATCGTACCGCCCCTGACCATGTCCAGTACAACTCTGGCAGTCATTCAGGCTGGAGCGACACCGGTTTACGCCGATGTTGACCGGGAAACTTTTGTGATGTCTGTTGAATCAGCCAAAGCAAAAATCACCGCACGCACCAAAGCGATCATGCCGGTTTCATTGTACGGACTTCCCGCTCCGGTTACTGAATTGAAAAAACTCGGTCTGCCCATCGTGGAAGACAGTGCCCAATGTTTTCTCGGCAAAATCGACGGCAAACTTGCCGGTACGATCGGCGAACTGGGTTCATTCAGTTTCCAGAATTCCAAACATATCACCTGCGGCGAGGGCGGCATGGTGGTGACCGATGATCCGGAATTGGCGGCGGCAGTGCGCCGTTTCAGCAGTCTGGGTTACGGACAGATCAGTCCGGAACCGGGCAAAAGCAAGATCGATAAAAACGACATTGCCGCGCCGGAAACGATCCGTCACACCCATTATGGCTTCAATTTCCGCATGTCTGAATTATGTTCGGCATTCGCGCTTGCCCAGTTGGAAAATCTGGATAAATTTGTCAGCATGCGCCAGAAGTGCGGTCAGGCATTTTTTGAAGCAGCAGAGGGATTCTCATGGATAAAAGCCCAGCAAACTCCTGCCGGAGTGGAAAATTCCTTCTGGGCGGCAGCATTCTGTCTGGATACGGATTTTGTTTCGTGGCACGACTTCCATAAAGCCATGCTCGCCGCCGGTTCAGACGGATATTACGGAGCATGGAGATTAGCTTACCATGAACCGGCTCTTGCATATCTGGCGGAAAATGCCGATTGTCCCAATGCCGAATATCTCCAGCCCCGCATGATTCAGCTCAAAACCCATTACGGTTCTCAAGCGGAACTGGATAGGGAAGTGGCGATATTCAAACAGGTATTGAAACAATTTGACCGGTAATTTTTGATAAAATCAGGAAACAGACAAAAATGGTTACTCCACGGAAAAGCCGGATATTGGAAAAAATCCGTGCCGGAAAAAAAGCGTTGAGCTTCAAAATCAATTTGAGCTGCCCCCGGGTGGCAGAAATTGCCGCATTGAGCGGTTTTGACGGCGTGTGGTGCTGTCAGGAACATGTCCCGACCGATCACAGTAATATCTGTCAGATGATCCTCGCAGCCAAAGCGTATGACTGCGATACGATCGTGCGCGTGGCGAAAGGGTGCTACAGCGACTATATCCGCCCTCTGGAAGCGGATGCTTCCGGCATTATGATCCCGCACCTTATGAGTTATGAAGAAGCAAAGGAGATCGTTCATACGGTGCGGTTCCATCCGACAGGGCTGCGCCCGGTAGATGGCGGCAATGCCGATGGCATGTACTGTATGCTCGGATTCAAAGATTATATCAAATTTATGAACGAAAACCGGCTGGTGATCGTGCAGATCGAAGATCCCGAACCTCTGGGCGAATTGGATAAGATCTGTCAGCTTGCCGGTATAGATATGATCTTTTTCGGGCCGGGTGATTTCAGTCAGGCGATCGGACATCCCGCTGAATTCGACCATCCGGAAATTGCCCGGGTGCGCAAACTGGTGGTGGAAACCGCTCACAAGTATGGCAAATTTGCCGGAACAGTTTCCGGAACTGCCACGCTTGGAGAATATTTTGATATGGGTTATGACTATATCAATTGCGGAGCCGATGTGACCGCTGTCGGGGCGACCTGCCAGTCGATCATGGATACTTTCCACAGCTGCCTTTGAAACAGACTATTTCCCCGCATCCCTTTGTCATTGTCCGCCCGGCACACAAAGGGATGCGAAAAAGATGGGCAGAAATATCACGATAGAAGGCGTTGTTGCCCATAAAATAACAGATCGCCGGAAGCAAACTTGCCGCTCCGACAGTTCTTTTTGCGCAATCGTTTATTCATTATTTGTCTCTTTTAACTTTTACCTCTTTGTCATTTATCAGCAGGTACAGCTGAAGTTTTTCAGCACATGC
The DNA here is from genome assembly GCA_045534015.1 of Victivallaceae bacterium. GTDB lineage: Bacteria > Verrucomicrobiota > Lentisphaeria > Victivallales > Victivallaceae > UBA1784. The sequence goes on along the minus strand of JAZSIZ010000053.1, from coordinate 9,339 downwards.
ATGGATAAATTACCGTCTTCCACCAAACGCAAGGCAACCCACGTAAATAATCGCAATCGGAACGATCAAAACCAAAACCATAACTCCGAACAAAATTTCCCCGGTTACTTCCCAGAAGGCTCCATCCCAGGGAGACTTTTTTTTCTCTTTGTAACCCGGCTCCGCTTTCCTCTTTTCTTCCAGTGCCCTCAATTTCTTCCGTTCTTGAGCTAACAGTTCTCTTTCTTTTATTAGTTCCGGATCATCTTCCAATAGCGGCGGATATAACGGCGGCAAGGGCATGTCTTTGAAGTTGGAAGCCGCAAAAAGTTTTTTGCAGTTGTAGCAATGTATGCTTAATCCAAAATGCTTACAGAGTCCCAAGTAGTATCGACCGCAATGCTGACAATAGAATACGCGCAGCGGCGTTGTGTATTTCTTTTTCATGTGTTCCCCCTTTTTATTCGATACTGGTACATTAAATTTATTCCATACAGCTTCTGATGCTTTGAAATAAATATACACCGGGCAAGTAGACTTTTTGTGTCCACTTGGAAAATTTTTCATGAAAAATTTGCGATTTTTTTGCAAAATCCCCCGCAAGAAGCCTTTTTAACGACTCAAATTACAGAGTTATCCAGCAGAAAATCGATCAGATTTATATTCAGAATACCATTGTCATCGTACCAGGATTTGCCGATATCATTCCGGATGATGATTTTGGGGAATGAATCGCCGGTTAAACTGAGGGGTTTCAATTCGGCAGATTGTTTTTCTGCATCAGGCATGGCAAAGGCAGATTGGATATAGACTTTCCGGTTGCCTTTAGATGCAATGAAGTCAATTTCTCGTTGGATTTTAACCGGATTTCCGCTTTTATTTCTGCCATTTTCATAGATTATACCCACATCTACGGAAAAATTTCTTATCCGTAATTCATTGAAAATGATATTTTCCATAATGTGAGTCATCTCCATTTGACGGAATCCGGTTCTGGCATTCCGCAAACCGATATCCTCGCAGTAATATTTCATCGGATATTCAAAGTAGGATTTTCCTCTGACATCATACCGCTTGCTTTCGGTAAAGAGAAATGCATCTTTGAGATGTTCCAGATAATTTTTCAAAGTATTGACGGAAACATTCACTTTTTTTCTGGAAAGAATAGTATCGGCGATTTTGGTGGGATTGGTCAATGAACCGATTGCCGAACACAGCAAATCCAGAATTTGAGCCAACTCTTCCGGATGCTCAATTTTTTTGCGTTCAGCAATATCTTTCAGGTATAATTCATCAAAAAGTGAGTTCAAATATGCCATCTTTGCACCATCATCCTTTTGATTAAGGATAAGCGGCATCCCGCCGAAGAAAGCATACTGGTCAAACGCCTCTTTTTTATCACCGCCGACAGCAGAATAAAACTCTGCGAAGGAGAGCGGATGGATCCTTATTTCATCTCCACGCCCACGGAACTCGGTCAGAATATCGGTGGAAAGCATCTTTGAATTGCTCCCCGTGACATAGACATCAAGATTGGGAATCTCCTTGAACTCATTGAGGGCATCGTAGAAAGTGATTTTTTTACCGTCCGGCAAATAGGGATTTTTCACCGGCTCGCACATCTGAATTTCATCAATGAAAAGATAATACTGCCCACTTTTTCCGTCAATCAGGCTATGGACATAAGCTGCCAGTTCCAATGGATTACGGTAACGGATATTTTTAGTCAAATCCAATTCAATATGAATGATCTGTTCTTCTTTCACACCTTGCTGCAGCAAATAATTTCTGAACAGAGTACGAAGCAGATAAGATTTTCCGCAACGGCGGATGCCGGTAATGATTTTTACCATTCCGTTCCATTGCCGGTCAATCAGCTGCTGTAAATAGTGATCTCGTCTTATTTCCATAATGGCAGCCCTTTGTTGTAAACTCGCCTAAATGTTTAGCCGCTCTCACAATAATATACACTGCCACATTGATTTGTCAAGCAAAGTTCATTGTAAACTTGCCTAAATATTTAATCAACATTTCAATTCCCCAAGGCTGTATCAGGTATTTTTGAACAAATTTCTCCACAGCTGGACTTGTGGCAGGACTCTTTGCAGAGGGTAACGATGAGGGCGTGATATTCATTGCAAATGGAAACGTCGGGCGGCAGGGCATCCATAAAAATCTTTTGCAGAGTGTCGTAATGCAAAGTTCCGTCAAGGTGCAAATGCCGCTCTGCCACCCGCCGTGTATAGGCATCAATAACGAAAATAGGTTTGTTGAAAGCATAAAGCAAGATACTGTCCGCCGTTTCCCGACCGACACCTTTGACGGAAAGCAATTCTTTCCGCAAAGCCCACACATCCGCCGACTGCTCAAAGGCAGATTCACGCTCAAGCATAAACGCCGCCAGAGCTTTCAAATAAGCACACTTCTGCGTGAAAAATCCCGCCGGACGAATCAACTCCTGCAACTCCGTATCTGGTGTCGCCAGAACACGCTCCGGCGACATCACCCCGGCAGGAAGCAAATTCCCGATCGCCTTTTCCACATTGATCCAGGCGGTGTTCTGGGTCAATATCGCCCCGGCAATGATCTCCCACCGCGCCCCCGTCTGACAAGGCCACCAATGTTGTGGTCCATAATGGTCAAGGAGAACGGTAAAAAGGTGTCCGATTGGGGTGTTCAAATTCTGCATTGCTGATGATTATTCTGCAAGTTTTCTGCCCATTTCAAAGGCTTTGGCAAGATCGGAAACGAATTGAGTTTTGCGCATTTCAGCTTTATGACCAGCATCAAACAAGGTACACTCATATTTGCTGTAATCATCAAACTGATGGGTGTCGCAGGCGTAAAGAGTATGAACATTTTCACTGCCGAAAATCATCTGCGGAAACTTATTTGTCGATTCCAGATAGGTTCGATAACCGTACTCATCCATAACATTTTCCGGAACATTCATCGTGTAGATAAATCCGAAATCGATTCTTTTTTCTGCCCGTGAAGAGGGCGGATTGGTGTAACGCAGCATCGGGAAAAAGAGCCGTTCCAGAAAGTTGCGGTAAAGTCCACTTTCCGCACCGAAATAAATCGGAGACCCCATAATGATCCCGTCAGCGTGAAGCAGCTCTTTCAAAGTTTCCTCAAGATCATCTTTGAGCGCACATCCCGGGGCAGGATTTGCCAACTTTTTACAAGCAAAACAACTGCGGCAGCCGCTGAAATCCAAATCTGCCAGCTGAATAAGTTTTACTTCTGCGCCGACACTCGCCGCCCCCTCAAGAGCCTTTTGCAAAAGCTGCGCCGTATTACCGTTCTTCCGAGGACTGCCATTGACAGCATAAATCTTTTTCATATTCTTCCTCTTTAAAATTATTTGCAAGAATCAGTTACCTATATCAGGTAGATAAATACCAATAGAGTACTGTTTTTACTTTATAAAATACCCCGCTTTTCTTGAAAAGGGTTGGGGTTTGGGGAAGGGAAAAATCTCTTTTCTCGTGAAAAGAAGTTTTTCCCTTCCCCAAGAACCGAATCCATTATTCACAAAAATAAGTAATTTTTCTTGTGACCCCCCAGTTTTGGAGCCATTTTTCCGGCGGCAGCTTGCATGAAAGCCGGATCGAGGTCGCGGGCGTGTTTGGGGCAAATGTCCCGACAGCGCATACAACTGATACAGCGTTCTTTTTCGGTCTTGCGGGGATCAGTTTTGTCGATCGCCCCCACCGGGCAACCGGCGGCACAAATCCCGCATTTATCGCAAGTGTCATTGGCTTCGGGCTTGAAAGGAATGTTGGCAAGTTCCTTGTATGAGCCATGACTTCCGGCAAGATTCAAATCCCCGCACACACCGCTATCAAGTTTTTCGGTGATTTTCCGGGCAAATTCGATCAACTCTTTGGCATCTTCTTTATCCGGACGACCGGCGGCAAACTGCCGGAAAATGGAGTGTTCAGCCACAGCAGCCACCGCCGCCACACAAACAAAGCCGCAAGCTTCAAGAGTATCCTGCAATTCGGTCAAAGTATCGTCCCACTCCCGATTGCCGTAAACGCAATTAAGAACCGCTTTCGCACCATTAGCGGAAATCTTTCTGAGCCGCTCAACAGCAATCTGCGGAACCCGTCCGGCAAAAGACGGAACTGAAATCAAACAGACATCTCCGACGTGTAAACTCATCTTTTCAATATCACGGCAAATATCCACCTCGCAAAACTCGCCTCCGAGTTTACCAGCCAGAATATCCGCCACCTTCTTCGTACCGCCCGTCGGGCTGAAATAAATGTTATAAAGCATTTTCTTCTCCATTATTCAAATTACCACTATTATCGACTAAATTCAACCCCTGACCGGAAATGCCGTAGGCTTGGGGGATGGTTTCGTTTTGGAAGACGGCAAGGTATTTGGTCATGTTTGGAGCAAGTGATCCGGCGAGCATTTCATCTAAAGTCATCCACTTGACGCTGCCCTCGACGGAACCGGTCAGTTCTCCTGTAAAGGTGTCGGTTTTGAAAAGGAAGACAAAATATTGCGACTGTTTAATGGGATTGTACCATTGAATATATCCGCAATTCTGCAAGTTGGAAACGGTCAAGCCCGTTTCCTCCTGAACTTCCCGGATCACCGAAGCCACAACCGTTTCCCCCGGCTCAACGTGTCCCCCGGGGAAAGTTAATCCCGACCACGGATTCGACGGCTTGGGCAACCTTTCCTGCACCAACACCCGCCCTTCCGCATCGGAGATCATACACATATTACAAAGTTCCGTTTCCATTGCTTTTAACAATATTTAATTTATTTTCTACAGTATATCTGTTCTTGAAAAAACAAATTTTTTTCATTGTTATTTTACTGATTTGTTAGATATCTTTTCTCTAATTTGTTCCAAAATTAAAAGTATATCTTCGTGATTGCTTGACGCCTGAATGAATATCGCATATTGTGATATATTCGTAACCATATTAGCATATCCATCATTAGATGTCCATTTAAAATCTGCCTCAAGTCTTTTTAAAAGTATCTCCAAATATCTTTTTGCTGTAATTTTATCATCTGCCAAAAGAAAAAGAAAGCTCGCAGATAGAAGGCAAATAAATTTTTGTTCTTCTGCGGTAAAGGCATCTGCAACCTGAAACAAAACGCTCCCTAATGATTTGCTAAATTGCTTATTTTGGTCTTGAAACATGTTTTGAAAATTAGCATTTGCTTGCTTTGACACTTCTGCCAATCCATTAAATTGTTGACTTGTCGTTTCCTTGATAGACTCAAGACCATTATTAATAGTACCTTGTAAAGTGTTTTGAACAGTTTTTATATCATCAAGCCCAGTTTTTATGTTCTGAGAAAATGTGGCAAATACATTTTGGACTTCTGCTTTTTCAACTTTATCTCGTAAAGAAACTAAAATTTCATCAATTTGTTTTTGTTGCTTATCAAAAGAACGATGCTGAAACCAATATGCCAAAAGAGGAATTATTCCTCCAAAAAATGTAATTATGGTTAACATATTTGCAAATTGAGCATTGAATAATTCGGCTACATTTTCACACTTCAGTATTCCCGCCGTGGCAATTGGTTGCTTTAACATAAAATACCATATTGCAATTGTCGGGATTGAAAAGATAATAAAACCAATAAAATAGAATATACAAGAGAATTGATTTTTTTTATTTTTCTTTAATATCTCTACTTCTACCATCAGATTGTCAAGTTTGGCACAATGTTTTTGTTCATTGATCTCACTGTTTTCCATATAAAACGTCTCCTTAATATTAAACAAATATTTCAAGTAAATATTTTCTTCTCAGACTTTTTACAAGCATATTTATTTCACATAAAATTATGGCAAACGTGCCTACACCGAAACAAGCCACGCCTTATCCGTTAACACATATTACAAAGTTCAGTTTCCATTGTTCCTTCCCTCACGCTATTGCCATGCGCTCGGTCATTCGGCAGAGGCGGGCGGGCATCTTGTAGAGCAGTTTCCACGTTATATTGATCGGACGGGAACCGCTGTGCGAAACGTATTTTGCCGGTCCGAGGAAGCAATAGCTGGAACTTATGCCATCAGCACTTTTGTTTTCACGGACAAAGAGCAATACGGTACTGCTGCCATTGAGGTAACGCTTGCCGGTTGCAGATTCAGTACTGGTGGTGCTTTGTGACTGCCAGTGGAACAATTCATCGCTGATTGCATAATCTAAATACATGGTTGTTGGCGAATAATGTTTTTCGGACTTGTTCAGTGTAACCAGAAAAATATCGGTGTTGATTTCAGGCAGATACTTCACACCCTCACGCATTTCCGGAGACTTTTCCATCGTCCAGTTACCCAACGCCGCCAAGATCTCGTCACGGGTATAGTTGGCGTGGAGTTCCAGCGGACAATCAAAGGGCAGTTCCGGTTTGGCTGTAACCAAGTCGGCGTGTTCAAAAAGATAGTTCAAAACGTCCAGCAGTTCGGCGAAAAAGAGCTGATTTTCTTTGAGTTTTGCCACACTTTCCTGAACCGTCTTTATTTCAGTATTTCGTCCCCACATGGAGAAATGGAGCATGGTAAAAATGCGTTCTTCATCTTCGGTCAAAGCCGCAAGGCGACTGGCAGGCGCTTGCAGAAGTTCCAACAAAGTTTTCAACTGATATGCCGAGTTCAAATGGCAGATACGCAGCAACCCTTTCCGCAGCCGATCTTCTTCGGCAAATTCAAAATCTTCACGCAAATTTGCCCGTTGACAGAGGCGGGCAAACAACGCCCTTTGATAGATCGTGGAAAGTTTCAAGTGGTGATAATCCACAAAGTTTTCCAGCGTTAACGGCTTTCCGGTTTCGCTTTCAAAGGTAGCAATGCGGCTCACTAACATTGCCTGACGACCGGCAGAAATACTGCCTTTGATGTTTTCCAGAATCCGCTTTTGCGCTTCTTTTTCCAGTTGAATGTGGCATCCGGCGGGCAAATGCGGGAATCCGTGTTCCATTTCGTCGATCACATTTTCGCCGGAAGGTCCAAGCATCGCCCGGAAGCGATATTCAAAGTTGAAGTTTTTGTGTGCATTGCCGACAAAGTCCAGCACCGTCAAGCACTCTTTATCTTCGTGTAAGCGCAGACCACGCCCCAACTGTTGCAGAAAAACGGTCAAACTTTCGGTGGGGCGCAGAAACAGAACCGTATCAATTTCTTTAATATCCACACCTTCGTTGTAAAGGTCAACCACACAAATCACGTTGATTTCTTTGGCAATCAAACGCCCCTGCACACTGTTACGTTCCTGCACGCTGGATTGAGCAGTCAACACGGCAGAATTCACCCCATGCGCATTAAAAAAGTCGTTCATAAACTCCGCATGATTTTGACTTACGCAGAAACAGAGCGCGCGACACTGGTCAATATCCAACAGAATTTCGTGCATCTTCTGCAATACCAAATTGGCGCGGACGAGGTTGCCGGTAAAGATATTATTCAGCTGTGTTTTATCGTAACCGCCGTTGCTCCATTTAAGAGCGCTCAAATCCACCGAATCGGAGATGCCGAAATACTGGAATGGCGACAAAAGTTTGCGGTTAATGGCATCGGGCAGACGTATTTCAGCGGCGATGTGATAATCAAAATACTTCAATACATCCAAACCGTCGTGACGTTCCGGAGTTGCGGTCAGTGCCAGCAGATACTTAGGCTTAAAGTGTTCCAACAACTCCTGATAGCCATTGGCGGCGGCATGGTGGAACTCGTCGATCACAATGTAATCGTAGTAATCTTCCGGCAATTTATAGCATAGATCTTGCGAATTCAAACTCTGAATGGAGCAGAAAAGGTGATCAAAATTTTCCGGCTTTTCATGCCCGGTCAGCAACTCGCCGAAGTTCTGATCCCGCAGAATGTTGCGGAATGTAAAGCGGCTCTGTTTCAGGATTTCTTCACGATGAACCACAAACAAGAATTTTGCGTTGGGCTGTTCTTTGCGGACGCGCTTGAAATCAAAGGCGGCAATCACCGTTTTCCCAGTACCGGTAGCGGCAACGACCAAATTTTTGTGGCGGTCGTGAATTTCACGCTCAGCGCGGATTTTATCGAGGATTTCTTCCTGATAGGGGTACGGCGTAACATCCATAAACGCCATAAAATCTTCTTTGTCTTTATCCTTGCCGCTTTCATGGCGCAAAGCCTGAGTCAAACGCGCGCGGGAACTCTCATCATAGCGGGTAAATTCGGCGGTGTTCTGGTACGTTTCAAAGGTGGCGCAAACTTTTTCCCAGAGATACGGTGACTCAAACTGACTGATTTTAAGGTTCCATTCAAGACCGCTTGTCAACGCCGGAGCTGAGATGTTGGATGAACCGATATAGGCAGTACCAAAACCGTTATCACGATGAAAAATGTAACTTTTGGCGTGGAGACGTGTGCGTTCCGTATCGTAAGAAACCAACAATTCAGTGTTGGGAAGTTTCTGCAATTCGTCAATAGCCTTAATATCGGTCGCACCCAAATAACTGGTGGTAATAATGCGCAGTCTCTTGCCCTCGGCAGTGGCTTCTTTCAGAAACGGCAGAATCAATCGCAAACCACTCCATTTGATAAAGGAACACAAGATGTCAATGCGGTCGGCAGTTTGAATCTCTTTTTTAAGCTCACTTTCAAGCGTGAGATCGGAAGCTGTACCAGTAAACAAGGCAGCGTTAGTCAACGGCGTATCAGGACGGGATAGCGGCTTTTTGCGGGTGTCCTGAATCTGCATTAAGTACATTAAATCGTCAACGATTTTTTCCGATTCCACCGGAAAAGATGTATCGTTCTGCCCAATAACTTCCAGCAGCTGATTACAGAATTGCGCTTGCTTTTGCTTGCGGTCATCGCCTTTAATTCCGGCAAGACTGTTGGCAATCAACTTGGTCAAATGCAAAGCCAGTGTGAAAGAACTTTCCTCCGAATCAAGCTGATTTTTGGTGACAGCATAATTTTCTTCAAGGCGCGACAAACGTTCTTCCAAAGCATGATTTATCACACTTTCATAAATTCCATGTATCAGCTTGAAATCAGTCATTTCTATATCTCGCATAAAAGTTTATTGTGATGAAATTTATCACCACATACCGTTTGGGATAATATATCAATATTATCGCGAAATTTCAAACAGGAATGCAAGAATCAGTGTTAGTTTTATGCAGTTTTTGCTGGCTTTACTGCATTTTTCAAGAGATGGTATGAGAATGGAATCTCTCTTATTGCTCCATATCGCTCAAATGCCTGTTGCAGGTGTTCCTGATCGGAATCGCTGTCGGTTGCATCGGGATAATGTTCTATCGGAAGTTCCTATGGCATCTCCCTGTTCTGCGGCTTTTCTAAACCATTTTAAAGCTTCAATATGATTTTTC
>JAZSIZ010000170.1:0-8337 GCA_045534015.1 Victivallaceae bacterium | reverse complement strand
CATATTAGGACAACTCCTTGGCTCACAGAACGACATGGCTACGATCCGACTTCTTCAGGCAAAAAAAGCGTTGTGTTTGGGATGGCTCTGGCGGGCTGTCGCCCTTGATGGGGTTGCACCCCACACCCCGCAGCGTGCAGTCTGCGGATGAAGTCGGAGGCCAAGCGGTCTTAGGAAGACAACATATTAGGACAACTCCTTGGCTCACAGAACGACATGGCTACGATCCGACTTAGTACTTCAAGTTAAAAATCTATCAACTGCCGGAAATTTCAAGCGAGAAATCTATATGAGTTTATGTCATAAACCGTCGAAGAGGCAACCTATCCCGCCCGCATGCAAACAGAACATCCGCAGACTGCACAACTTACCCCGCCCGCATGCAAACAGAACATCCGCAGACTGCACGCTGCGGGGTGTGGGGTGCAACCCCACCAAGGGCGACAGCCCGCCAGAGCCATCCCAAACACAACGCTTTTTTTGCCTGAAGTATGCGGCAAGGTCGGGTTTTGCAAGGAGCAAGAGAGGGAGCGTACTATCGTACGTGACCGAGCGAGCGACGCCCGCAAGGCCCGAGATTGCCCATAATTCAGGCAAAAAAAAATGGAGGCGTGGATCGGAGTCGAACCGATCTAAGCGATTTTGCAGACCGCTGCCTAGCCGATTGGCTACCACGCCTCGTGATATGTTATATAAAATAACCCCTGAAACCGCTTTTGTCAACCCCTGAAACGTAAAAAAAACGTTTTTTTTATATCACTCTTGAAAAAACGTGGTTTATATATTATATTAAGTAGTTCATCGGAATGTTGAAATTCAGCATTAAATAATGGAGAAAGATATTATGGCGAAAAAATTCCGTATTGAGATTGCCGCCGATGAGTGTAAAGGATGTTACCGCTGTCTGGCGGTTTGTCCGAAAAAACTTATTGCGCGCGGCAAAGAGCTGAATATACAGGGGTACTTTGCGGTTACAGTGGAGAATCCCGGCAACTGTATCGGTTGCGGATCGTGTTTCTATCAGTGTCCCGAACCGGGAGCGATCACCATTTTTGAGGAGGAGTGATCAATGGCTTACAACAAACGTCTTTTGCTCAAGGGCAATGAAGCGGCGGTTTACGGTGCTTTGCTTGCCGGATGCGACTGTTATTTCGGTTATCCGATCACGCCCGCCAGTGAAATTGCACAGGCGGCGGCACTTCTTTTCCCCAAACTGAACCGTACTTTTGTGCAGGCGGAATCAGAAATCGGTGCCATCAACATGGTCATCGGCTGTGCGGCAGCCGGTCGCCGTACCATGACAGCGAGCAGCGGTCTGGGAATCAGTTTGAAGCAGGAAGGGATGAGTTATCTGGCGGCGTATGAGATGCCGGCAGTGATCGTTGACGTGACCCGCGGCGGTCCGGGAGTGGGAAATATCGGTCCGGAACAGTCAGACTATTTTCGGGTGGTCAAAGGCGGCGGTCACGGCAGTTACCGCTGTCTCGTTTTCACCCCGAACAGCGCACAGGAGATGTGTGATATGGTTTATCAGGCGTTTCCGATGGCGGAAAAATACCGGATGCCCGCTTACGTGCTGACTGACGGAGTAATCGGTCAGATGATGGAAAGTCTGGAGTTGCCGGAGCCAGTCAAATATGATTATGATCCGGAATGGAAGATGGGTCGCCGGGTGAATGGAGAAGCGAACATTATTTCCAGTATTTACATGGAATACAATGATCTGGAAGCTTTGAACATCCGTTTGCAGGAAAAATATGCATTGATCCAGAAGACTGAACAGCAGGTTGAAGAAATTGCTGTTGATGATGCTGAATTGGTGCTGGTTGCTTACGGTATCAGTTCACGTGTGGCGCAGGGAGCGGTGGAAATTCTGCGCGGCGAAGGTTTGAAAGTCGGTTTGATCCGTCCCAAGATGGTCTTCCCCTTCCCGCAGGACAGCTTGAAGCGTGCGGCAGAGCATGCCAAAGGGTTCCTCTGCTGTGAACACAGTGCCGGACAGATGATCGAAGATGTCCGGTTGACGATTGAATGTAAACGCCCGGTGAAACTTTGCAACCGTATGGGCGGAAATCTGCTCACTGTCGCAGATGTCTGCGATGCTGCGCGGAATATGTTGAAGGAGGTCAAATAATGAGCGAGAAAGTTAAATTCGGCCGTTCAAAAGTCTTTTTTGATACTTTCCACCGCCGTCCGGGACCGATCAAAAAGAATATGCACTATTGCCCCGGATGCGGTCATGGTATTTTGCACAAACTGGTCGCTGAAGCTATCGAACACTTCGGTATTCAGGAAAACACCACGCTGATCGCCCCGGTCGGTTGTGCGGTTTTTGCCTACTATTACTTCAATGTCGGCAGCATTTCCGTACCGCACGGCCGTGCGCCCGCAGTGGGAACCGGTGCCGGACGGGCGAATCCGGAATCTTATGTCATCAGTTATCAGGGTGACGGCGACCTTGCGGCGATCGGCTTCAACGAATTTCTGCAGGCGGCGAACCGCGGAGAAAAGATGACGGTCTTTTTCGTCAACAACTCCAACTACGGTATGACCGGCGGTCAGATGGCTCCGACCACGCTGCCGGGTCAGAAGACCACCACCAGTCCTTACGGCAGAAATCCGGAAACCGAGGGTTATCCCACTCCGGTGTGCGAAATCGTCAATTCTCTGACTGCTCCGGTTTACATTGAGCGTGTGGCATTGACCACTCCCGGTCGGGTCGCTGCCGCCAAGAAAGCGGTTTACAAAGGCATTCAGAATTTGAAAGAGCGCAAAGGCTTCTCCCTTATCGAAGTGGTTGCCCCCTGCCCGATCAACTTGAAAATGAGTGCCGATCAGGTCAATGAGTTTATTGAAAAACAGATGCTGAACTACTTCCCGCTGGGCTGTCTGCGTGATAAAACAGCGGAACTTCCGGAAGGCAAACTGCCTCCGCCGGTGATCCGTGATGAGGAAAGTGTCCGTCAGATTCTTTTCCCGCAGAAAAATGAGAATGCGGTGGCGGCGGATTTCCGCAACAGTTCCGAGATATTTGATCAGGAATTGCGGGTGAAGATCGGCGGATTCGGCGGTCAGGGCGTGCTGAGTCTGGGCGTGATGCTGGCGAATATGGCGCGTCTGCGCAACTTCAATGTGAGCTGGATGCCCTCTTACGGTCCGGAACAGCGCGGTGGTGCCGCCTGCTGTGCCGTGACGGTCAGCCGCAAAGCGATCCCCTCACCGATCATCGACCGGGGCGGCAATCTGCTGATCGCCATGACCCAGGCGGCATTCGACAAATATATCGGTGAATTGCGTGAAGATGGCATTCTGATCTATGACCATACGGCAGTGACCCTGCCCGAACTTCCGGCGACGATGAAAACTTACGGCATCGATGCGCTGGATATTGCGGGTAATCAGCTGGGCAACTCCAAATTTGCCAACAGCGTGCTGATCGGTGCGCTGGCGTCGGTGCTTGCCAAGAATGGTATGAATGAAGCTGATCAGGCAGATTTCTCCCGTGCGTTTGCTGAAGCTGTCGAAGAAAAATTCGGCAAGAAACCCGGTGCTGTCGAAGCGAACATCAACGCTTTTGAAGCCGGTAAAGCGGCAATGAAGTAAGAAAAGTTCCGCCACCCGGCGACCGGGGACGTGGTCAAGCGGCGGAACGCTTGTCGCCGCCATAAGCGGCGAAACATCTGCGAGGCACAGCCGAGCGGTGTTAAACTGCCGCCTGCCGGAAGCGAAAGTCTGGCAAGAGTTGCCAGACAGTTTGAGCGGCAGGCAGTGAAATGACAAGAAATTCCGCCACCCGGCGACCGGGGACGTGGTCAAGCGGCGAAACGCTTGCTGGAACAGCGATCCGCCTGTAAAGCCGGTAAAGCGGCAATAAAGTAATTCAAAACGCTACTGACACGGAACAGTGCCCGCAACAACTGTTCCGTGTTATTTTTTTGCATAAAATCATTGATTTATTGCTCTGCACATGCTATATTACACCCGGAAAGAAAAGATATATGCAAGGAGTTCCGGATGAGCGGAAAAATCTCAATATTGTTTCCCTGTTACAACCAGCGTGATTTTATTGCACAGGGCATCAAATCATGCTTTGATCAGGATTATGAGAATATTGAAGTAGTCGTATTGGATGATGGTTCAAATGATGACAGTCTGCAAGTGATTTCGGATATTGCCAAAACTGCGCCGGTACCGGTAAAATTCAGCACACAGAAAAACCATGGGCCGTCTTACACCTACCGGAAACTGGCAGAAACAGCATCCGGAGATTACCTTATTTTTCTCGGCGGTGATGATTTTCTGCCGCCGAACTGTTTAAGGAAGCGATTGGAAATCCTTGAGAAAAATCATGAGCTTATGTTTGTCTGCGGAATGGGGCAGACATTCAAAGATGGCAAGTTTGACCGTCACAATTTTCTGGATGACAAAGCATTGCAATTAAATGACCGTACGCCGCAGGAAATTTTTACCATGATGAAGCGTTACCGGCCGCAGGAAGATGGCGGCTTGATGTTTCAGGCGGCACTTTTCCGTAAAAGTGACTACCTTGCCTGCGGGGGATTCACCGAAGGTATGATCTGCGATGACACAGTATTGTTTTACAATCTGAATAAATATGCTTGTGAAACCGGCAGACGTTTCAAAGTTATTCCGGATATTGCAGTCTGTTACCGTCTGCACGATGACAATATCAGTAAAGATCCGGAAAAGATGTGGATCCGTTTCAGTGAATTGCATAATGTACTGGGCTTTCAAAGCCGCAGACAGGCGTCGTTTTCAGCCTATGCAACATACATGACTGCGGTCAGAAAAAGCGGGAAATGGTATCATAAAGATATTTTAAAACGGATTTTTTCAGACCGGGCGGTCATTAAATATCTTACACTCGGTGCAATAGGATGCGATTTTCTTTTTCCATGGCGGCGGAAACGCTGGGATAATGTAAAAAAATAATCCTCCGACCGTGTAAGTTGATGCGAAGTTGACTTGCCCTGTATTTCATGCTATATTATGGGCTGATATAAACAAACAACGGAGATTGTGATGCTGCTGTCGATCTGTATTCCAACGTACAACCGGGGTACGTTTCTGCGCCGGACTCTTGACTCCATAATTTCTCAACCGGCATGGAAATCCGGCGACGTGGAAGTGGTCATTTCAGATAATAAATCCACAGATGACACTCCGCTGATCATTGCCGGATTCACAGCATTGCATCCGGACAGGATCAGATCTTTCCGGCATGAAACGGCGATCCATCCTCATGATAATTTTGAGTTTGCACTGCGGATGGGCAAAGGAAAATTCCGCAAACTTCACAATGACACCTTACTCTGGAAGCTGCAGATGCTGGATGAATATTTACAGCTTCTCCGGCAATACTCTGCTGCGGATGTGGTGTTGACCCCGAATTGCAAACTGGCGGCGGCATACGGCAAACCTGTCACAGTGTGCCGCAATATGAATGATATTCTGGATAACAATTCATATTTCATCACCTGGATCGGCAGCATTGCCTTCAGGGATGAACCGTTTCTTGCCCTGGAAGACCCATCCCGCAGCAAGGGTAGTGCTTTGACCCAGACCGATATGGTTCTGCGGCTGGCGGCAGAGGGAAAAATGGTGATAACAGACGGCAAGATCTATTTTGAAAGTATGCCGGTACCGCGAAAAACAGCTAAATCATTGCTGCGGGTATTCAGCTGTAATTTTTTGAGAATGCTTGATGGATATGTCCCGGAAAAAATCGACCGTAAATGTTTTGAAAGATGCAAAAAGCGGCTGCTTTACGAATATCTGATTCCGTCACACTTTGATTTTTTCAGAGAAAATCCGGAAATGGAGCGGGAAAAATATTGGAGCTGTACCATATTGTATCACAAAAATTTTTATTTCTACACCTCGTTCATCCGGGTTGCGTGGCTGAAAGTCATCTGCCGCATATTCCCGCATGATTTTTTACGCAAAGTCAAAAACAAATTGCCCGCATGGAATAAATGATGAAAATATCAGTTGCTATAGCCGCTTATAAAGGCGAAAAATTCATCGGAGAACAGCTTTCCTCCATCGCCGCTCAAACGGTCGTGCCGGATGAGGTGATCATCTGTGACGATTCGCCGGATAATGCCACGGAAAAAGCGGTGATAAAATTCTCTGATATGCTCAACATCCGCTATTTCCGTAATGAAAAACCTCTGGGAGCGGCGGCGAATTTCAACAAGGCTCTTTCATTGTGTAACGGCGATGTGATCTTTCTCTGTGATCAGGATGATCTGTGGTATCCGCACAAAGTTTCAAAAATGTGCAGACTTCTGACTCCCGGCAAAGTTTCTGCGGTTTTCTGCGACAGCGACATCACCGATGCCGATGGTCGTCCCATAGATTTCACCCATCTGGAATCCCGCGGTTATGGGAAGCTGCGGGAAGCTGCCCCGGGAAAGTGGGAAAATCAGTTTGAACAAAGCTGCCGCCGTTTTCCGGCTGCCGGACATGATATGGCTTTTACAAAAGAGTTTCTGGAAAAAGTTCTGCCGATTCCGGAATTAAAAAATTGTCACGACAATTATCTGGGAGTTGCCGGAGCGGCTCTGGATGCCTGGAGCTTCACACCGGAATCATTGGGAACATTCCGCCGTCATGGGCAAAGCACCTCTTCCGCCGGAAAAAAGAGTTCTCTTTACGGGCAATGGCGCGAAGCCCGGGAGTCAGTAAAAAACAACACTTTCTCATGGAACGCTGAACTTTTTACCGCCGTACTGAAAAAACTCCCCGATTTGCCGGAAGAGCGAAAAAGGATACTGAAAGAACGGATCGCCCACTCCGAAAACCGTGCCGCTATGCCCAAATGTTTTTTCAAGCGGATCCCGCTGGTCTTTGAAGAGTGGAAGTGCGGAAATTATGAAAAATTCGGCAGAGGATGGAAAAATCTCATACAAGACCTCTTTTTGCGGTGAAGCGCACTTGCAAAAATCATAAAATGGGGTTATATTATTAGAATTGTAGAATATTTGTGCAAAAATCAAACTTTCAATAAATAGAACAGGAGCAAAAAAATGTACGCTATCATCATGACTGGCAGCAAACAGTACAAAGTCGCCGTCGGCGACATCGTGGAAGTCGAAAAACTCGGTCTCGAAGCCGGTGCCGAAGTCACCTTTGATCAGGTTCTCGCCGTTGCCGGCGACGACGGCAAACTCAACATCGGTACTCCGATGGTCGAAGGTGCCAAAGTTTCCGCCAAAGTCCTCGACAACTTCCGCGCCAAAAAAATCGTTGTTTTCAAAATGAAACGCCGCAAAGGCTATCGCCGCACCCAGGGTCACCGTCAGAATCTCACCCGCGTTGAGATCACCGCTATCGCCTAAGGTGCAGCTATGCAGTACGGAGCCAATGGTGCTTTGCTGGGAACCGAATTGCCCGGCATCAAACTGATCAACCGCGGTAAAGTGCGGGATATTTATGACCTCGGTGATGCGTTGCTTTTTGTCGCCACCGACCGGTTGAGCGCATTTGACGTGGTCATGCCAACTGGCGTGCCGCGCAAAGGTGAAGTTCTGACCCAGATCTCTTTATTCTGGTTCGATTTGCTCAAAGATGTCCCCAATCACCTGATTTCTGCGGATGTCACCTCCCGTGAAGAATTGAAACCTTATGCCAAAGATCTTCAGGGGCGTTCACTGATCGTCAAGAAAGCCAAAGTCCTTCCGGTGGAGTGCATTGTGCGCGGTTATCTGGTGGGCAGCGGTTGGAAAGATTATCAGAAAACCGGCATGGTTTCCGGTTTGAAACTGCGTGATGGTTACAAACAGGCTTCAAAGCTGGATGAACCGCTTTTCACCCCCTCTACCAAAGCTGCGGTCGGTGATCACGATGAAGCGATCAGCTTTGATGGTGTGGCAGAAATCATCGGTATGGAAAAGGCCGCCAAAGTCCGTGACCTGGCTCTGCACATTTACACCACCGCCCGCGATTATGCCGCCGAAAAAGGCATCATCGTGGCTGATACCAAATTTGAATTTGGTGAGATCGATGGTGAAATCATCCTTATTGATGAAGTTCTTACTCCGGATTCAAGCCGTTTCTGGCCCGCCGATCAGTATGTCGAAGGCACCAGTCCGGTGAGTTTGGATAAACAGTTTGTCCGTGACTATCTGGAAACTCTCGACTGGGATAAAACAGCCCCCGGCCCCGAGCTTCCTCAGGAGGTCATCGACCGCACAGCGGCAAAATATCTCGAAGCCTACGAGATGTTAGCCGGAAAGAAGCTCGAAATCTGAGCGCCGAAAAGCAAAACAAAGGGGCTGTTGCAAAACCTCAAAAAAGGTGAGCAACAGCCTT
>JAZSIZ010000141.1:0-29959 GCA_045534015.1 Victivallaceae bacterium | reverse complement strand
TGGATGCAGCGTGCGGCAAGGTCGGGTTTTGCGACGAGTACGCAGAGGGAGTATACTACTGTATTCGACCTCTGCGGCGCAGGAGCAAGGCGCGAGATTGACCACGATGCGCCACCGCAGTAAAGATTTTTCACAAAAATTGGAACAATAGCAAAAAAACAAGAATTGCTGATCATGAACAAGAAATTGCCGGAATTTGACTTTACACCGGAACCGGTTCCCTTGCGCCGGAGCATCTGGTTGATATTTTTCTGTGCTGTAATAATATTATTTTTTCAGCTTGGACTCAACGCTCTGCACGGCAAAGAGGGCGTTATGGCGGAAAGCATCCGGGAATTGACCATCGGCAAAGATATTTTTGCCCGGGAAAACTGGTCGGATGCGGCGGAAAAAATGCAGTTGTGGTTCTGCCGCGGCAGAGGGATCGCCGCTGATTTTTTCGGGAACGATGAATTTTCCTGCCGTTTTTTTTCTGCACTTGCCGCGCTTTTCTGTCTGGGCGGAACGATGCTGTTTGCACAGGAATTTTTCGATCGCCGCACCATGTTTTCTTCGGCATGGATGCTGATCGGTTCATACGGTTTCATCTATTGGGGGCGGCATATTTCAGCTTTTATGACGCTGGCGGCATGGGTGATATGGTGTGTGTATTTTCTGTATTCCGCTGAAATGAATTTCCGGCGCAGATGGCTGATATGTTTCATGCTGCTGGCTGGAATTGTATGGTGGGGGATGAATTTTATTCTTTTCATTCCCGGAATGTTCTGTATTACATTTTTCCGCAGTAAATATCTTTTTGCCCACTGGAATATCATTCCGGCGGCAGCTGCCGGTGCGGCTGTGCTGGCACTGCTTGCTGCGTGGCAGATCGGTTTCCCCGGGATCGGATGGATCGAATATCCGGAACGGATATGGCGGCAGACTGCCGGTACATTTCTCGAATCGTGGCGGGAAATGTTATCCCCTTACAGTGGCAACCGCTGGTATCTGGCACTGGGCAATTTGCCGAGATTGATTTTTCCGTGGACATTGCCGGCGGTAGTGGTGATCATTGTGATGTTCCGCAGATGGCGGGAGCTTCCGGTTGACAGCAGAAATTTATTGACCGGTGCGATCATCATGCTGCTGTTCACCGGTATATTTCCCGGACGCCGCTGGCAGTATCAACTGCCGCAACTGCCGTTTTTTCTTATCCTGACCGCATCATGGATTTCCGGCAGCAGCGGAATCGGGAACTGGAATGACCGTCTGAATGGGATCATGCGCTGGAGTTTTGCGGTACTTTGTTCATTCTGTTTGTGTGTTATTGTTACCTGGCCGTTGTGGGGTATGGTTTTTCTGGAATCACCCCCGTTATTGATAATGTTCGGGGTGCCGTTGCTGGGAGCGATCGGTCTGGCGGCTTTGATTTTTGACACCGGCCGCAGCAGTGCGGTGGAAAATTACAGTGGTATGAATGGAGCGTGGAGCGGATATATTCTTGCCGGGACATGTTTTATGGCGGCTATCCTCACTGTTGCCGCACCGGCTCTCACCCGGTATCGTTCCGGCAGACCGTTCTGGAAGAAGTGCGGAACGGTCGCCCGAAATTTGCCGCCGGAAGAGGTGCTGTTTTACGGATCGGTTCCTGATTCCAAAGCCAGATATTACATGGATTTGAATAACGACTGTACAGTGGTTGATAAAGATAATTTTCATGATGCTCTTGCCGGGGCGAAAGTTCCGGTTCTGCTGCTGGTGGCGGAAAGAAAAGATATTGCTGACATAAAGGAACTGTTGCAGGGAACCGGCTGGACAATGGATGTGGAAGAGCCGCTGGCTTCTGAAACCGCAGGTGTTGAGTTTTCTGCCGACAGTGCAGCTGCCGGTAATGATAAACATCTGCTTTTGGAATTGAAGCGGTAAACAGTATTGTCTCAACTTTTGCAAATCTTTACTGCGGTGGCGCATCGTGGTCAATCTCGCGCCTTGCTCCTGCGCCGGAGCAGTCGAGTACATAGTACACTCCTGCTCCGTACTCGTCGCAAAACCCGACCTTGTCGCACGCTGCATCCACCGTTTGGATCACTCCCGCATTTTGCCCGCTTGCAAATCTTTACTGCACTGGCGCACCCGCTGGGCGGTGTGCCTGCTGTCGCGCCCTGCATCCACCGGTCTTCGCATAAAACTGCGCCCCGACAAGCCACTTGCTGTAAAACCGTGATTTGCCAGTTGACAAATTACTGCCTGTGTAATATGTTTCATGTATTACAAATTACGTTTTTTTGTAAATTTATATTTCATTTTTACAAAATTCTGGACATTACCTTTTTATCAGGAGGAACTGTATCAGGTTCCGGTATCGAATTTTTTCCGTTCTTCTTCGGAGATGATACCGTGTTCCACATAGGAATCCAGACAGTAGCTCATTGAAAGCATACCGTCTCTTGCCGAACTTTCAATGATCGACATGAGCTGATGGGTCTTATTGTCACGGATAAGGGCTCTTACCGCCATTGTTCCGACCATGATCTCATACGCACCGATACGTTTGCCGGGGACGTCGATCCGGGGAACGAGCCGCTGGGCAATGATTGCCAGCACGCAGCCGGCAAACTGCTGCCGGATCTGGTTCTGCTGACCGGCGGGGAAGGAGTCGATGATTCGTTCCACTGTCTGACAGGCGTTGTTACTGTGGAGCGTTCCCAGCACGAGGTGTCCGGTTTCGGCGGCGGAAATGGCTGATTGGATCGTTTCTGTATCCCGCAGCTCACCGACCATGATAATATCCGGAGCCTGACGCATTGCACTGCGCAAGCCATGGGAGAAGCTGATCGCATCCACCCCGATCTCGCGCTGTTCGATCACGCAGTGGTCATGTTCGTAAACATATTCGATCGGGTCTTCGATGGTGATCACATGGCGGGAATCCCGGTGGTTCACCTGATCAAGCAAACTGGCAAGTGTGGTTGATTTACCGCTGCCGGTCGGACCGGTAATGAGGATGAGCCCCTGTTTTTTCTCCATGAGCTGGGAGAGTACCGGCGGCAGACCGATCGTTTCCGGTGTGGGAATGACATCAGAGATCAGACGACCGACCAAAGCGACATTGCCTTTCTGGAAAAAAGCATTCAGACGGAAACGGCGGTTTACCCCCGGACCAAGCTGAATGGCGATTGCAAAGTCGATATCCCGCTTTTCTTCCAGCATGGTACGCTGGCGGCGGTTGAGCAGACTGTAGACCAGACGCTGGACATCCGCACCGGTCAGTGGCGGCAGATCCAGAGAGGCAAAAGAACCGCTGATGTGAAGTTGCGGCGGCACTCCGACAGTGATGAGAATATCACTTGCTCCGGCTTTGACGGCAGCTTTGAAAAGATCGCGCATATCGATCTGTCCGGTGCCGCTTTCCGAGTCGCCGGAATAGACTGCCTTGTCACTGCTGCCGTTACTCAACCCCCGCTGGAGAAGCTTCAACTCATCCGGAGTATCAGTGGCATTGAGAGCGGCTT
Organism: Victivallaceae bacterium; assembly: GCA_045534015.1. Classification (GTDB taxonomy): domain Bacteria; phylum Verrucomicrobiota; class Lentisphaeria; order Victivallales; family Victivallaceae; genus UBA1784. The sequence continues at coordinate 26,468 of JAZSIZ010000141.1, read as the reverse complement.
CAGGAGTGATCAACCCCTGGCGGAGCAGCTCAATAAGGGAGTTGTTGAATGTGGTCATGCCGACGCTGGTACCCAGACGCATACTCTGTTCGAGTTCTTCAAAATGCTGACCGGCGATCTGTTTTCTGACGGTTCCGGTTCCCAGCAGAATATCCAGCACCGGAATCATGCCGGAATCATCTGCTTTCGGAACGAGCCGCTGGGCGATGATCGCTTCCAGAGCCAAGCCGATACTGCCGGCAACAGTTTCCCGCTGTGCTTCCGGGAACATTTTCAACATACGTTCAACCGCACCGGCGGCATCTGAAGTGTGCATAGTGCTGATGACGAGGTGTCCGGTCAGAGCGGCGGAAACTGCCGTCTGCACAGTTTCGGCATCACGGATCTCACCGATGACGATAACGTCGGGGTTTTCCCGCAGGGCGTAACGCAGAGCTTCGCTGAATCCGCCGGCAGTGGAACCGACCTCACGCTGGGAGATGAGAGAAAGTTTGTCCTTATGGATAAACTCGATCGGGTCTTCCAGAGTCAGGATGTGTTTATTCATGTTGTTGTTGATGTAGTTGATGATCGACCCCATGGTGGTTGATTTACCGCTGCCGGTCGTACCGGTGACAATGACCATACCTCTTGAACTGGAAGCGATTTTGGTCATGATCTTTTCCGGCAGATTGAGTGTGGCAAAGTCACAGGTGCTGCCGTTGCGTATCGGACGGGCTACCAGGCACGGACCGTTGATCGACTCATAGAAGTTGACCCTGAAACGGTGGTCGTCGATCTCCACTGAAGAATCGGCACCGCCGGAAAGTTTGTACTGCTCTTCCGCAGTGTCTGTGATATGTTCTTTACGGAATGCATCGACATCTTCTTTTTTTACCGGCGGGATATTTTCCGCCAGAGAGATAGCTCCGTTTACCCGGAAACTCGGCGGTTTGCCGTTGCTTATGAAAAGGTCGGAGGCATTGAATTTGATCGCAGCACTGAAAAATTTCTGAATACTCATGTTGCCCTTTCCTGTTTGTATTTACGCTTTTGCTGTTAATGTTACTGTAATTTATTATCTATCTAACATAGCATGCGAAATGGATTTTTCAATATCCGGTGCGCTTTTTTTTGTTTTTTAGCATCGGCGGGGGTTGAAAAAAGGTGAAGAAAGTTTATAATTTCAAGTTGAAAGGGCGCACTTGCGGAATTGAGGAGGATTTCTGAAGTGCGTACAACCGCAACACTTATGAGGAGGAGTTAATATGCGGAATTTCTGTTATCGTGTATGGCAGGTTTGGGGGGAAAGCAATTTGCCGGGAGTTATCGGTGCCATTATCGTGATGCTGGTCGGCTGGCTGATTGCATTGTGGCTTGCCGGAAAAGTTGCCAGAACTGCGGGGAAGTGCATGGATATGAGCAGGAAAATTTCCGGCACTGAAAATGATGCGCTGGTGAAAAAATCCGGTTCTCTTGCCGGGAAAATAACTTTTTACGGGGTGATGCTGCTGGTTCTGCTGGCGGCGATGTCGCTTTTGCGTCTGGAATATGCGGCAGTACCGCTGCGGGAATTCGTCACCGTGATTGCCGGTTATCTGCCCAATATCGCAGGAGCATTGCTTCTTTTGCTTCTGGCATGGTTCATCGCCGGAGTTGTCCGCAATATGACTGCCCGGATCGTTGAAAAGTATGAAATATCAGAAAGATTGGAAAAACACTTTTCACTTGAGCGGCACCGCAGTATGATGTATGTCGTCAACGGAACCGGATTTCTGGTATATCTTTTCTTTCTGCCGGCAATTTTGAATGCATTGGGTATTTTCGGTATCACAGCTCCTTTGCAGGCGATGTTTGCGGTGGTTCTGCTCTATTTACCCAGATTGTTTGCTGCATTTCTGATCCTGTTTGTCGGATTCTGGGCGGCGAAGGTGGTGAGAAAAGCTGTTACAGCGGTCATTATTGCTCTGCGCCTTGAAAATTTTGGCAAATGGTGCGGTTTGAAAGAAGATCAATTGGAAATGCCTGCACGGTTTGTCGGCTGGCTGGCATGGGTATTGGTGGCACTGCCGGTGATTACCGGGGCATTGAATGTGCTGGGTATAGAGGCACTCTCCCGTCCGGCGGCGGATTTTATGGCTCTGCTGCTCACCGGAGCCGGAATGATTATCGGAGCATTGCTTATCGTGCTGGCATCGGTGATCGCCGGGAAACTTATCGGCGGTGCCGTAACTCATATCATTGCCCGCAGCGGCATGGATTCATTGATGACAAAGCTCGGTCTCGGGCATGAAAAGTTACAGGAATATCCGCTGTCAGTTGTTTGCGGCAAAGTGGTCTGGATCGTAATTGTGATTTTCGGTCTGCTTGGAGCTTGTGATGTGCTGGGATTGAATACTGCAGCTATGCTCATCCGTGATCTGGCACTTTTCGGCGGCAATCTGCTGGTCAGTCTGGTGATTCTGCTTGCCGGTGTGGCGGTTGCCAATTTTGTCGCAGATATTACTGTGGAAAAATTGGGAAAAACTGCCGCATGTGCCTTGAAATGTGCCGTGATACTTTTGGCTGTCACCATGGCTTTGAGCAATCTGGAAGTCGGCCGCATGGTGGTGGAAATGGCATTTTTCATGCTGCTTGGAGCTTTTTGTGTGGCATTTGCACTGGCTTTCGGGCTGGGCGGCAGAGAATTTGCCGCAAAAGTGCTGGAAACATGGAGAGAGAAACTCCGTTAAAAAGAACTGTAACTTTACAGCAAGAGCTGATTCCCCTGCCGGTGCAGTGCCGGGAGGGGAATATTTATTTTTAAAAATATAGAAAAAAAAGCATAAATAACATTCTTCTTCCTTGTAAACATCTTTTTTTTGCGTTATATTATACATTCCTTGGATTCCCCCCTTTTGTCGGGGAATGAGTGAATAATTGTGGTGTGGACGGTGAAGAAAGGAATTGTTCCGTCCGGAAAAAGTCAGAAAGGTTTATTAATCATGAAAAAGGCAGCTGTGGCCGATGCTACATTGCGGGTGTATGAAAACGCCGGATGTTCGCTGGGGTTCAAAGAGAAAATCGAGATCGTCAAACAGCTCGACCGATTGTGTGTCGATGTGATCGAGACGGCTCCGCTGCTTAATGGTAAATCCGATGTGCTTTTTCTGCATACGATTGCACCGCTTACCAAAAAATGTACCGTCAGCTGTGCTGTGCCGCTGGATGATGAACTTGTTGAGTTGAGCTGCAAGGCGATTGCCAAAGCCGCCAAGCCCCGTTTGAATATAATTGCGCCGGTTTCCACGGTGCAAATGGAGTATCATTGTCACAAAAAACCGGCAGCTGTACTGGAAAAGATCGCGGCAGTCACCGCCAGGATCCGTGAGGCTGGTATTGAAACTGAAGTTTCTTTTGCCGATGCTACCCGGGCGGAGCATGATTTTCTGGTTTCCGCCATCAAATCTGCCATCGCTGCCGGTGCGCAGATCATCACGCTTTGTGATTCTGCCGGAGTGATGCTCCCCATGGAAATGGCGGAGTTTATCTCCGCTCTGCGCAAGGATGTTCCGGAACTTGACCAATTGACTCTTTCGGTCGAGTGTGCCGATGATCTGCATCTTGCTCCGTCATGTGCCATCGTCTGTATCGGTGCCGGTGTCCGGCAGATCAAGACTGCGGTCGGCATCCCCGGAAAACTGGAATTGCAGGCTCTTGCCGATGTGTTGAAAGTCAAAGGAGATGCTCTGGAAATAACCACATCGCTCAACCGTACTGCCTGTGCCAGTATCATTGCCAATATTTCCAGTATAATTTCCGGCAGAGTTTCCACTGTTCCGGAAAAGAAGACAACCATATCTTCCCACGATGGCGAATGGAAACTTTCCAGCAGTGACGGCATGGCGGAGATCGGTGAAGCAGTGAAAAAGCTCGGTTATGAGCTTTCCGCTGATGATCTTGCCAATGTCTATAATGAATTTCAGCGTATCGTGCAGAAAAAAGAACTCGGTCCGAAAGATCTTGATGCCATTGTCGCCACAGTGGCAATGCAGGTGCCGCCGACTTATACATTGAAAAGTTTTGTTATCAACAGCGGTAACATCATTACGTCGATGGCGCATGTGGTACTGTTGAAAAACGGTGAGGAAGTGCAGGGATTCAGCATGGGTGATGGTCCCATTGATGCGGCATTCCTTTCCATTGAAAATATTATCGGCAGACACTTTGAACTGGATGATTTCCAGATCACAGCTGTCACCGAGGGCAGGGAAGCGGTCGGTTCAGGAATCGTCCGTCTGCGTTCCAATGGCAAACTTTACTCCGGCAAAGGAATTTCCACTGATGTTATCGGAGCGGGGATCCGCGCCTATGTCGACGCACTCAACAAAATCTGTTATGAGGAGAACAACTGATCATGAAACTCTCCTTTTCAACCAATTACTGGCACGGTTTTTCCTTTGACCAGTTTATCGATATTGCCGGTGAATACCGTTTTCACGGCATTGAAATACATGATGTCCGGGCTGTATTTGATATGGCTGAACCCGGATGCATAACTGCGTTTGCCCGCCGTCTGCTGGAAAAACAGCTGGCTGTTTCCTGTATCGATCTGGTTTCCGATATTGCCGCAGATAAAGATGAGGCATTGAATGAATTGACCGCGGTGCTGGATGCTGCAAGAAGGCTTCATGCTCCGAATATCCGGGTGAAAACTGCTTTGACGGATGAATCAGCATTTCAGGCAGCCGGCGGATTTCTCACAGCGGCACTGCCGGTTGCAGAAAAAGCCGGAGTGACTTTGCTGGTGGAAACGGTCGGTGTTTTTGCCGATACAGCCAGACTCCGTTCGCTTTTTGAATCTTTTATCAGTGACAATCTGGCGGCATTGTGGGATCTGCATTATCCTTTCCGTCTGCATGGCGAAGCTCCGGAAGAGACCATCCGCAATCTGGGGGCGTATGTCCGTCATGTCCACATGAAAGACTCTGAAAGTGCCGATAAACCGGCACATGTCGGTGAGGGATCTTTGCCGATCGAAGCGATAATGAATGCGCTCAAATCGGTGAATTACGATGGTTTTATTTCCATAGAATGGGATCCGGCATGGGATGAAGTCAGTGACATCAATATTATTTTTCCGCATTTTGTCAGCTACATGAGCCGTTATGAACTGGCGAGAATGCGTACTCCGCTGTATGACAACAACGCCAGAACCGGTAAATATGTCTGGAAAAAAGAGACCCTGATCGAGAAAACTTTTTCACAGGTTCTGGATACCATGGTCAGAGAATTTCCCGACCATCTGGCATTCAAATACACAACGTTGGACTATACCAGAACCTATTCTGAATTCAGGGATGATGTCGATCAATTTGCCCGCTCACTGATTGCTCTGGGGGTCAAACCGGGCAGTCATGTCGCAGTGTGGATGACCAATTTGCCCCAGTGGTACATCGCATTCTGGGCGACGACCAAGATCGGAGCTGTGCTGGTGACGGTCAATACGGCGTACAAGATCGCCGAAGCGGAATATTTGCTCAAACAGTCTGATACACACACGTTGATTCTGGAAAAAGGTTGGAGAGATTCAGACTATTCCGGTATCATTGCCCAGTTGTGTCCTGAACTGGAAAAGACGGTCAGCGGTGCGCCGCTCCATGCTAAAAAATTGCCGTTCCTGCGAAATGTGATCACTGTCGGTTACCGGCAGAAAGGTGCGATCACCTGGGAAGATGCTCTGCTCCGTGCGAAAAGTGTCCCGGTGGAGGAACTCCGCCGCCGGGCGGATGCAGTGGATATCCACGATGTGTGCAACATGCAGTACACTTCCGGCACGACCGGTTTCCCCAAAGGTGTGATGCTTACTCATTACGGCGTGGTCAACAACGGTAAATGCATCGGCGACCGCATGGATCTTTCCACTGCCGACCGCATGATGATCGAAGTGCCGATGTTCCACTGTTTCGGCATGGTTCTGGCGATGACAGCCAGTATGACTCATGGTGCTACGGTGCTGCCTTTGCCGTATTTCTCGGCAAAACCGGCTCTGGCTTGTATCAATCAGGAAAAGATAACCTGTTTCCACGGTGTGCCGACGATGTTCATTGCCCTGCTGGGGCATCCGGATTTCCCGAAAACCGATTTTTCGTTCATGCGTACCGGTATCATGGCAGGATCTCCCTGTCCGATTTCCGTAATGCAGGATGTGATCGACAAGATGCACATGACAGAGATCACCATCGTGTACGGTCAGACGGAAGCATCTCCGGGATGTACCATGTCCACTACCAGCGATCCGATCGAAGACCGGGTGGCAACTGTGGGCAGAGACCTGCCGGAAATCGAAAACCGCATCGTCGATCCTGAAACCGGAAAAGATCTGCCGGATAATGAGATCGGAGAATTTGTCACCCGTGGTTATCATGTGATGAAAGGGTATTACAAGATGCCGAAAGAGACTGCGGCGGCTATCGATGCTGACGGCTGGCTTCACACCGGCGACCTGGCGTTGCGTACTCCGGAAGGCAATTACAAGATAACCGGCAGACTCAAGGATATGATCATCCGCGGCGGTGAAAATATCTATCCCAAGGAGATCGAGGAGTTTATCTATACGCACAGCAAAGTGGAAGATGTTCAGGTCATCGGTATTCCCGATAAACAGCTGGGCGAAGAGATCCTGGCAGCGGTCATTCTGAAACCGGGCGAAACGATGACGGTTGAAGAATTGCAGGACTATGTCCGTCAGAATATGGCGAAACACAAAGTCCCCCGTTACATCGACTTTGTGGATGCATTCCCCCAGAATGCCGCCGGAAAGATTCTTAAATACAAAATGCGTGAAGATGCCGCCAAACGGTTGAATATTGCCAAAGTGGAAGGTATTGTCGCCGACTGATTTTACCCGGAAGGACTTTATCTAAAATGAATCAGGAAAAGAAATTCGTAACAATGGATGGCAACGAGGCGTGTGCCTATGCGGCATATGCGTTTACCGAGGTTGCTGCAATTTATCCGATAACCCCTTCCAGTCCGATGGCTGGCAAAACAGATGCATGGTCGGCGAAGGGAAAGAAGAATGTTTTCGGTCAGACCGTTACTCTGGTTGAGATGGAATCTGAAGCCGGTGCTGCCGGGGCGATCCACGGTTCTCTGGAAACCGGTGCGCTTTCGACCACCTATACATCCAGTCAGGGATTGCTGTTGATGATCCCGGTGATGCACCGTATTGCCGGTGAGAGATTGCCGGGGGTGCTGCATGTTGCCTCCCGTACGGTGGGAACGCACGCACTTTCCATTTTCGGCGATCACTCTGATGTGATGAATTGCCGTCAGACCGGATTTGCATTGTTGAGTACAGCCAGTTCCCAGGAGATCATCGATCTTGCTCCGGTGGCGCATCTGGCGGCAGTCAAAGGACGTATTCCGTTTCTGCACTTTTTCGATGGCTTCCGTACCTCGCATGAGATGAGCAAGGTGGAGTTGATCGATTATGAAGATTATGCAAAACTTCTGGATCATGATGCAGTTGATGCATTCCGGGCGCAGGCATTGAATCCGGAGCATCCCCGTTTGCGTGCCACGGTGCAGAATGGAGATATATTCTTTCAGGTACGTGAAGCGAACAACCGTTTTTACACGGAGCTTCCGGCAATAGTTCAGGAGTATATGGATAAAATTTCCGCATTGACCGGAAGAAGCTATCATCTTTGTGATTACTATGGTGCGCGGGATGCTGAAAATGTGGTGATCGCCATGGGATCGGTTTCCGGAGCGGTGAAAGAGACCGTGGATCATCTCAATGGACAGGGTAAAAAATGCGGATTTCTGCAAGTCCGGCTTTACCGTCCGTTCCCTGCTGAACAGCTGCTTGCAGCGTTGCCGTCCACGGTGAAAAAGATTGCCGTACTGGATCGCTGTAAAGAAATGGGCAGTGCCGGTGAACCGCTGTATCAGGATGTCTGTACTGTCATTGCCAATGCCGGAAAAGCGGTGAAAGTGATCGGCGGCCGTTACGGATTATCCAGCAAGGATGTCGATCCGTCGCAGATTGCTGCGGTGTATAAACATCTGGAAAATGAAGTTCCATTCGGTAATTTTACTATCGGCATCGAGGATGATGTCACTCATCTTTCACTGCCTTCCAAAGGGGATCTTTATCCGGATGATGAGCATCAGGTGTGTTGTAAATTCTGGGGATTGGGTTCTGATGGTACAGTCGGTGCGAATAAGAGTACGGTGGAGATCATCAATGCGCATACTCCGAAATTTGCCCAGGCATACTTTGAATATGATGCCAAAAAATCTTTCGGCGTGACCAAATCGCATCTGCGTTTCGGTGATGCTCCGATCCGTTCCTCTTATTATGTTAAATCAGCGGACTTCATCGGTTGTCACAATGAGACCTATATCCGGCAGTACGATGTTGCCGGTGAGCTGAAACAGGGCGGCACACTGCTTTTGAATACCTCACTGGATGCCGCCGGATTGGAAAAATTCATCCCGGCTTCCGTGAAACGGGTGCTGGCGGAAAAAGAGGCGGCACTTTATATTATCGATGCGGTTTCCATTGCTGCTGAATTGGGGCTGGGCAACCACTACAATCTGGTTCTGCAGTCTGCATTTTTCCATCTGGTGAATATCATTCCCGGAGAAGAAGCTGATAATTATATGAAAGATCTTGCCAGGCGCACCTACTTTGCCAAAGGTGATGAGGTGGTTGCCCGCAATTTTGCGGCGATCGATGCCGGGGCAAAATCTTTTGTAAAAGTAAATATTCCGGAATCATGGAAAGATGCCGTTGACAGTGAGTGTGACGCAGATTCTGATCGTCCGGCTGTGGTGAAAAATATTGCAGATCCGATCAACCGTCAGAAAGGTGATGACCTGCCGGTAAGTGCCTTTGCCGGTTATGAAGACGGTGTGATCGATATGGGATTGACCGCTTATGAAAAGCGTGGAATTGCGGTGAATGTCCCGGTTTGGGATGCGGCGAAATGTATCCAGTGCAACCGTTGTGCATTGGTGTGTCCCCATGCGGTGATCCGTCCGTATCTGCTGGATGAAGCGGAAAACAGTGCAAAACCGACTGGTTTTGATACGCTTGAAGTACGGGGCAAAGCCGGACTTTATTTCTCATTGCAGACCAGTTTTGCTGATTGTACCGGTTGCGGGGCATGTGTCAATGCCTGTCTTGCCAAAGACAAGGCGTTGAGTATGAAGCCGTACCGTGAAGTGGGCAACCGTATGGAGTTGTGGAATTACGCACAGAATTTAAGCGACAAAGGCGATGTGTTTGATGTGTGGACGATCAAAGGAAGTCAGTTCCGTCAGCCGCTTCTGGAGTTTTCTGCCGCCTGTGCCGGTTGCGGTGAAACTCCGTATGCCAAACTGCTCACCCAGCTTTTCGGAGATCATGTTTACTGGGCAAATGCCACCGGCTGTTCGCAGGCATGGGGTTCACCGATGCCGGGGATCCCGTATACCACCAACAAGGCGGGCAGGGGACCGGCGTGGAGCAACTCGCTTTTTGAAAACAATGCGGAATTTTCTCTAGGGATGGCGTTATCTGTGAAGCAGCAGCGTGCCAAAGCTAAAATGCGTGTGGCTGAATTGCTGACCATGGATATTTCTGATAATGTGCGCAGTGCCGCAGAGAAATTCATGGCATCGTTTGACAGTATTGCGGAATCCAGAAGTGCGGCGGATGAACTTTGTGCTGCATTGGAAAATGTGGAAATGCCGCTTGCCGGAGAGATTTTGAAACATAAAGACATGCTGGCGAAAAAGACTTTCTGGATGTTCGGCGGAGACGGCTGGGCGTATGACATCGGTTTCGGCGGTCTGGATCACGTGGTCACCAGCGGTGAGAATATCAATGTTCTGGTAGTTGATACTGAAGTTTACAGCAATACCGGCGGGCAATCTTCCAAAGCTACTCCTCTGGGGGCGGTGGCGCAGTTTGCCAGCGCGGGAAAGGCAAGTTCCAAAAAGGATCTGGGAGCTATTTTCATGACCTACGGCAATGTATATGTGGCGCAGGTGGCAATGGGTGCTGATCCGAATCAATTGATCAAAGCGATCCGTGAAGCTGAAGAATTCAACGGTCCCTCGGTCATTGTCGCTTATACGCCCTGTCTTTCCCATGGTTTGAAGTGCGGCATGGGCTGTGCCCAGGATGAGATGAAAAGAGCGGTTGAAGCCGGGTATTGGATGCTCTACCGTTACAATCCGGCAAAAGAGAAACCCTTTACTCTGGATTCCAAAGCTCCGACAGCATCTTATACCGGATTTCTTGCCGGGGAGAACCGTTATGCGGCACTCAAGCGGACTTTTCCGGAAAATGCGGAAAATTATTTTGCCCGCAGCGCAGCGGAAGCAGAGAAAAAATATCAATATTACAAGAGAATGGAAGACAATCAGTAATGGTTACTGTTTGTTAATTATAAGGAAAAAGGAAAATGGCAGAGAAACAGGAGAATGTGCCGTCCAATGTATTCGGCGGCAAGGATGTGGCAGAACAACTCAAACTCACGGGCAAGCGAATTAGTGAAGCGCGCAAAGCGCTCGGTATCAGCATTCGTGAGATGGCGATTCTGCACAACATTACCGAAGCTGAATACCTTCTGCATGAAAATGGTGAAGCGGACAGTTCTTTTTCTTTTCTGCTGAAAACAGCCGAGCGTTTCGGCATGGATATAAATGCTCTGATCACCGGCGAATCCCCCCGGTTGAGTTTCTACACTCTGACCCGCAAGGTTGCCGGAACCAAAGTTGAGCGCAGTCCTAATTTCGAATATTTCCACCAGGCGGCATCCATGAAAAACCGCATGGCGGAACCTTTTGTGGTGCGTGCGCCGTATACCGGCGAAAATGCACCGGTGCATCTTTCCACCCATGCCGGGCAGGAGTTTGACTATGTTTTGAGCGGCAAACTCAAAGTCCGGCTGGAAGATAAAGAGGAGATTCTTGAAGCCGGAGACAGTGTTTACTATGACAGCCGTCATCCGCACGGCATGGTGGCTGTCGGCGGGGAAGATTGCACATTTCTGGCGGTGGTGATGAAATCCAGAGACTCCACATTGCCGGAAAAAGTTCACAAAGAGATCGTGGAAACTCCGGTGGATAAAGGCGATTTGATCTACCGCAGATTCATGGATGAAACCATTGATGAAAACGGCTTGCTTACGGCGGTCAAATTCAATATTCCGGAAAACTTCAACTTTGCCTATGATGTGCTGGATGAATTGGCGAAGAAACATCCGACCGGCAGAGCGATGAGATATGTTTCTGCCGATCAGAGTGTGGTCCGGGATTTTACCTACCGTGAAATTTCTGAATTGTCCCATCAGGCGGCAAATTATTTCACCTCGCTGGGCATCAGAAAAGGTGACCGGGTGCTGTTGATATTGAAGCGTCACTACCAGTACTGGTATGTGATCAACGCCTTACACCGGATCGGTGCAGTGGCGATCCCCGCGCCCAACCAGCTGCTTGCCAAAGATGTGGAGTACCGTTTGAAAAGTGCCGGAGTCCGGATGGTGGTGACCACCACCGAAAAGGGCGTGATCGATGCGGTCAACGAAGCATGCAAGAGCGTGGATACAGTGGAATTCAAGGTTTCGGTCAACGGTGCGGTTGACAACTGGCTGGATTTTGATGCGGCATTACCTGCTTACGGCAAAGAGTTTCCCCGTCCGCGGGATCATAAAGTGAGCGACCCGATGCTGATGTTTTTCTCCAGCGGCACATCCGGTTATCCCAAAATGGTGCTGCACGACCATGCTTACCCCATCGGTCACATCATCACTGCCAGATGGTGGCTCAATGTCCAGCCCGGTGCACTGCACTTTACGATCAGTGATACCGGCTGGGGAAAATCGGCATGGGGCAAACATTACGGTCAGTGGCTGTGCGAAGCATCGGTTTTTGTCTTTGACTTTGACCGGTTCCATGCAGATGAGATTCTGCCGATGTTTAAAAAGCATGGCATATCCACCTTCTGTGCGCCGCCGACGATGTACCGTTTCTTCATCAAGGAAGATTTGAGCAAGTATGATTTTTCGACCTTGAAGTATGCGGCGACAGCCGGAGAGGCTCTGAATCCGGAAGTTTTCCACCAGTTCTACAGCGTTACCGGTTTGAAGATCATGGAAGCTTTCGGTCAGACGGAAACCACCATGTCGCTGGGCAATCTGGTCGGTACGGTTCCGCAGCCGGGTTCGATGGGACGTCCGAGTCCCCAGTATCCGATCGTGCTGCTGGATGCTGATTGCAATCCGGTGGCGGCTGGCGAAACCGGAGAAATCTGTATCAAAGCCGATAAGCCTGGAGATATTCCCGGTCTTTTCTGCGGGTACAATAACGACCCGGAACGGACTGCTGAAGCGTGGCATGACGGATTTTATCACACCGGCGATGTGGCGTGGTGCGATGAAAACGGCTGTTACTGGTATGTCGGCAGAAGTGATGATGTGATCAAAACTTCCGGTTACCGGATCGGGCCCTTTGAAGTTGAAAGTGTCATTATGGAGCTGCCCTATGTGCTGGAGTGTGCTGTCACCGGTGCGCCGGATCCGGTGCGCGGTCAGGTCATCAAGGCGTGGATCATGCTGACTAAAGATACTGTCGGGTCAGATGAATTGAAAAAGGAGATCCAGGATTATGTAAAAGCGCACACTGCGCCCTACAAATATCCCCGGTTGATCGAATTTGTGGAAAGTCTGCCCAAAACCACCAGCGGCAAGATCCGCCGGACGGAGTTGCGCAACAAGTAATTTCCAGACAGTTGTATAAATTTGATATGCATCGCCTGATTTTGAAGTTTTTTCAGGCGATGCATATTGTTTATTGTTATTGTCTCAATTTTTGTGAAAAATCTTTACTGCGGTGGCGCACCTGCTCGGCAGGTTGCGGGGTGTCTCGCTGCTCCGTTGTCGAAGCTCAATCAACGCTTTTTAGAAAAAAGCTCGGCAAAAAACCGCTGGGCGGGTCGCCTGCTGTCGCGCACGCCTCGTTGGCGTGCTTGATCGGGAACCCCTGTCCTCCAAAGCTTCAGCGACGGAGGATCGTCGCAAAACACGACCTTGTCGTACGCCTTGTCGCGGCGTAGCGTAAGCGAAGACGGATGCATCCACCGATAGAAAACGAACCGGGATTTGCCAGTTGACAAATCGTTGCTTGTGTGATATGTTTCATGCATTGAAAATTACGTTTTTTTGCAAATTTATATTTCAGTTTCACAAAATTCGGGACATTACCTGTTTATTATAAAAATATGATTAATTTGTGTATTTAATATTGAAATTTCTGAAAAATGTGGTATCTTAAAGAAGATACCAGCGTCAAATATCATAAAAATTATTTTTATCGGGGGGAGAAATGCTTTGTCCGAATTGTAAATCCATTCAGCCGGATTCAGCGCAGTATTGTTCAGTTTGTTCTGCCAATATGTTGGCTCAAGCAGCACCGCAGTATCAGGCCCAACCGCAGTATCAGGCTCAACCGCAGTATCAGGCGGCTCCGCAGTATCAGATGCCGCAGAATCAGCCTGTTGAAGAGATCAAGGATTATTCGGCGATGGCGATTATTGCCACCGTTGTCAGTGTTCTTTGCTGCAGTATTATCGGTCTTGTCTGCGGAATAATTGCGCTTGTTTATTCCGGAAAGGTGAAAGATGCGTTGGCAGTCGGCAGATATGCTGAAGCTCAATCGGCTTCCAGCACCGCCAAGATCTGTTCTATTATTGCATTGGTACTGTTCGGTTTGAATATTCTTGGTGTTATCGGATATTGTGTGTTTGTATTTCTTCTTTTCGGGGCAGCTGCTATTTGACGAGTGTGTTTATGCCGGAAAAAGGTTTTCCGGCAAACTATATTTTATAAGGAGGTAAAAAATGAGTAATTCTTCTGCTGGCTTTCTGGATTGGAAAGCAGGACAGGAGCCGAATGTCGGTATCCTGTATCTTTGTATGTGCTGCTGCTGCGGCTTGCCGTTTTTGTTCAAATTCCACAGTCTTCGCAATGTCATGAAAGATGAGTTGGGTGTTGATGATTCCCAGCACTGGCTGTTGGTCATCATTGGTATCTATGGATTCTATGTCTCTGAAAAACAGTTGGCAGAACTTGAAGCAGCCAAAGGTATCACCAATCAGTCATCCATGCCCTGGTGGGTTCCGATCGTTCTTTTCTTCCTTTGGCCTGTCAAAATGGCTGAAATGATGAAGCGTGTCAATGTCCTCGTCGCCGCAAAACAGCAGTAAGCAACTCAATGTTTATCTGGTCGCCGCAATAATGGTTGTGGTCTATGCCGGAGTGAATTATATTTGTCTCGGCAAACTTCAGTTATGTATGTGGCGTTCAGCGATGGGTTTTCCATGTCCGGGGTGTGGTCTTACCCACGCCGGACTTTTTTTGCTTTCCGGCAACATCCGTGAAAGTTTGATCTGGCATCCTTTTCTGATTCCCATTGTCGGGACAGTGGCGATTTATTGTATTCCGGATGGGAAATGGCGTCTGGCAGATTGGTTCCGGCGGCAAATATGGTGGGTCATTCTGCTTAATATTGTGGTCGTGGTGCATTTTGTCTGGCGTCTGGTCGTCTATTATCCGCAGGGAATGGATGCCGGACCAATGTATTTTGATCCGCACAACTATTGTTCCCGGTTATTTATACTGGCGGAAAAATTGATTGAATTAATTGCGTCCTGACCGTTCCGGTCTGGACATTTTTTTTGTTAATGCCGGGACAGCTCGTTTGCTGCAGCTGCGGGAGATTGTCCGTTACTTGATTTTTCTTCATAACCATTTATGTTGTAAAGTGCAGGGATCGATAGTCTTTGCAAAGTAAAACTTTCAACATAAGAGGAGGAGAAAAATGAGAAGTTTTACCACATTCACGCTGCAGTATGCCCACCGCTTCTACAATTTCAAGGGAGAAGCACAGTATCTGCATGGTCACACCGGGATCCTGACCATTGAAGTGGAAGATTCCATCAATTGCGGGGTCAATATGGTTTTCCCCTGTAATGAGATCAAAAAAACGGCATGGCATTTGTTGCAGAATTTTGATCATGCTCTGATTCTGCGCGAAGATGATCCGCTGCTTCCGGCGGTATTGAAAGTTTATGATGAACAGGGCATCCGCAATGGTGCGTCGACCAATACCATGACCGGACCGGCATTCAAAACCGAACTTGCTACCGCTCATCCGGCGTGCCGGGTCGTTGTCACCAAAGAAACCATGACTGTTGAGGGTATGATCAAAATAGTCTATGATCTTTTGAAAGATAAATTGAATATTGTCAAGTTGACCTTTGTCAGCGGTGATAATTCTGCCAGCTGTGAATTTCCGGTTTGCGGTACGGTTGACCGCTGTCCGTGCTGCGGGATCGCATTTGATGAAAATGGGATCTGCCCCAAGTGCGGCTGCCGTAAAAAAGCATGATTGCTGTCATTGAAAATAACTGCTGCCCCCCCGTTTTGCAGGCAAAATCATTTGTGCAAAGCGGGGGGGATATTTCATAAAATGAAAAGTTTAATATATTTTGACGGAAGATTTGAAATATGTTTTCTCCGGTATTATATTAAGCAAAATATACATCTTTTTGATATAATATAAGTTAGGTATAATTAACATCTTGAATGGGGGAATGTATAATGGGGGCAGCGGAGTTCGGTCCGGGGATGGTTATGCTCGGGCGTTTTCAGGTCGTATCCAAACTTGGAGCGGGTGTTTGCGGGGATGCGTATCAATGTTTTGATATCCATTCCAAAATTATGTATGTGGTAAAGGTATTGCCGGCGGAATGGTGCGCGGATGCTGCGGTTGTAAATGCCATTACCGGAAATTTCCAGAAGCTCCATGATTTGAACCATCCCAATATCGCCAATACGGATATGTTGCTCAATGATGCCGGAAGATATTTTCTGGTAAGAGAATATATTCATGGTTCCACATTTGTTCAAGGTGACATTTATGCCCTCAATGATGTATGTTACATTATCGGGCAGATCGCAGAGGCTTTGAGTTTTGCTCACAGCAGTTGTATTTTGCATCGTAATCTCAAACTTTCCAATCTTGCGCTTTCCGGTGGTAATACTGTAAAGATAATGGATTTTTCTCTGCTTGCACCGGGGAAGATCTCCGGCGGGGAAAGCATATTTTATACTGCACCGGAAGTGATTGCTTCAGGGACTGTGCTGCCGGCATCTGATCAGTATTCGCTGGCGGTTGTCGCATACTCTATGCTTTGCGGCAAACTGCCGTTTTATTCAGCAGATATGAGTGCTTTACGCAATGATGTGTTTTATAAAGAACCGGAAAAGATCCCTTCGCTTGATGCCGCCCATTGGGCTGTATTGCGCCGGGCATTGAGTAAAAATCCGAATGACCGTTTTGCTTCATGCAAAGAGTTTGCCGGAGCTTTGCTCAATCCACCTGCTGCGGCAGTACCGGTCGTCACACCCGCTTTTGCCGGTGATCCGGTTCCGGTCGTTACGCCTGCACCTGCAGGTACGCCGGTTGCTGTTGCCGCACCTGTTGCTGTTCCGGTTGTTACGCCTGCACCTGCAGACACGCCGGTTGCACTTCCAGCTGCTGATCCGGCAGTTAAGCCGGTACCGATGGTAACTCCGGCAGCCGCCCCGGCAAAAAGCAGTAAAAAAGGTTTGGTTATCGGGATCATTATATTGGTTATAGTTCTGCTTGCACTCGGCGGAACCGGAGCTTTCATTTTCCGTGAGCAGCTCGGGTTTGATGATCTTTTTTCATCTTCAGCCCAAAGCAGCAAAAGCGATTCAGATGATGATTCAGATGATGATTCAGGGGAAAAGTCTGCTGATAAGAAAGATAAAACAGCGGAAAAAAAGAACAGTTCCAGTGAAGCTGAAAGGAAATACCGGAAAGAGGCGGATGCCGGCAAGGCTGTCGCCCAGTATAATCTGGCAGTCTGTTATGCAACCGGAACCCGGGGAGTGGAGAAAAATTACGAGACCGCTGTGAAATGGTACACCAAAGCTGCGGAACAGAACTATGCTCCGGCGCAGACCAATCTCGGGGTTTTCTACGAAAATGGTTACGGGGTGAAAAAAGATGCCGCCACCGCCGCATACTGGTATAAAAAAGCCGCCGCAAACGGACATGCGATCGGGCAGTATAATCTGGCATTGTGCTATGAAAACGGCAATGGTGAAAACAAAGATCCGGAATTGGCATTTTCCTGGTATCTGAAAGCAGCCCGCAAAAATCATGCCGCTGCTCAATTGAAAGTCGCGTTGTGTTATGAAAACGGTTCCGGAGTTAAACGCGATTTGAAGGAAGCTGAAAAATGGTGCCGCAAAGCCATCGACAGTGGTAATAACGATGCCAACGAGGTTTTAAAACGTATTATTAACTCGCTTGAGGATGAAAAATATCCGACCGAAGCTGAAAAACTTTACCGGCGCAAAGCCGAAAACGGCGATGCTGAATCCCAGTATCAGCTGGGATACTGCTATCTGACTGGAAACAAGGGCTTGAGCAAAAATTACGATCAGGCATTTTACTGGTACAGCAAGGCGGCTGATCAGGGACATATCGTTGCATATAATGACCTCGGTGTTTGTTATGAGGATGGTTTCGGAGTGACAAAGGATTACAAACAGGCAGTTGCCATGTATCGCAAGTCTGCTGAAAAGGGAAATCTGGTTGCATGCGTAAACCTTGGCTCGTGTTACGAAAGAGGCGTTGGAGTTACCCGTGATTTGAATGAAGCAGCCTCATGGTACGGTAAAGCTGCAGAACAGGGAAATGAAAATGCCAAAGAAGCACTTGAACGGGTAAAGCGTTTGCAGGAGGAGGAAAAACGCAAATACAATACTGAAGCTGAAAAACTTTACCGCCGTAAAGCCGAAAACGGCGATGCCGAATCCCAGTATCAGCTCGGTAGTTGCTATTTGAATGGTACAAAAGGCTTGAGCAAAAATTACAATCAGGCTTTTTACTGGTTTTCCAAAGCTGCACTGCAGGGACATGCCGGAGCCCAATGCGATTTGGGATATTGCTATGGTACCGGCAGTGGTGTGAGTAAAGATTTTAATCAGGCATTTTACTGGTACCAAAAATCTGCTGAAAATGGCAATATGTATGGACAATACAATCTGGGATGGTGTTATGAAAACGGTAATGGCGTGTCAAAAAGTATTGATCAGGCTGCGTATTGGTACGGTAAATCGGCGGCACAGGGATATGAAGATGCCAAAGAAGCACTTGAACGGGTAAAGCGTTTACAGGAGGAGGAAAAACGCAAATACAATACTGAAGCTGAAAAGCTTTACCGCCGTAAAGCCGAAAACGGCGATGCTGAATCCCAGTATCAGCTCGGATGGTGTTATTTGTATGGACAAAAAGATCTGTCTGTAAATTACGATCAGGCGTTTTACTGGTTTTCCAAAGCTGCGGCGCAGGAACATGCCGGAGCCCAATGCTCTTTGGGATATTGCTATTTAAATGGTTATGGGGTAGCTAAAAATGCTTACACTGCCTTTAACTGGTACAAAAAATCTGCAGAAAATGGTAATATGTATGGCGAGCGCAATCTCGGATGGTGTTATATGAATGGACAGGGGGTAAGTACAAATTACAATCTTGCGTATTATTGGTGTAAAAAAGCCGCAGATAAAGGATATGATGTTGCTCAAAATGATATTGGTCTTTGCTATGAGAATGGCTGGGGTGTCGCCAAAAATATGTATACAGCATTTAACTGGTACAAAAAATCTGCTGAAAACGGCAATATGTATGGACAGAACAACCTGGGGTGGTGTTATGAAAATGGAAACGGAGTGTCAAAAAGTCTTGATCAGGCTGTTTACTGGTACGGTAAAGCTGCAGAACAGGGACATGAAAATGCCAAAAAAGCACTTGAACGGGTAAAGCGTTTGCAGGAAGAGGCAAAGCGACAGTACTATACCGAAGCTGAAAAGCTTTACCGCCGTAAAGCCGAAAACGGCGATGCTGAATCCCAGTATCAGCTCGGATGGTGTTATTTGTATGGTACAAAAGGCTTGAGTAAAAATTACAATCAGGCATTTTACTGGTATTCCAAAGCTGCGGCGCAGGGGCATGCCGGAGCCCAATGCGATTTGGGATATTGCTATTTAAATGGTTATGGGGTAGCTAAAAATGCTTACACTGGCTTTAACTGGTACAAAAAATCTGCTGAAAATGGCAATATGTATGGCGAGCGCAATCTCGGATGGTGCTATATGTATGGACAGGGGGTAAGTACAAATTACAATCTTGCGTATTATTGGTGTAAAAAAGCCGCAGATAAAGGATGTGCTGAAGCTCAAAATGATGTTGGTCTTTGCTATGAGAATGGCTGGGGCGTAGCTAAAAATGCTTACACTGCCTTTTACTGGTACCGCAAATCTGCTGAAAACGGCAATATGTATGCTCAACGCAATGTGGGCTTGTACTATGAAAACGGCTGGGGCGGCACAGTCAGAAATATTGATACGGCAGTATATTGGTATCGCAAAGCAGCGGAACAGGGACATGAAGATGCCAAAGCTGCACTTCGCAGATTGGGATATTGAAAAAACAGCTGAAAACAGCATTGAAGAGTACTTTTATTTGTAAAAAATATAATTTTATTTATTTTTCTTTATTTTTCTTATTGAAAATTGTTGTTTGTTGATATATATTATATGCAGTGAAGGACAAATCGGGTATTGTACCGATGAAAAACAGGAGTATGAAGAAAATGGAAATGAAATTTTATACACTGGAAGAGGTCGCCGAGATATTCGGAGTAAATTATCAGTTGATCTATAAACTGGTGAAAAGCGGAGAACTGCCGTCAGTGCGTATCGGCAAGATGTTCCGGGTTTCCGGGAGCCAGCTCAAAGAGTATATGGATCGCCAGAGCATCGGGGCTCCGGCAAGCGGTGTCCGTGAACATGTGTGCGCCCTGTGCGGGAAAAAGTATTTCAGTGAATTATCCATTTCCGGCAGCTGCCGGGAGTGCGGGGCGCCGCTTTGCCGGGCGTGTGTGGAAAACGAAAAAGCAGAGTTTTGTGAGATTCATAAAAAATAATCAGAAAGAAGGTGTGGGATGGGAAACATTTTTTCAAAAAGATGTATGGCTCTGATCGGGGAAAACGGCAGACGTTTGACCGGTGATGATCTTGCCGCCGCCGAAGAGGCGTTGACTGTCGCGCGGATAAACAACCGCAAGCTCTGGGCGAACCGTCAGGGAGTGTTTTTCGGTAAATCCGGGGTGTTTTCATCAGCCAAAATGGTGATCGATAAAAATGGCAATCCGGTACGCATCTGCGGCCGTCCGGTTCCGGTGGGGGCAAATTTCTGCAGTAAATGCGGCACGACGGCTCCGGGGGCATGGTGGCGGTGCAGCGGTTGCGGAAAATATATCGGTGCTGAATCTGCCACCTGTCCGCATTGCGGCAAAGATCAGCAGCCAGCCCAGCGCAATGATTTTTCCGATGGCAAATGGCGCAAGAGCGAAGATATTTTTGCGGAAAGATTTGAGATCAATGATCTTTCGCCT
This sequence comes from Victivallaceae bacterium, assembly GCA_045534015.1. Classification (GTDB taxonomy): domain Bacteria; phylum Verrucomicrobiota; class Lentisphaeria; order Victivallales; family Victivallaceae; genus UBA1784. Next base: position 5,959 of record JAZSIZ010000141.1, on the reverse strand, counting down.
TTGATGAAAAACGGTTTGGAAATTCAGGCGAACCAGTGTGCGATCTGGGTTTCCGGCGGAGAAGTTGTCAGTGTGCTTAAATCCGGTTTTTATCCGCCCTCTGAATTTTTCGTCGATCCGGAAGTAAAAGTTCCCAACCGCACTCTTATCATGCTGGATGATTCTGATTTTGCGCTTCCGGTCGGAATATCAGACATCCGTACTGCGGATGATATTGAAAGCGCATTGCATCTGGTGCTGGTACTGCGTTTTGATCACAGTAATCCCGGCGAATTTATGCGCAATCTGATGGGAAACAGTCTTTATTTGAGTAATGATACGATTTCCGCTTCTGTTGCTTATGATGAAGTTGCCCACTGCATTTTGCAGGATGTTGACAGTGTTGTCCGTGAATTCTGTGCTTCAGCCACAGTTGCCGATCTGTATCGTAATGCCGGTTTGCGGATGAAACTGGAAGATGCCATCGGCAGTTATCTTTCCGGCAATCTCCATTCTATCGGCATGAGTTTTGTCCGTCTGAAAGAGTGTGAATTTGAGTCGGAAGTCTTTGACCGTCTCCGCAAAATGGCTGGTGATATCGAGGTCAAACGGCGCGAAATCGAATTTATGCAGCGGGCAGATGAACTTGCCAATGATGCCACCCGGCGTCAGGCAATGAGCGAATATGAAATGGAAGATTTCATGCAGCAGCTCGCCCAGGAGAAGAAAATCAAGGATGATCTGCGTTTGCAGGAGATCGCCCGCATGAGAAGCGCATGGGCATTTGAACAGCAGAAAACTGCAATTTCCCAAAAACATACTGTCAGCGATCTGGAAAACGATCACCGGCAGGAACGGGAAAAAATTGCATCACAGCACAGCGAAGATATTCGCAATATCCATGTTAATGAAGAACTTGCCCGCCGGATAAAAGAGCAGGAAAATTCCCGTCAGTACATGGATATTGAAAAGGATATTCAAAAGGCTAAAGATGATATTCAGCGTGGACACGATGCTGTGGCTCTGGAGAAGGAAAAGGCGGAACTGGATCTGCGTAAAGAAAAAGATTCCTTCAAACAGCAGCAGAAACTGGAGTGGCTCAACGCTGTTTCCGGTAAAGATATTGCCACTATGATCGCAGTGGAAGATGATCCGGAAAAACGTGAAGCTCTTTTGAAACTCCATGAACAGCAGATGATGAGCAAAATGACTCCGGAACTTCTTCTCGCCGCTGCCGCCGCCCGCGGCAATGTTGCCGCCGCCGAGGCGTTGAGCAGACTTTCCAATGATCAGATCGCCGTGATCGAGCGTGCCAAAGCGGAAAACAAAGAGATTTACGCTGAAATGCTCCGGATGAATGAGAGAATGTTCAATCAGGCTGCCGTCAGTATGGCAAAAGGCAATGCCATGCCTTCCACGACCACCACGCAGGTGATTAAATAAGCTAAGGATCAGTGGAATTATGAAATGTCCGAAGTGCAAAGCCAAAGTAGAGTTCATCGCCGGAGAAAGCGAGTTCTGCGTGCAATGCGGAGCGGATTTGACTGCCGTTGATCAGGCTGCTGCCGGTCAGAAAGAATCAGATTCTGCTGAAGTTGCAGAAAAAATTCCGGCGAATGTGGACTTTTCCAAAGTATTGAAATCCATTTATGCTCCCGGTCAGGAAGCTTCGCCGCAAATTCATGTGGTGACTCCGGTTGTGCAAGTTGCACCGGCATCGGTTCAGCCGGTGATAATCCGGCATGAAAGTGCTGTTCCTGTGGTGGAGGATGAACTTGGATCGGCTGATTGCGTTGCAGATATTCCGGCGGGAAATTCCGGAGATTGCTGTTGTCTTGAGGTGGCTTACAACCGTCAGATCTTCTTTTTGAGCGGTTCGACTACGGTTATCAAATTGCGTTTGACTCCGCAGATCAGTGAATTGAAAAGTGTACTGCTTTTCATGGAAACTCAAATAAATGGTAAAGCGGTTCGCCGCCAGATACCGGTGACGGTGCGTGATTTTGCCAGATTCCGGTCATTCCCGGTTCAATTGCCGTTTTCAGCTGATGACATATCCGGCAGTATCAGTCTGTCGTTTTATATCGGCTGCAATACCGGAAAGAATATGAATTATTATGAGTTTCATGTCGAGCATCCGGTTTACAATCCGTCGCTTTCGTCGGCGCAGATCGCCAGTCAGGTGAATATGGAGATCCACGCAGCCGGAGCAGCGGATGTGAATATAAAAGATGCGTTGAGCAATATTTGCAAAAATGATCCGACTCCCCATGAATTGATTCAGAAGTTGAATCAGTTGACTCCCAATTTTGTCCGGCAGGAGCTGTTTGCCAGCAACTGGCGGCCGGACAAAATTTCCAACAGCTACTCCACTGAAAAATTGATGCTGGTCTGGAAAGATATGCGAATTTTGCTCAACAGCAAAAAGAATGTATTTTTCGGCAGAGATATGCTGAAATCAGATTTTGTTGTCAAAGGTTCCGATCCCGGAGAAAATGCCACAGTCAGCCGGGTTCACGGCGAAATTGCATACGCCGGTGATGTGGTGCGTTTTATCAACCACAGCAGCATGGGATCATGGATCAATGACCGCAAGGTCGATGACGGAGGCGTTCAGCTGCCGGATAGTTCCCGGGTCGAATTCGGGGATATTACCTGGAGTATGATCATCCAGCGTTGTCAACGAAGGGGCAGTGAAAATATCTGCCAGAGTTGCGTTGGCAATAAGATAAAATCGGTGATCGTCAAACGCCATGATGATAAAAAAGAGTGTTATTTGCTGGTCTGGCAGTGCTGTGAACTGGGCAGATTCATTCCCGATTTGGAAGGTTGGGAAATTTTTGCCCGTGACGGAGCATTTTTCATCCGTACTCCGGAGGGGAACTTATCCAATTTACGCCCCGGAATGCCGGTGAGCTGCGGCGGTACAAATATTGAAGTCAGATATTTTCCACAGTGGAAATGAGTTTATAAAACAACAGAAAGGATCGAAAAATGAAAAGATTTGCAACATTGCTGATCGCATTGGGCGCACTGCTCACCGTATTCGGTACTGAAATGGAGCGTCAGGCTGTTTACGAAGCATTGGATTCCGCGGAAAATTCATTGAAAAAGGTTGATTTCAAAGGCAGAACGGTTGCGGTTGTCCATATCGACGGAGACAACTGGGGATTGAATGACCGTCTTGCCAATATGCTCAATGGCATGGGCGCAAAATGTGTTGTAGACCGGAATAATCCGGAATTCATCCGTCTGGTGTCAGAGATTCATCGCAACAACAGAGAGCTTTTGGTGCTTGATCCGGAAACTGTTGTAAAATTCGGCAGATTGCAGGCGGCGGAAATTCTGGTCATCGGCAAAGTCAAAGAGGTCAGTAAACTGAATGACGGCAAAAGTATTTATGCCGAAATCATATTGCAGGCATACGAATTGGCTACCAAACGCTTCGTCTGGGGCGGCAGCTTTGCCAGCCGTCTTTACAATGGAGAGGAGCTTAAAGGTCTGGTTGCCATTGATAAAGATGTGAATGCCGCACTGGATAAGGGGTTTGCCGATGCCGGAAAAAATCTGGAAGATTCTGCAAAGCTTGCCTCAAAACGCAAAATCATCGTGGTTCCGCTTGCCGGTGATGTGGATGATTATATTACCACCAAGACCATTGAAATGATTTCCGGGACGAAACATGTTCCGGTGAATGCCGGGATCTCTTCTCCGGCGGTGGTAGCTTCCATGATCCGGGATGGTGAATACAAAGATCATCTGGTGTGCTATGGTGCAGTCCGTATGCTGCATAAAAGTGAGCCGGTGAAAAGTAAAAAAGACGGTCAGTATGTGACATCGTTCACCGTTACTGCAGAAATCCAGCTGACAATTGCCGATCCGGCGAGCAATGAAGTGGCATGGGTCCGTACGATCCATATTTCCGAAGATGTTGTAAGTGCAGTTGAGCCGGTACCCGGCAGTGAAAAAATAAAACAGATCCCCGATGAGATCGTGGATGATGTGGCAAACAACTGGAAAGGGATCATCTGGGGAACTGTTATCGGTATTATAGTGCTGATATTGATTGTCGCCGGTATCAAATTTTACTTCTCATATCACCGCATCCGCTGAAATCAAGCATGGTAAAAATAGAAAGGAATTGAAAAATGCAGGAATACAATTGGAAAAAAGAGCGTGAAAAGTATCGTGCCAAACTGGATGAAACAACTCCGTCTGTTTCTCCGGCAGCTCCGGCTGCACCGGCAGCAACTGCCGGGAAAACTATGGCACAGCAGATCATCGAGGCAGATGAAAACCGTCGGCAGAAACGCAAAATGATTGCCATCTGGTGCTGTGTGGCGGTTGTGATAGCTGCCATCGCTGCGACTGTGATCTTCTTTGCTGTGAAAAAGGATGATTCAGCTGTCAAAAGCGGCGGCAAAGAGAATGCCGGAGAAACTGTTGCAGATGAGAAAAAAGCATCATCCGGCAATGAGATCAATGATTCAGCTAAAGCTCTTGCTGCTGTCGCAGAAAAGAATAAACATGCGGTCGGAGCAGTTGCAGTCAGATATGAAGTAGCCAATGGCAGCATCGGTGTTACTTCCCTGGGAACGGCATGGGCATTTGCCGAAGATAAATTTGCCACCAATGCCCATGTCGCTATCGGGATTCGTGATGAGTCATGGTTACGGGCAATATATGATCTCACAGAAAAGCTTTTTGTGGCTGAAATTATAAAAAGCGGCTTTGACAATATGCAGGATTATGTAGATAAAATCGGTAAGGAAAAAGCAAATGAAGTCTACAAAGCATGTCAAAAAAAAGCTGCCGGCATGGTGAAAAAAGTTGATCCGGTGATCCTCATCAATGGCGAATCCCACAAATACTTTTTCATAGACTCTGTAGCTGTTCACCGGGATTATCGGGGAGAAAATACGAATTATACCCCCGATTTTGCGGTTTTGAAAATCAGAGGAAAGCATGACAGTTATTTCAAACTTGCTGATAAAGAGACATTGTATAACCTTAAAGCCGGGGAGCCGGTTGCATTTATGGGATTCCCGACAGAAGATGTTCAGGACATCAATGTGGACAGTCCGGTAGCAATTATGCAAGTAGGCAACATCGTTTCTGTTTCCGGATTTGATCTCAAAGATGCCGGTCCGGCTGGAAATCAGAATATCCGTCACAACCTGCCGGCGACCGGTGGTGCCAGCGGCAGTCCGATATTCAACACCAAAGGTGAAATTGTGGCAATCCTCTGGGGGGGGAATTCGATTGTACAGGGAAATGGTCAGCGGGCTCCCAATGCTGCATTGATCAATTTTGGTGTCCGGGTCGATTTGCTCGATGGTGTCGGTGATGCGGTGGAAATTGAGAAATTCGTCAAGAAAATAAAGTTATAATTTCCAATTCTAAAAAAACAGCAAGCTGCCGCAGGAGTTGTTGAAAAATTCTGCGGCAGTCTGTTTTTTTGGTAATGTCCCGAATATTGTGAAATCCAGGCAGAGGGGGATAAATGAACATTTCTGTGATTTATAAAGTATATCACAGAAGTTGTGATTTTTCAACCAGACCAGCATGGGGCTGCTCCAAGGGGCTTGTCGGGGCGTGCGCGACACCCCGCAACCTGCCGAGCAGGTACACCAGTGCAGTAAAGATTTGCAAGCGGGCAAATGCGGGAGTGACCCAAACGGCTTGTCGGGGCGTAGCTTTATGCGAAGACCGGTGGATGCAGCGTGCGACAAGGTCGGGTTTTGCGACGATCTTCCGTTGCTGAAGCTTTGGAGGACAGGGGTTCCCGATCAAGCACGCCCAACGAGGCGTGCGCGACACCCCGCAACCTGCCGAGCGGGTTTTTGCCAAGCTCCTATGAGAGACTGAATTTCAAGTGTTGTTTGCAAAAAAATCGTAAAAAAGTTGGTAATCAGCAAAAGATGATTCAAAAAGGTGTGCTCTTGTCTTGCTCCTATTCGCGTTCTACAATGCTTCTGCC
>JAZSIZ010000034.1:0-40875 GCA_045534015.1 Victivallaceae bacterium | reverse complement strand
CGCAACCCCCTCGCACCTGCGCCTTTCAGGCTCGGTGCATTACTGACGGTTTGATTGCTTACCTTGCTGCAACACTTTAAATAGCTCAAAACAACTGCATGAGCAGAATCTGTATTCTCCGGCAAGTTTCAATGACAGTGCCGGAGAAGTGTCTGCTACTACCGGCAAATGAACAGAAAATACTTCTGAACTGATTTTTTATTTGTTAAGGGTTTGGCAACAGCCACAAAACAATTTTCATCCGATTTTTCAGCGGATGATGATCGCCATGCCGTTTTCCGGCAGTTTTATATCAAATTTGCCGTCACTATCAGCATTGACCATATTATCACTGACCATCATGCCGTTTTTGCCGTAAATACGGATTCTGGCACTTTTCACCGGTTCATCCCAGCCGAATTTACCGTTATTAACTGTGATGATACGTTCCTTGCCCCGAATCCAGCCGCCATGAATATCGGTCACGGTAATCGGATACATATCTCCGATGGGCCAGGAATGTTTTTCTGCAACGTCCCGGGGAGGATGATAGGGGAAATAAAGGATGCCGTTTTTCACCTTCCAGACAATATCTCCCATGAAATCTTCTTCACTCCGCCATGATGTCCGGACTCCTTTATACAAAGCGGTTCCGGAACCGCCATGCTGACCGAGCATGATCGGCGTGGTAAAGTGCATTTGTGCCAACCGGTCCTCCCGGTCTCCTTCGGAAAAGTGAAGAACCGGAGCGGTCATCTGCTGGATTTTTTCATTAAAAGGCGGAGAATTGAGTACCACGATACCGCCGCGTTTGGTGATATAATCAAAAATATTGTATCTGGCTTCGGCAGAAAGCATATTCAGATCGCAATATTTTCTGGCAATGGTGTAATCTTCATTCAGATCGACAGTCGCGCCATCCCAGCGGTCATAAGTAAATCTGCCGTAGATCACCGCCGCATATTCCGGCGTATCAAAGTACATACCGCCATACCCTTTGTCCATTGCCATTTTTGCAGTATCCATGATGTACTGATAATATTTATTGCCGATCGCCGGATAGTGATAACCATGGAAAAGACCGATTTCACCGCTGCGGTAGGTGCTTCTGGGATTGCCGCCTTTGACGGCACGGGCAAACTCCAGGATTTTGCCATTTTCATCAACGGCAATGGAATCTCCCATCAAATCGGGGCTGTTATCTTTGTTGCGCCACGAAAATACCATTTGAAACTGCAGCAGATACTTTGCCTGCGGACGCAGAACAAGACCGGCGGCTTTCCATTGATCATGGATCTCAAAGGCTTGAGCCATGTCGAATTCTTTTTCATGGTACTCCTTGGCATTGAACCACTTTTGCCCGTCGATCAAACCGATTGCGCCCAAATTATCATAACGTTTATTGAAAGTATCATTATTGCCATTGATGTGAGAAGCATTCCAGATGATCGCTCCGGGAATAGTTTTGTCATTCACTTTCCAATCCAGTCTTACTGCGTTGACAAAGTCGTAGTAATCATTTGATTGTCCGCAATAAATGCTGTACCGCAACGTTTGGGATTTACCGGAATCAAATCCGAGGTGACGGGTACTGATGCCGCCTCCGCTGACTGTCGCCCGGTAATCTGCCTGCACCCGGAAAAGATCATTGACCGCGATCAAACCGATTCCGGCGGCAGAGTTCCTGAATCCCCAGAAAATCGAACTGTTACCATTGGGATAGCGGTGACTGCCCAAATCATTTTCATAGAGCTGACAGCCGTTTTTCCGCACAATATCCGCCCGGTTTTCAGACAGGAGCTCCACTTTGAAAAACATCCCCAGCGGTTCACCGGAAATATTATCGATCTTTTCGGTGACATGGATCGCATTTTCCGCACATGTCAGTGTCCGGGTGACGGTATAATATTTTCCGGTAAATCTGCCGGTAAACGTGTTGCCGTCCCGGGTGATGGAACCTTTGAACTCTTTTTCCGGATTCCCGGGAGCAGCTCCCTTGCAAACCAGAGCGTTAAATCCTGCTTTGGGATAACTGTAGAAGTTTTCCACAAAGAATTTACGGTTGCCTATTTCGATCTGTACACCGCCATCCGGAGCTATGGTCATGGTGTAATTCCGGTTCCGGAAACTGTTTGCTCCCGGGACGAAAGTCCGGCTCTCGACCTTTCTCGCCGGAGAAAGATCGGCGCACTCCTGCGGCACATAACCGACCGCCAGATCGTAGACCCGCAAGAATGGGTTGCCATTTTTAAAACCGCGTTCTTCATTGAAATATCCTGTCCCGGTAGCATTGCGGATACCGATTTCGCCGCCTTCGGCAGTAAGCATATCGTCAATATCCACATAATACCATGCCACTTTGCGTGCTTCGGCACTTTTATTGTTGGAATTACGCAACCGGAACGCCGTTCCGTGCATTACCGTGATCAGACCTTTGTCATACAAAATGGCTTCTTTTCCTCCGAGGTAAAAAGCTCCCCGGTTGAGCATCCGGTGCTGTTTTGCGGAATTCTCTCTGGAAACCGGGGTACCATTTACCGTCAAACCGAAATTGGTATTGCTCCCGCCGCCACCGTAACTCAAACGGGCACGGCAGCGCAGCACCCGGACAAATCCCGGTCTGGCAGGAAGTTTGACCGCAATTTTTTTCTCTTTACTGCCCAGCGCCAGATCATGATTACCCAATTCGGCGGCACATTCAAAACTCCGCTCCACCGGATCAGGCAGGGTTGCCGTACGGACTTTTGCCAGATTAACTTCGCTCAAATGCATAATGAACGGCTGATGATTTTTTTCATTTTTTCCGGGACCGGGAGCGTCATTGAGAATAACCAGACTGTTTTCACCATCCTGCAGGGCATCGGTCACGTCCAGTGTATAACGGTAAAGCTGTTCATAATCATCCGGACAGTAAATGTGTTCGATCTCATCGGAGGAATTGTTAGATGCCACACTCCAGCGGTCCTTGTAAACATAATCATATTCAGTCCCGTGAAAAGTTGCAACCGTACGGTTGACCGCCCGCAATACTCCGGAACTTGACGGCGGCATAAATGCATCCAGCGTTTTGCCGTTAACCGAAATGTGCATGTACCAATCCCGACCGATACGCTGCGGCCGGTGATAACGGGCGGTGAAATCCACTATCACCCGTTCTCCGGCTGCAGCTTTCCCGACAGGGAGGGCGACTGTCACCTTTTCTCCGGGCTTGAGAACCGCTGCATTCAATGCCGGAAACAGCATAGCTGCCAGCAAAACTGTTAAACACATCTTTTTGATCATTTTCTTTTTTACTCCTTATAGTTTGAATGTATTAAAAATCTTCATTCTGTTTGCCGTTGGGACGCAAACCGGTAGCAACAAGTTCACCGCCATCAGCACTCAAATAGCTTATCAATTCTTCTCCGGCACTGGTTTCCCAAATTTTCCCGCTTGAACTCTTAAAGCGTTTATCAAACGCTCCACCAAGTACATCCGGCAGCTCCTCAATGGAATTCAATGCCGCATGACCGTCAAGAAAGCCGAAGGCAAAATTGTTGTTGTGCATGGGGATCGCAAAGGCGTTGTTCCCGGAGTAATTCCGGAAATCCAACTGCCCGCGCGGACCGCCCTGATTCTCCGTGCCGATATAACTGCGGTCGGATGAATCTCCCAGTACCGGATATGCCGAGAAACTTTCAATCGAGGTAAGAAGAATATGCAATCCATCGCTGTTGCCGGGAATCGTTTTTACATAATGACCGTATTTCAAAAAGCCGTAAACTTTAGTCGTCCCGTGCGAACCGGAGTCGTCCGCTTTGACAAACCGGAGCATATTCGGACACAAATAAGACTCTTTTGCAGCCTCTGCCGGCACAATCCCCGCATTGTAAAGCACGTTGTTCCAATATTTCGCTGAAGAACTGTACCTTAAAACCATCGAACTGCCACAGGAATCCATGTATATATTCATGTATGACGCATTCTGCTTCAAATTGGAAATACAACTCGCCGCTCTGCCCCGCTCACGGGCATTATTCAGTGCCGGCAGCAGAATAGCGGCAAGGATAGCGATGATCGCTATCACAACGAGCAGTTCGATCAAGGTAAATGCGTGTGCGGGGGACAAGGAAAACTTTTTTTCACGGGAAAAAAAGTTTTCCCTTTCCCCCGCGCCCCCTTTCTCTTTCAAAAAAAGCGGACTTCTTTGTGATGATAAATCATGCCCCGCCGTGCGGAAAAATTTTTGCGCGAAAAAATGCAATGATGACAGAGTACTGCTTACGAGCAGTTCGATCAGCGTGAATCTTTTTCTCATGTGTTACCTCCTGTTTGTTCTGGTTATTCAAATTGATCGACCGGTGATACGGCAACATCAATTTTTTCATTGACAGTAGTCATATAAATCACCCACTGCTCATCCGGCGAAAAGTGCGGATGGGGATCAAGATGATACGGATTCCGGGGTATCGGCGGAGCAGGCATGGCGGTAACGATATGGTTTTCCTGATTTTTCTCCCGGTCAAAGTAGAGTAATTCCACCGGATTGATTTTCCAGCCGTAGGGGGTCTGATCGCCGCAGTATTTTGTCCGGTTGCCGTTGCAGTGAGCGTGACAGACCGGACGTTTCCATGCGTGACACAACTCTTTTGTTTCCGGATCACACTCGAAAACCCCTTGAGCATAATCAACAAAACAGACTATTCCGTCCTTACTGAACCACTCATGGGCGGTATTGGTAATATGCCCTTCCCACAGATCCGGACACAATGGGCGGTAACTGCCGCCGTCAATATCCATCAGCCACAACCGGATCTCCATAAACTCATATTTTCCGGTCACAGGATTTCTCCGCCAATCCCTCGGCAGCAGAAATTTTCCGGGATCTACCGGTGAAAACTGTCCGTGATTATGCATATAGGGAAATTCGTGCAGCAGTTTGAATTCACCGCTTTTCACATCCATCAATGCCACAAAAAAGTCATTGCCGAAACAACCGTCGACCAGAAAATATTTACCGTCGGCGGAAATGCTCAAATGGGTGCATATTCTGTACATATGGCGATGGTTGATATATTCTTCCGGGATTCTGCCGATTTCCCGGCAATTTCCGTCAACATCCATGAAAATCAAACTCGTGTGACTGAAAAAATATACTCCGGAACTATCCGGCGCAATCATCGGCGAAGCATCCTCAAAAAGCGACTGGGGAAACCATTTTATATCAGCTTTTTCCGGATTCAATGCCACTTGGCCCAGAAATTTATGAGGATTCGGCGGGAATGCCGCATAGAACCACAGATATTCACCGTCGCCGCTCATACTGGAATTGGTAAAGTAAAACGGGAACTGTACCGGAGCGACTCTTTCGGTGAGAATGAAACTGACCGCACCGCTTGCCGGATCTTCCCAGCGGGTAAAGAACGGGTGTTTGCCCAAATCATATTTTTTCTTTCCGGCGAATGATCTTCCGGCGATCATGCCGGGAAGTTTTTTGTCATTGACTTTTCCGTATCCAGGATAAATATTTTCCATAAACTCTTTTCCGCCTTAACTAAAAGTTATTATCATGAATTTTGTAAAAAATTATTATCGCTGCTTGTGTGATATGTTTCATACATTGAAAATTATGTTTTTTGCAAATTTATATTTCAGTTTCACAAAATTCGGGACATTACCAAAAAATTTACAACTCACGATGTCGATGACAAAATTGCCTGCACACATTCATTGTACTCCATTTCAAAAAACGGGATTTCAACCGCCTTTTGCCCGCAAAGTCGCACCGGGGACAAATCTGGTATCTACCAACACCTGCCGGGGCGAAAAATCTCCACTGTTAATCACATTCTGCAACACCTCCACCGCTTTGGCACCGATTTCATAAAAAGGCATTTTTACGGTTGCCAAACCGGAAAATTCCGGCAATTCAATGCCGTCAAAGCCGATTACCGAAACATCTTCCGGTACGGATAAACCGATTTCCCGGCATGCCCGGATGAACCATAAAGCTATCTCATCATTCTGACACCAGAAAAGTTCCGGCAGTTCTCCGGCATCCCGTGCCAGAAGCAGATTTTTCAACACATCAGGATAAGAAGCACAGTTGAAAAAACAGAATTTTTCATCACAGCAGATTCCATATTTTTCAAACGTGTCACGAAAAATTTTTGCCCGGGTGACACTCATATCCACAAAATACGGTCTGGGCACTTGCGGATACCATCTGTTGTAAAATGAGACGATCCCTGCCTGTTTTATTCCCAGAGCAGATACAGCTTTGGCAGTCTCTTCCGCTCCGGTGGTAATATCAGGCAGGATTTGCACTATATGCGGATAAGCAGTATCTGCGGAAATTATCACCTGGGGTATTTGTTTGCAGCGCATCATTTTCTGCAGCGGGGAATCCGGATACATCCGCCGGTCACCGAAGTGGATGATGCCGGAAAGACAATTGGCAGCATCACTGATAAAAGATGCCATTTTTTCTGCCGGAGAATTGGCATCCGGCAGCTGCAGCGTAAGAATGGCTATTTTATTTTCAGATGCCCGGTCTGCGATCCCTTTGAAATATTGCAGCGGTATCTGGTGATTGAATTCTATCATTTTGGAAAAATCATAAGGCAAAAGTATTCCGATACATGGCGGGGATATAAGATGTTTGCGCCGTCCGGCAGGAGAGATCCGGCGTATTCTGGCGGCTTTGTGTTCCAGCAAACCATCTTCTGCCAATTTATTGTACGCTTTGCGGACTGTCAGACGGCTGACGCTGAGCAATTCTGCCAATTTGCGTTCAGACAAAAGTTTGGCTCCGCAATCCGGTGCAGTCCGGGTGATTACTTTTTTCAGTTCCCCGGCAAGCTGGATAAAAAGCGGCGTGGAGCTGGAGCGTTCCAATTTTATATCAGTGTACTGCATATTCTTATATCACATCCCCGGTATCACTTTTTTCAATGGTATTATTATACATGGTACCATTTGAATTTGCAAGAGCCTTTCAGCAGAAAAGGATAATTTGAATCCGGATTTTGGTATACTTTTGCAAACCATTTCTAAAAAGATACCATTTCTGCCAAAGCCTTTCCAAAGACTGCAGGAATGAAAACCGGAAAGTAACTTTGTAAAGTAAGCTTCATAGCTGTATTGAAAAAAATTACATAAAAAATGTTATTTTTCAAAAAAAACACTTGACAACAATTCTGCGAACTGCTATTGTAACACTGTAATCGGTATTTTTGTATCGAATCGACTGTCTCAAACATGAAAGGAGAGATTTAGATGTCTGATGCTGCTCACACCCGAAACTTCGTTGTTGCCGGCCACTCCGGCAGCGGAAAAACCATCCTCTGCGAACAAATTCTCCGATTGACCGGAGCTATTCAGCGTGCCGGAACGGTGGAAAACCGCAATACAATAAGTGACTTCATGGTTGAGGAGCAAACCAAACAATCCAGTATTTACGCTTCACTGCTGAATTGTTCATGGCGTGACACCAAACTTTTCTTCACAGATACCCCAGGATACGGCGAATTTGTCGGTCAGGTCGTCGGAGCCATCCGTGCGTCCGATGCCGCACTGGTGGTCATCGATGCCATCGACGGTCCCCAGATCGGTACTGCCCGCGCCTGGAAGATCGCCAAAGCCCGTAAGATCCCCCGTTTCGGTCTGGTCAACCGGCTGGATAAAGATCGTGCCGATTTCAAAGCCACGCTGGAAATAATGCGGAAAAATCACGGCAGAAATGTGATCATCCCCCTCTTCTGGCCGGTGGGCAAATGTGCCGAATTTTCCAGAGTGGTCAACGTCCTTTTTGATAAAGATATTCCCGCCGAGATCGCCGACGATGTGGCTGAATGCCGTGCATTGTGGATGGATGCCATCGCCGAAACTGATGAAGAACTTATGGAACGCTTCCTCGAAGGCGGGGAATTGACCGATGAGGAGATCCGCAAAGGTCTGCGCGCCAGTATCCGTTCCGGAAATACGATCCCGGTTTTCGCCGCCAGTGCAGTCAAAGAGATCGGTCTGAAAGAGTTGCTCGATACCATCGTGGACTTTTTCCCGACACCGCTGGAATATGTTCCGTTGCCGGGTGGTCCGGAAGAGATCGTTGAATCCGGCGATGCCTACGGTGTGGTATTCAAGAGTGTCAACGACACATTCAGCGGTCAGCTTGCCTTTATCCGTACTGTCACCGGTACATTCAAAGCCGACAGTGACGTTTACAATATTACTGAACAGCACAAGGAGCGTTTCGGTCAGCTGCTGATGATGAACGGCAAGAGCCAGACCCCCATCACAGAAGCCGGCCCCGGAACTATTTTCGCCGTGGCAAAACTCAAAAACACCAAAATCGGCGATACGGTTGCGGCAAATTCCAACTGCAAATCCCTGCCGGGCATCGTATTCCCCGGAGCGACCATGTCTTATGCAGTTACTGCCGCCAAAAACGGTGAGGATGAGAAGATCGCCGCCGGTTTGCAGAAGATCGCCGAATGTGATCCGACTGTCCGGCTTTCCCGCAATGATGAAACCCATGAATTTCTCCTTTCCGGTATGGGCGACCAGCATCTGGCAATCGTTGCCGGGCGCTTGAAAGAGCAATTCAAAGTCGAAGCAATTCTTTCCACCCCCAAAGTGCCGTACCGTGAAACCATCACTTCCAGCGGCGAAGGTCACTACCGTCACAAAAAGCAGACCGGCGGTGCCGGACAGTTTGCAGAAGTCTATCTGCGCATAGCTTACAACGATGCCGGTTATGAATTTACCAACGATGTGGTCGGCGGCACTGTCCCCAAAAACTTCATCCCCGCTATCGAAAAGGGTGTGCAAGAAGTTATGACCACCGGGCCATTGGTCGGCTGCCGGATGGAACGGATCAAAATTTCCGTTTACGATGGAAAATATCACCCGGTGGATTCCAACGAAATGGCATTCAAAATCGCTGCCAGAGCTGCTTTCAAAGAGGCTATCGCCAATGCCAAACCGGTATTGCTCGAACCGATCATGAAAGTTGACATCAGCATTCCTGACAGCTACATGGGCGATATTACCGGCGACCTCAACCACAAACGGGGCAGAGTGCTGGGTATGTCGGCAGATGAAGGTTTGCAGATCGTCCACGCTGAAGTACCGATGGCGGAAATGTTCCGTTATGCCACTGAATTGCGCAGTATGACCCAGGGACGCGGTTCATTTGAAATGAATTTTGAGCGTTACGAGCAGGTGCCGGGCAACGTGGCAAATGAGATCATCGCCAAATATCAGGCGGAAGCCGGTGAAGACAAAGAGTAATCAACTTCCGGCTTGAAAAAAAGTTCACAGCACACAGCGGGGAAGGACTTTCCCGCTGTGTCTTTTTATGGAATCCGGAAAATCCTGCCGGTGATGATGCAAATAATCTGTAATACGTTTTGACAAATCACAAGTCATGTGATATGTTATATCATATATGAAAAAATATACGGATATTCCCGTGATATTCGTATGGTCATAAAAAAAGGATAAAAAAATGAAAATCAAATTCGGTCTCGGCAGAGCATGTACCAATCCGGAAGTTCCCATCGGTCTGGCAGGTTACTTCAACAAACGCATGTGGGAAACGATCCTTGACGATCTGGAAGTCCGTGCAGTTGTTTTGAAAAGCGGCGGCGAATATGCGGCAATCATCCAGTTTGATCTGCTCTGCATCACTCTCAAGCTTTACAAAGCGATCGAAAAAGAGGTCAAAAAGGCGAAGTTCAAAAACCTTTCCATGAAAAACATTCTGGTCTGTGCCACACATACCCATACTGCACCGAATATCAACGGCGATCCGAACAGCGATGCATATATAAAATTCGCCGCTGCCAAAGCAGTCGAAGCTCTCGAAGATGCCGCAGAAGAGTTGCAGCCGGGCGAATTGCTTGAAGGTATGGCGCAGGATCACCGTTTCCTTTTCAACCGCCGTTACTGGATGAAAAACGGTTCTGTTGTTACCAATCCCGGCAAACTCAATCCGGAAATCCTCCGCCCGGAAGGCGAGATCGATCCGGAAATCCCGATGCTGGCGATCAGAACCGATGCCGGCTTGTCACTGCTTATCACCAGTATCGTCAACCATACCGATACCATCGGCGGCTGCGGTGTTTCGGCGGATTGGCCCGGATTCATGCGCCGGAGTCTGGAAGCGGAAATGGCTCCCGGGGCAATGGTTCTGCCGCTTATCGGTGCATCCGGCAACATCAACCACTTCGATGTCAGTACAAATATGAATCAGACCACCTACGCCGAACCGGAACGCATCGGTCTCGGTTATGCGGAAAGCATCCGCAAAGTCTGGGATAAATTGACTCCGGTCGATGGAAAAGGTCTGACTTACCACAGCCGCAAGGTCAAAGCAAAACTCCGGGTGATCGATCCGGCAGAGATCGCCGAAGCGGAAGCGGTGATGGCAAAATATCCGGATATCGACGTGGACAACCCCGACTCGGTCAAAGATCTGACCAGTGAAGATCTCGCCAAAGGAGCCCCCTTTGCCCTCAAATATTTTGCCAACGCCCTGCTGAAGCTGGCACAAAGAACAGATAAACCGGAATTTCTGTTGAGCTGCATCAAATTCGGCAATTCAGCAGTGATCGCTTCACTGCCTTCTGAACCGTTTGTGGAAATCGGTCTGGCTCTGCGCAAAGGAATTTTCCGCGGACGCAACTGTCTGGTCACTTCACACGGCAACTACAACGGCGGCAAAGGATTCGGCGGCGGTTACATCCCCAACAGCTGGAACTACGGCAGAGGCGGCTACGAAGATACTCCCCGCAGCAGCGGTTACGGAACCAATACCGCAGAAGTTCTGCTTGCCAACTGGGAAAAACTGGCAGAGAAAAAATAATTTGGTATTAACTATCCAAGGGGTTGCGGCAAAAGCTGCAGCCCTTTTTTTGCAGCGTTTGGCGCAGTGCCGCCCTCCCTTGTCACGGCGGAGACGGACGGGCGGAATAAGCGGCAGAACGGATGGTTACGGAGCAAAATATGCCGTGTGCCACCCGTGGCATGCAGTCTGTGGTGTTGGTTGATTGGGCGTTATGCCTGTGGCATGCGGGCTGTGTTTTCATGGGAAATTGTGGGAAATTGTGGGAGATTGTGAGATATTGTGCTTTCTCAAAACATCTCATAACCTCTCAAAATCTCTCAAAACCTCTCATAACACCTATCTCCACCCGCCCGGTCTGCATGCCGCATCCGTAAACATCCGTAAACATCCGTAAAAAAAGGCTGTCACCTGCGCGACAGCCCATTCAAAAGCACTGTTACAGAACAGCGGTCAACTTCTGACCGTTACGGATCATCTGCAATCTGCCGGAAAATCCGAGTGATTCATCCGGCTTGATTTCATAACTTTTCCATCCCGGTGCCGTCGGACGCATACCGAATACATATCTGGCAATAAAGTGAGCCGGATAACTGCCCCACGGATGCGCCATACTCATTGCCGGCACATCACCGATCCAGTATTCTGATGTTACAGTACACCCGGCAGAAAGCATTTCCTGCCATTTTGAGTCAGATTTGGCAATGTACTCAAATGCCTCTTTGCTGTGTCCGTAACGGAAAAGCACATCCAGATAGTAATATCCGGAATACAAACTGCAATCCATTCCGCATGCCGCTACAAAATCAGCCACTTTTTTCTGTCTGGATTCCGGAGCTATATCCGCATACAACGCCCACATATTGGCGTACATGGAACTTTTTTCCGAATTGACACGGTCAACATAAAGTCCGCTTTTTTCATCAAAGCAACGCTCATTGATGGCGTTTTTCATCGCCTCATGCTCTTTGAATAATTCAGCGGCAAGTTCACTTCTGCCGATTTCACCGGCGAGGAAAGACAACACGCCCAGCACCTTGCACGCCAGCATATTCGGCACAGTCATAAAACGCCAGTCGCCGGTATCATAACGGTCACGGTATTTTCTGGGCCAGTCAACCAGCACTTCCAGCGGGAAAAGTTCGATCATTCCATCTTTGATCAGATGCCGGTAACTGCTGTATTCCAGCAATTCATCAAAGTTTTCCTCCACGACTGTCTTATCCCCGGTTTCCATGTAATATTCATAGAACACCAGCGGAATTATCTGCGACCACTCATTGGGCCAGGTCGGATGCTTGAGCTGATAAGCCACATGCCGCCGGGCCACAGCGGAAAATTGGTTGAACGTGAAAAAACTGCCGATGGTCAGCAAAGCATCGGCTTCATAAGCGATGCGTTCTCTGGTGAAACAATCGACAAAGGTGTCACAGGTGATATTCTTTATGGTATCTTCACACAACTGCCACACTTTTGCAACATTCTCATTATCAGTGGTCAATTCCGCAGCCGGAACATACGGCGCACGGACAACCTGCATTGCAATATTTTCCGGCAGCAATTCGCAATTGTAATTGACCAATTCAACGTAACGGAATGCCCGCAAACCGAAATGTGAAAGAGTCTGTCTGCCGGGAGCGAACTTCCATATTTCCTGATAACAGACATTGCGCATCTGATAGAGAATTCTTTCATGATCGCAAAGCTCCTCTGCCATACGCACTTCCACGTTGCCACCGTCAACAGTTCCGGTCAACTGCAAAGCTGCAATGCGCTCTTTGCCGAAATCAATAATATATCTGCCATCGGCACATTTGCGGATTTCCTGCGGGGAAATTTTTTCATACTCAAAATCAAACGGAGCTTTTTCCACACCTTTATCTACAGTATGAAATTCAGCATCCAGCCATTTTGAATCGTCAAAATCCTTATTCATCCACTTTTCCGGCAGCAGATCACCGCGAAAGTTTTCAAAATACTCTCCCGGTCCGGCATCACCCTTGAAGTGACCGTACACCGCCGGAAATTCCCAGCAGATCGGAGCGTGAATACCATTGGCATCAAAAACTTTCCACTTCCCGAGTGTACCATTGACCGCTTCAACGGACAATCCTCCGCCGTCACAGCGGGAAATTATTGCAAGAGTGTGTTCCCCCGGAGCGATCCCGTCAAAACTGAAAGTATGCTCCATGCGGTTGCCGTCGATCACAGAGCGGAAAGGTCCGCAACCGATGAATCTGCCATCCAGAAAAACCCGGAATTTCACATAACTGTTGCCCAGCAGCCAGTCACCGTCATACTTATGCTTTCCATCGCCGCTTTTACGCAGCGACATACAGAAACTTTTCTGGTAATCGTGGGGATCGGCGGAAATTTTCACCGCCGGAACCCCGTTTTCACCGGCAGTAAACGTGGTACGCAAATACCAGATGCCGGGAACTTTTATGCATTGCAATCTCATTATTTCACCGTCAACTCATACACGCGGCTCTCAATGGGCTGGAAAACATCATTGAATCTGCCGTCTTTCAATTCGACAACACGGTCTTCAAAAAGCACCCGCACCTGCGGAGCAAAGCTGCCTTTGATATTCAATGCTGCGGGGAAAGCATCCCAGGAACTGTTCTGTACGATCAGATAATATCTGTCGCCATAACGAACCACCCGGCTGGTAAGCGGAGCCGGAGCGGTAAGGATCTTCTCTTTCACCGGTTCTTCGACCAGCATGAAGCTCAATGCCGCCGCCTGACGGTACATGCCCTTGACATACTCCCACAACGGCGGGAAGTTGCTGTATTTGGTTTCGCCGCACATGTAAAGTCCGACGCCCTGCAAACCGTGTTTGAATGATGCCCAGTGAGCATATTTCAACATCGCCGGATTGGGGATCATCGTCGCCACATTGCGGTTGCTGTAATCGTAGTCAAATCCCTGATTGAGCTGCCAGACCGGCTTACCGGCGGCATCTTTCAATGCTTTTTTGAAATAGTAATCCACGCTCAAAACATTCTCACGCGGATAGATGTCGATCATCAGATAATCACCCATTTTCGCCATATCCGCATAGCGGTTGCGTCCGGTGGTACAGACACCTGCCACACCGCAATTGGTGGTGAATTTCTGATAACCTTCGAGGGTTTTCTTTGCATAGGCATCGGAAACGTGAGCATCGGATTCATCCATCCATGCGCCGATACGGGCGGGGTGCGCTCCGCCGGGTCCTTTGAGATAGCGTTCCACATCCAGAAGCGGGGTGGAATCTTTGGCAGTATAGAATCCGCGGTAGACACAGCCGGAATCCAGACTTTTCACATTATTTCTCATATAGACATCCAATGCCGGCAAGGTGGTAAGCGTATTGGGCAGCACGGTATTGAATCCGGTATCGCCGGAGGTTCCCGGTTTGGGAGGATAACAGATCAGCGGCAGGAACTTTCTGCCGTTGAAAATCATATAACCGCGCTTATCAAAGGTGATGGTTTTGTGAATATCCACATTGAGCATGAAGCACCATTCATAATGGGAATAATTGCCGTAAATATCGTAAATATCAGCGGCGACATCGATTTTGCCGTCGGCAAGTTTGATTTTATCCGCCGGAATACCGACACGGTCTTTGCCGGTAAGTTCGATCCGGTACTTTTTGCCGTTGACAGTGAATGAACTTTTTTCCAGATCGAGCTGATCAGGTTCCATCATCGGTTTGCAGGAAATTTCTTTGAAAGAGGTGACTTTGCTGTCGCTGTAAGGCAGAAATCCGTGGACATAAGCCGGAGAGGTTTTCCGGACTTTGGGAATGGCAAAACTGCTGACTTTTCCAGCCTTGCCGTTATCCGGAGTACAGCTGACCAGCCAGACACCGGGGGCAAAATCGTAAAAGGATTTGGTGACTTCCGCAGATGGTGAGGTAAACTGCATGGTCTTGCCGCTTTCATGGGTCAGATTGAAAGTATATTTTTTCGCACCTTTGACCTGAAGCGCACGCAAAGAGAATTTTCCATTGACCGGTTTGACCACCGCCGCGGCTTCGGGCAATTCGATGGTCGGCTGATCAGCCACCACTCTGGAGATGACAAATTTGCCATCCAGTTTGCTCTCTGTGGAAATCTGCGGGAAACAATCATTTGCCGGAACATCGATGATCACCGGTGCATTACCGTTTTTGAAGGTGTATTTTTTGCCGTAAATATCCGCAGTGAATTCATAATTTCCACCTTTTGCCGGCTGATAGCTTATGCTGTAGCTTTCTCCGGCACCCAGTGCAAAGGGTTTGGCAGCATCGGCGGCACTCAAAGTCACGCTGTTGGGAGCAATGGCTGTTTTGAAAAAGTAGGGTTTGAATGCTTCAGCCCCCTCTTTGCTGAAAAAGAAAGTAAATGGCGGATAAAGTCTGCCGACAAAACTGATAACACCGAATTCATCGGCTTTCAATTCATAAAGAGCCTGCGGATCACGCCGCTTGACAAAAAAGTGATGAGCGAAAATGGTTGTTTTATTCGCAGCCGGAGCGGCAGTGAATTTGTCGTAGAAAACCGTTTTGCCATCGGTAATGGTCATATTGGAGATCTGATTGTAGTGCATGTAGCTGCTGGAAATATCCACAATACCGCTTTCACCGACCTTGTTGACCGGCATGTAAAAGAAAAGGTGGGCGGGGGTCTTTGACCCGGTACGGAAGCGGGTATTGTGCATTGCCACATAAGTATTGACCACTTCATTGTTGTCAAACATCAAATATGCGTCACAATCCATTTTGAATTCGAGCGTGTAGACACCTTTTTCAGTCGGAGTGAATTTGACTTCCACCGGCTGTTTGGGACCGAATTTCCACTGGTGACCGACTTCACCGTCATCGGGAATAGTGTACTCGAAAACCGCTTTTTCACTGGGAGAGTAAACAGTGAATGCCAGTGCGTCAGCTCCGGCACGACCGTTGTTATCCCGTTTGAAAAAGGTGAATTTCACCTCTTTATTCAATTCTTTGGGCAGAAAATATATTTTCAAACTCAAAAGATAACTCAATGCGGGAATTTCAAGTGCCGCCAGATTCAGCGTAAAAACCGCCGCCAGCAGAACACAGAAAATGCGGGTGATTTTGTTCATAATATAATAAAGTCCTTTATTTACAACTGTTATTCAGCAAGCGGACTGACATAAACACTGCTGGATGTAAAACCTTTGCGCTCCTGTTCAGTAATCGTAGAAACATGACCGCCGACCCACAGAATGTTGGCATTATTATTGTGCCGCAATGCGATATCTGAAGTGGGCACGACCAGCAGGCAGGAAGCATCATCATGGGGTTTGGCAATATCGTCATAGCGGTGCAGAGAGTCGCTGACAAAAATAGTCTTCCCGGGAGATTTGACCTGATTCATCTTTGAAGAATATCCGGTCACAGAACCGGTGCGGGTCACTCTGTAGTTTACTCCGTAAGATGGATTGTCTCTGCCGTTTTGACCATTGCCTTTGACATTATAGCCGTAATTACCCAAAGCGTCGCTGGGACACAGCCCGACCGGTCCGATAACAGCTGCCGGCTGTGTCGGATGACTGGTATCGATCAGCGGAGTGTACTGGTGCAGGAAGTGCATCCAGAAAGGATATTTGTTTGTTCCGTTGATTGCTTCACCATTAAAAATGATAGCACCGTATTCCGGCATAAACCAGTCATCATTGTCGCCGACATACATATTAAGCGCAGTTCCCATCTGTTTGAGGTTGTTGATGCAGCTGGCAGTGCGTCCGCGCTCTCTTGCGCTGTTGAGTGCCGGCAGCAGTATCGCCGCCAGAATGGCGATGATAGCGATGACCACGAGGAGTTCTATCAGTGTAAAGTGTGTACACTTTACACTCCGTACGGAGTTGATTGCTTTCTGCATATTTTTCCCTTTCTCTTTTGAGTTTACAGTTGCAAATATTTGTATTGAAAAAATCCTCCGGCTTCCGGCATGATCACAATATACCGGATCAGCAGGAAGCGATGCAAAAACATGCATCTTTGTTACTGTAACTCAACTTATAGAAAAAGTCAAGTACAGTTCGATATTTACAACTGCAATTTATTCAGATTTTTCACTCTGCAGGAAAAAGGACATCCGCCTGAACACCTTTGGCTGTAAACTCGAATTTCCCCGGTGCGACCTCCCGTATTCTGCCGAATTCGGACTTGAATTTCCCTTTATAGCCATCCACCCGGAAAACCGCTGTCATATCACCAACACCGGAATTGCAGACGATCACGCACTCTCTGCCGTTTTCCGCACGGAGAATCCCCGCATGGAAATCTTTTTGGGATGTACATGATATCACCTTTACCGGACGGGATCCGATCCCCATGATATACGGTTCAGCTTTACGGAGTATTTTAACTGCCGCAAAATATCCCGGCATATTCGCCGCCATGTAGCCCGGCTGGATCTTTTCGGAACGTTCCATATCAAAATAGGCGTAAGAAATAAAGCCTTTTGCTCCGTAGATCGCACCGAGCAGCGGCATGGCAACAAATTCATCTGCTGATGGACCGCGGGATTTGGTGCGGAATTCTTCGGGCTTTCCGGCAAAACGGATGTTGCCAAGATTGGTCAATTGGGGAATCATCCATACTGTTTGACCGTTTCTGCCGGCGGCAATGACCCATGATGCACAGCGGCTGATATCCACAGCACAGCCGGCTGCATCGGCGGAAACCGGATAAGGATCAACACCTACAATATCTCCGGCAATGCCGAAAAGCGGGAAATCTTCCGGACGGCAGGTAATGGCATAAGTCGGATGCCAGATGTCTGCCGCACTGACATTTTCCCGGATACGGATGACCTTGTGCAAATCATTCACTGGCGTTTCATCAGCGATATACCATGCCAGCAGAGCCGGATACGGTTTGATGAAGTCGACCAATTCACGGGTAGCGGCATCAATACCTTTTCTGCCGTTGAATGAATCAACTCTCTGGGAGTGAGCTGCAGTTTGCTGCATCAGGCACGGAATGATTTTGATACCATATCTGTCAGCAAGTTTCATCAATTTATTGATATCAGCTTTTCTTGCACGGTCAGAGAGATTACGATTGCCGATCAACCCGTAATAAAGCAGAGTGTTGATTCCGTTGGCACTGAATTCTTCAGCCAGTTTTTCATTGAATGAGCCGCCAAAAAATCCTACCGGCATAAACGGCTTACCGTCAACGATCAATCTGCCGTACCGGTCAAGCACCGCTGCATTGGCAGGCGGGGTAGTCTCATCAGTGATCCGGATATTCCATTTGAATTCTTTCAGTTTCAGTTTATTTTTCTCATCCAGTACAGTCAGCTTGAATAAATATGTACCAGCTGCAAAATTTTCATTGAAAACAGTTGTCAATCTGCCTTTTTGGTCAAATTCCGCAATCTGTTTACGATCTCCGAAATTGATCAATACTTTGCTTCCCGCAGGAAGCGTACCGCCGCTGGTCAGCTCAAAACAGATCTTTTCCCCTTTGCGGAATGCCAGATTGTGAGGTTTGAGCAATACTGCAACCGGTTCAGGTTCCAAAGTTTCCAGCCGGATATCATCGATCCAGACCGTTGCCGGATAATCGGTGTGCAAATATGCGATAATGAGCAGATTTGACGGGTGCTGTTTCGGTGAGAATTCTATGATGTCATATTTCTGCCACTCTTTACCGGGAAAAGGAACATGATCATAGGAACCGCCGAGCCATTTGCCATTCCACGAATGATCGACCCCGAGGATATGAACCTTGCTTCCCGGTTTCAGTTTCACTCCTTCAGGAAGTTCTGCCCGCATATAGGCACTCAAGCGGTAACGCATACCCGGCTTGGCAGTTTTGACCATTACAAGTCCCATCGGCCCCAGACGGCTGCCGTCTTTTTTGGTGATTTTCAGACACCTTGTCCAGTTGATCCCCTCTTTGACAACGGAAAATCCGGTTTTCCATTTGGTCCGACTGAATTCTTTTCCGTCAAAGGTTACCACTTTTGAAGAAGACACCTCTTTGGAAGCTGTAAATTTCTCTGCCTCTGCCACGGTCAAACCATACAAATGGCATACCGCAGCAAAGGTCGCCAAAATTAAAATTATTTTCATTCTGCTCATTTTCTGTTACACAACCGGAATGGCTCTCTGCTTATTCATAATCCGGATGGTACAACGGCAGATTCGGCCAGGTGCCGGCAAAGAAGTTATCCATCTCTTTGTCGCCCTGATGCGCCACATGACCGCCGATGAAAAGCACATTTGCCCCATTGGCATGGCGTTTGTCAACATTGTCGATGCTGTTGCTGCCGGTGATGTGGGAATCACAAGCGTTTTTGACTCCGGAAACAGCACGCTGATGCCGGGAATCAACGAACATCAGCTTTTTGTTTGCCGATTTGATTGCATTGATTTTTTTGCTGGAAATCATGTAGTTATAGGCATAAGACACATCATCACGGGGATGATTTTTGCCGACATAATTGTAGGTGCATTTGAAGTTTGCATCGCTTGGGCAACCGGCGACACCGGTCAATTCAATATCGCTGGTGCTGTGATATGTCACCATCTGGACATAGGGATTCAGTGCAATGACCCAAGTGTCAGCACCGGCGGGATAACCGCTTCCCAGCATCGCCGTTCCCGGGAAGTGGGGTACCAGATAATCCTGATTGTCATTCATGTACATGACCTGGGCGTTACCGATCTGCTTGAGGTTTGAAACACAGCTGGCGGTGCGTCCGCGCTCTCTTGCGCTGTTGAGTGCCGGCAGCAGTATCGCCGCCAGAATGGCGATGATAGCGATGACAACGAGCAATTCGATGAGAGTGAAATTTCCACTCCGGACGGATGGTTTTCTGTTCAACATGTTTGATGTCCTTTCTTTTGTGGTTATGATGTTTATATGGTTTTAACGGAAGCCCGTTCAACAAGTTCAGGTTTTATTATGATATCCCCGGTCAACTCCTTGCCGGAAAAATGGTCAAGAACGATTTGACACACCGCTTCTGCCATTGCTTCGGCATCTTCCTCTATGGTGGTCAGAGCCGGAACCAGCAGATCGGAAAAGACCGCATTGTCGTAACCTATAACAGATACATCATCCGGAACACTTCTTTTATGCTCTCTCAAACAATTGATCACCCGCATGGCAATACCATCGGTAAATGCAAAAATTCCGGTGATTTCCGGATGTTCCGATAACTGCCGTGAAATAAAATCACCGCAATTCGGGCTGCAATAAGGGACATCCCATATATGCAATTTGATCTCCGGATGTTCAACGGCGAATTTCTCCACACCCCCCAGCCGGTGGTGGAAAATATTTTCAGCCGGGGCAAGGTCGATAGCGAATATTCCGATATTGCGGTGACCGTGGCAGTAGAGATGCTCAATTGCCATGTAACCGCCGGAGAAATTGTCATTGCGGCAACCGCTGACAGTATGTCCCGGGGGAAGCATATTCTCTAAATTTATTCCGTACACCTTTACCGGAGCAAAGCGGGAAAACATGATTCGGTTCTCCTCCTCATGCCATCCTCTGACCACCAACGCAAGCCGGTAACTGGAAGGATCGATATTCTGCAGATCTGTCAACAGATCAATGGAGAAGCTTTCTGAAGCCGCTTTCTGACGGAGCATATTGAGCATCCGCAGATAAAACGCATTTTTCAGACTGAAAAGCGAACAATAGATCAGCACTTTGTCCGGATTCTTTTTCTGCCGGACAAAGTTGCGGACATAGACCCCTTTGCCATGCACACCGTAGACCAGCTGCTGCATTTTCAGCATATCCAGAGCCTTTTTTACAGTATTGTGGCTGATATGATAAGAAGCAGTCAATTCCGCTATCGAGGGAAGTTTTCCACTGATCTCCCCACGGCGGATCTTCTGTTTCAATTCCAGAAAAAGTTCATGTGCCTGCATATCATCGTCCTACATAGCCAGCTAAGTTGACACGTAACTACATAATTCTCAAACAGATAAAAAATACACTCGTTTTACGGTTTTGTCAAGTATGAGGATAAAAAAAATCCTGAATTTAACCGATATTCTATCAACCGGTATTATTTCAGGATATATCGAAATGATTGTGAAAGCACTTGTTTTGTTTCATCCCTGACAAAACGCACTTTCCGGCACTTTCAATCGTCACTGTTCATAAACAGCTTGCGGTAGCGGATGAAATATCCCAATCCGGAAAAGATCGTTACCAAAACAATGCCGATCATAAAGGCAAGCCAGACATACCACAACCGGATATTGCACACGGAGGCATTGCGCAGATAAGCCGCTCCGCCGTCAATCGACCAGGCAATACCGGCAAGTCCGAGCATGGTCATCTGCAATGCGGTTTTGAGTTTGCCCCAGCGGTCAGCGGAAATAACCACCTGTTTTTTTGCGGCAAGAGTACGCAGACCGGTAACCATGAATTCACGGAAAAGTACCGCTATGGCAATCCATGCCGGAATGATCAGGTATTCCACTGCCATAAGCATGGTGCCGGTAACAAAGATCTTATCAGCCAGCGGATCCATCAATGCTCCGAAATCACTGACACAGTGATAACGCCGCGCCAGATAACCATCAAGCAAATCAGTCAGTCCCGCCAGCATAGCCAGCACAACAGCACTGATACGCAACGCACGGATCCAACTTTCATCACTGATCACATCAATATGAGCAACAGATGCAATGACCACAAAGATCAACACGGCAAATATCCTGCTGACAGTCAGGATATTCGGCAGATTCTTACCAATCAATTCTCAAACCTCATCTTTATATAAACTTTTAATTAAACGCCCGCTTACAACACAAACGCCCGCTCCCTGCATTATGCCGGAAACGGACGTCGCAACAGTATACCACCACAACTGACACTTTTATGTCCGAGCCATAAGAATGGATCTGTCGCACAAAACTCAAGCGGCGGCACCCCCGCCGCGCCGGAAAATTTCCGGGCGGAACGAAGGAAAATTACTTGTTTTTGTGCCGGAGCAGTTTGAGCTGCTTCTTGCGTTTGTGTTTGGCGATCTTCTTACGCCGTTTTTTCTTCAAGTTACCCATTGTAAAACCTCTTTAGTGTAAATGTTGCCTTACAGCATTGTATTAACATACCACCTATTTGCAAAAAAGCAAACTACTTATTGAAAAAATCCGCTTTTTTTTAGCCAAAACACCACTATTCTTCACTTTCACGGCTCTTTTTCCACCGCGAAGAAGCTGCATTGAACCGCTTCTCATACTCCTCAAGCTTATCCAGTTTGTCCGGTTCGACGCCGATAACAGATGCCAGACGGATACAGGCAGTGACATACGCCAGGTTGTTTTCCAAAGTGTCAGATACCGCCAGATCATTCATCGCTTTTACCGCATCAGCATGGGCAAACCGGACATCTTTCAATATTTGCAGCGGTTCAGAACAACCGTTGTCAATGATCAATGCCGCCTTTTCCGCCGCTTCGACATGGGAAATTTCCGGCGGCACATCCAATGCTCCGGCTGTATCATAACTGATCATATCTGCCGGCAGAAATCCGAGCAGGACATTCAGTTCCACCCGGGCTTTCTCACACTGAACCCGCCATTCCGGAGAAGACGGCTCTTTTTTCCCGATCGCCAGACGGGCAAAAGCCAGACGCACTTCCGGAGCTTTTTCCCCGGAAACCATTTTCAACGCAGCTTCCGGAGAAACCGGTTTTTCCGGCAGAGCGGAATGAAGTTCACGATAAACTTCTGCGGCTTTTTCCGCTTCCGGATCAGAAGCGGTGATCAGACAACCGGCGCAGAACATGAGAAGCGGAAGAAAACAAAATTTTTTCATGGCATACTCCTGAATTGATAAATCACATGCAAATCATTGCGGTAAAGCTCCGACAGAAAACCATTGAAGCGTTTTTCAAAATCAGCCGGAAGTTCTTTTACATCAAGCACCACTATTGAATTTTCCGGCAGAGTTCTCCGTTTCCCGGGCGGCACATCCATAATAATATCACCACGGTAAAACAAAACCGCATAAGGATCGGCGTCAAACGAAACAAAAACCGGCAATTGACAACCATGCAGAAATTTCGCCGTATCCGATGGAACAAAAGTGCTTCCGGCAAAACGGGGGGCATAAAAATCATCCTGTCCGGCAAGAGATACCGCCGGAGAAAGCATTTTTCTCACCGGATACAGAAGTGTTGCACCGCCCCATAATATTATACACAATGCGGCAGCATTCCAATATTTTTCCGGCATCCGGCGCATAAATCCTGCCGTCAGCAACGCCATAAACGGCAAAAGAACAAACCACACCCGCGGGAAAGGTGCAACCGGCAGCAGAAGCCCGCCAAGCGGCAGCAACCAGATCAATGTACGGGGAAAATTACGCCACACCGGACGGTGAAAAAATATTCCGGATAACAGCGGCACAGCAAAAGTAACTGCAACTGTCAATGCCACCGCCGCAAGCGCATACCACGGATTGCTCCAGCCCTCTTTCAACTCAAAGGCTTTGAAAAGATCCTCCCGGATGGGAAAATAAAAACAGAAAAAGGCAGCAAAGGGTACTGCTGCAAGCAGATAAACTTTTTTATTCTTCCAGAATTTTTTACCGCAGTATGGTACAGCATACAATCCGCCAGCCGCCACTCCCGCCAGCGCAGAAGGCATCACTCCAGCGCACAGGAATGAGAAAATAAACCACCACAGCAAATTGAAATATCTGCCGCCGAGAGCAAATTTCCGGGCGGCACACAAACCGCACACCGCAAAAAGTGCCGCCAGCATATAACCGCGCAATGCAGTACTGTAAAGCAGAAACGGCGGGGAAAGTACAAAAGCCCCAAGCGCAAGCAGCAGAACTCTGCCAAGTTCACGGGAAAAATTGCGCCATAAAAGATATATCATCACACCGCCGCAAAACAACGGGAAAAAGCGCATATACACCGGATCGATCCCCAGATCCATCATCCAATGGATGCTCCAGGTGTGGACGATCTGGTTGTTGGGAATAAAATAACTGCGGTAAATCTCCTGAATCGAGGGCAATGCAGCGAACTGCAAAGTCAAAACCTCATCGAACCACAACTCCCGGGTCAGATAAAAAGGCAGAAAAATCAGCAGGATCCCGGTACAAAAAATACAAAAAAGCCGACCGGAAGAAATTTTTCCAATCGGCTTTTTTTTATCCATTCGCTGAAAAAACTCAAAGCGAAATGGCTTCGGTCGGGCAAGAACCGACGCAAGCACCGCATTCGATGCAATCGCCTTCAGCGATAACAGCTTTATCTTCGACTTTGATCGCACTGACCGGGCAGGCATCGACGCAAGCACCGCAACCGACGCAGGTTTCCTGATTGACAACAGCAGCCATTTTTATTTCTCCTTTTTATGACAACTTATTACAGGGACATAACTCCCAACACTCTGTTAATATAACACACTTCTGCAAAATATCAAGTCCCGCACCAAGATTTTTTAACGGCGCATTCCGGCACCGGTGGAAATTCCGCCATCGACAGGAACTATCACCCCGGTCATGGCATCGGACTGCAAAAGCAGTTTCACCATTTCCGCAGTATCCCCCATGGCGATCCGTCTGCCCAATGGAAGTTGACGCAGAATTTTCTCCATCCCCGAATCAGGAGCCCACGGCGGCGGCAGCATCGGTCCGGGAGCAACAGCATTGATCCGGAATCTGCGTTCTGCCCACTTCGGAGCAAGCTCACGAGTCAACTCATTCAAATCACATTTGCTCTGCCAGTATGCCCCCTGCCCGGGAAGCAAAGCAAATGCATCGGTAATATTGACTGCGGCACCCTCTTCAACATCTTTCTGATCAAAAAAATATTCCAGAAGTCTTTTCGGGGCAAGAAAATTTATCTGCCGGTAAAGTTCTGTTGCCTCCATATCTTCCACCGACCCCGGACGGTAAAAAATCGCAGCATTGTTGACCAGAAGATCAAACTCCCCCGCCTGACGGCAGATATATTCCACATCTTCCGGTCTGGAAAGATCGCCGTATATCCTGCGGTGCCCTCTGCCGGGAAGTGAATCCACTGCCCATTGAGCCTCTTCCGGAGTCCGGGCATGGAGCAATATGGAACATCCTGCCATTGCCATGTGAGCGGCGATCATCAAACCGACTCTTTTCGAGCCGCCGGTAATTAAAAGTCGTTTTCCTTGCAAAACCATCCTTGAAATTTCTCCTTTCACATATTATATTTCCTCATTGCATCTTTTTCAAGGAGGTTTGTTATGAAAAAATATAAAATGACATTGATTGAAATCCTCGGAGTTATCGCCATTATCGTGATCCTTGCCCTTATCGGTATCGGAGTATATTCCATGGCGGCAGATTCTTCCAGAGAAAAAGCGACCGCCGCCACCATTGAAAGATTGAGTAACGGTCTGACCAAACTGGTTGACAAAAAGATTTCAGGTTTGCGTACCACCGGAGATAATACCAACAACGGCTATGTGGCAGTGAAACTGGACAGTGCAAACCGGAAAGTGTATTTCGGCAATTCTGTCATCGGCAAGGATGATGAAGAACAACAGGAGGCATTCAAAATCTTTTCCGGGGCTCTTTCCGCCGAAAATATCGATTCTGTTTCAGATAAAGATGGTTACATCGCCGACGGCTGGCAGAATAAGATCTATATCCGTTACCCGGGAAAATTCAACAAAGGCAATTTCGACATCATCAGTGCCGGAAGCGACGGAGTCTTCGGCGAAGACGGTTCTGAAAAGATCCCCACGGATATGGCAAAATACAAAGATGACGAGGGCGATCTCATCTGTGATGATGTTGCCAACTTCCTGTAAACATCAATCAGAGTATCTGTTACGCAGTTGCGGCGCACACAAGTGTCCGGGACTGCGGCTTTTTTTATCCATCCGGCTTGCGTACTTTTCCGGTTCCGGGCAATATCCTGTTGTCCCATAAATTGTCAGTGAAACAACTGTAACAGTATCCGCTGTCATCAGCGTGTTATTTTTGTCATAACTTTTACACACAAATGACCTTTTTGCCCGCAATACTCCCATGATCTGTTGTTTGTTTTTTACCGTTGCCGGAGTATATTATTGTCAAAATCCACACATAATTCATACTCAATGGTGATCAATGAAATTCCACAGAACAGACATTGCCGAAGCTCTGGAACGGGAGATAGTAGACAACCAAATGGCTGCCGGAGTAAGATTGCCGTCAGCAGCCGAGCTGGCAAAAAGATATTCCGTCTCTCCGAAAACAGCAGACCGGGCATTGAACCGTCTGGCACGGCGCAAATTGATCATCCGGAAACGGGGAAGCGGCAATTTCGTGCAGGACAACCGTGATCCGGAAAAACGTTTGCGGGTCGGATTGTTATGGTGGGAATTGAAAGAAGAAGCCGAAGATGAATTGCAGTTCAATCCCGGTAATATTTTCCTGAAACATCTTAAAGATCTGCTGGATGAAAGATTAATAAATTACAGCATATTCATGGAAGACAGCAGGCACTTGGAACAACCTGCCAACCGGGAAAAAAAGTATGACATTTTTCTTATGCCTGCCGGAGTGATCCTCAATAACAAAGAGGTGTACCGGTCATCCAGCCGGATACCGATGGTGATCTACGGTGACTGTAAATACAATTCCGGTCCCTGGCATCAGGTCATTTACGATTTTCATCCCGGTTTTTCAGCGGCTCTCAAATACTGCAGAAAGATGAGAAAAAACAAATTTTTTGTTCCTTCAAAAAATCAGGAAATGGTTCTTGCCAGACAGAACGCCCTGCTGGAATGCGCTGAAGAACTCGGATTCCACCGCAATGATTTTCATATCATCGATATACCGCCGGAAATAACCGGCACGGTCGCCGGTGGTGAATACTGTGCAGAGTATTTCCTGAAAAATCATATGCCGGATCATCTGATCTTTTCCGTAAGTGACTACTTTACTTACGGAATGCAGAAAGTATTTCACAGGCACGGCTTGAAATATAATACTGATTATCAGATAATCAGTTATGACAATTTTTACAAATATATGGATAATAAAAACTTATTTTTCAACATTTCCGGCATAACGCATCCGCTTAAAGAACACGCCCGGGCGGTTGCCGATATGATCGAAGAACTGGAAAGACATCCGGAAGTCGATTGTTACCGGGCTTATGTAACTGCGGCAAAAGAGTTTGTCGCAAGGTGACACTGAAAAAAAGGATTTTTTCACGATGGAAATAAAAGCTCAATTTCACTCATCCCTGGCAAAAATATTTCCGGATGAAGTTCCGGAATATATGCTGACAGAAGCGTCTGCCCTGCAAGGGGAACGTTACTCGTTCCAGTTGGCATATCTGGCGGAAAACAACCGGGGATCAGCCCGGATCAAAGTTGATTCAAAACTGCCGGTTTCCGTGCGGAAAGTCGAATTGGTTCCGGTGCGTTTCTGCGGCAGGATGTTTGATGATGATATGATCTCATCTTCTCCGGGACTTTATCCGGATTATCTTGCCCCGCTGGATAATGGCGGCAAAGATCTGCCTTTGATGCTCAAACAGTACCGCGCCGCATGGTTCACAGTGGATATACCAACTGATTTTCCGGCAGGCAGATATGAAATAACTGTGGAACTGACCGGAATGGACTATTCCGGAGAAACCGGAGTGTGGTCTGGCAGTTTCACTTTGGAAATCATCGGAGCAAAGCTGCCGGAATTGTTGATGAAATACACCTGCTGGCTGCATGGGGATTGTCTGGCATCACACTATCACACGGAGATATTCTCTCCACGGTACTGGGAAATACTGGAAAAATTCATCGCCAATGCGGTCGATCACGGAGTGAACATGCTTTTGACTCCGTTGCTCACTCCGCCGCTTGATACTGAACCGGGGAAAGAAAGATTGACCAATCAGCTGGTGAAAATATCTCTTGAAAAGGGTGTTTACTCATTTGATTTCAGCAATGTGGAAAAATTTGTCCGTCTTGCACAGAAACTGGGGATAAAATATTTTGAGATCCCGCCCTTATTCACCCAGTGGGGAGCAGCGGCAGCACCGAAAGTGGTTGCGGAAACAGACGGAAAAGAGCGGAAAATATTCGGCTGGGATACGCCGTCTGATTCTCCGGAATACCGGAAATTTCTCACAGAACTGTTGACTGCTTTCACCACTTTCCTGCGGAAAAACAGCTGGGAGAAACTTTTTGTTTTCCACTGTTCGGATGAACCGGCAGCGGAACAGCTTACGGTCTACCGTGACTGTCAGGAATTTTTGCAACGGCTTTTAAGCGGTTTTTCGGTTATGGATGCCCTTTCATCGGTGGAATTTTACCGTCAGCAGGTCATTCAGGAGCCGGTGGTCAGCATCGGGACTGTGGATGAATTCGTTTCTGCCGGAATGACACCCGGCTGGATATATTATTGCAGTAATCCGCCGACCATTTTCCCGAACCGTTTCATCAATATGCCAAGTGCCCGCAACCGGGTCATGGGTTTACTGTTTTACCGCTACAATGTGAAAGGATTTCTGCACTGGGGATTCAATTTTTATTACAGTTATCTTTCCCGGGATGTGCTGGATCCATTCTTTTCCACTGATGCGGGTGGCAATTATCCGGCGGGCGATCCGTTTCTGGTCTATCCGGGCAGAGACGGAACTCCGGAAGACTCCATACGTCACGAAGTATTTTTTGAAGCTTTGCAGGATCTGCGGGCATTGAAGCTGCTGGAAACTCTGACCGGCAAAGAGGAGGTGGAAAGATTTCTGGATTCCAGTGTCACCGGCAAAAGGATGAAAATGGATAATTATCCTAAAGGTGAGAAAAATCTGCTGGATATCCGTAACTATATAAATTCGCGTATCAAAGAATACAGCGATAAATAACCATAAACAAAGGAGGATTGAAAGAATGAGAAAATCGTATTGTTTCACTTTGATCGAATTGTTAGTAAGCACTGTTATCTCATCATGGCATTTTTTTGCATGCAAATCCACATGTGAGAAAAAAAAAAGAAGTCCGCTTTTCTTTGAAAGAGAAAGGGGGCGCGGGGGAAAGGGAAAACCTTCTTTTCCCGTGAAAAGAAAGTTTTCCTTGTCCACCGCACACTCATTTACTTTAATAGAACTGCTGGTAACCACCTCAAAGCTCAACCGTAATCATGCCGATGACGACAAAGATGGATATTCACCTGTCCGCGGACAGGTGAAGCAGTACTGCTTCACCCTGATCGAACTTCTCGTCGTCATTGCGATCATAGCGATTCTGGCGGCGATTTTGCTGCCTGCCCTCAATTCCGCAAGAGAAAGAGGACGGACAGCATCTTGTGTCAATTTGCACAAGCAGCTGGGGCTTGCCTTTCAGCAGTATGCCGACGACAACGATGCTTATCTGCCGAGAAAGAAACCGAATTATACGATCGGTTCGACTGCGCTCACCCACTGGTATCAGGTGCTTGAATACACCGGTCACTTTAAGAATGCGAAAGAAGATCTGCGCTGTCCGGTGGGGCAAGTTGGCGGCAGGACATCGACGATGTTTTCCATCGGCATGAATCTTTTCTACTTTTATACCTGGAGAAAACAGAATAAGATACCGCAGGCATCGCTTATGATCATCAGCGGGGACTGGTATCATCCGGAAAACAACACCGGCGAATTGGGCTTCAATTACCGGGATGACACCAACAAACGTTATCCGCTTTTCCGCCATGGCGGTACTACTGAACAAAACGGTCAGGATGTGGTCGGCTGTGTGGATGGTCATGTGGAAACTCTGACTTATGAGGAGTTTCCGGCATCCACCAGTCCGTCAACGTTAACCAAACGGATGTATCAATAACCAAAAAAGAAAGGGAAATGCATGAAAAAAAGTTTTTTTGCATGGCTGGCAATGGCAATGATGCTGCCGCTGGCAGGTGGTGAGATCATTTTCCAAAGCGGATTTGATTCGCAGGAAGATTTTGCCCGCTGGAAAGCGATCCCCGGCTGGAGTTATTCAGCCAATGGCGGACGCAACGGAACCGGTGCAGCGGTACTGACAAGGAATAAATTTTCCGGTCCGCTGACCAATGTGAAGCTTGCTTCACTCAAACCGGGAGTGCTTTACCGCCTCACCGTCTGGGTAAAACCGGAAAAACTGGAATCCGACGGCAAAAACCGTAATTACGGAGCATTCTGCATCGAATTTGCCAGCAACGGCAAATGGATGTCCGGTTACTATCCGTTGACAGCCGACACGGCGGGCAAATGGCAGAAATGCACTTTGGAATTCATGCTGAAGCCCAAAGCTGAACAGACCGTGATCGTCCTTTATATCCGCAAGGGTTTCAAAGGCACTCTCTACTTTGATGATGTGACTCTGGAAGAAGCCGGTGATCCCAAAGCGGCGATACTGGTAACCAATCCGTCACAGCATACTTTTTTCGGAACCTCCGGAGATTTGATTATCTCCGGATGCTCCTCGGATAATATACCGAAATCGTTATCTGTAAAAATCACCGGAAAAGATTTCTTTCTGGAAAAAGTTCTCTCTGAAACTGCCCCGGGGAAATTCCATCTGCCCTTATCCGGTTTGAAGCCGGGGGAACTTGCTGTGCAGATGACCCTGCATAATAATGACGGAAAAAAAATCATCGCCAAAGCGGAATGTACTCTTTTTGTACGTACTGACGGCAGACAAAAAAGCAGTTTTGACCAAAGCGGCAATTTATATATCGACGGCAGAAAATTTATGCCCATCGGTATTTTCGGCGGCTTTGCCGGTGGTGTGGAAGACCTGAAAAAGATCTCCGGTGCCGGATTCAATACCATCATGAATTACTCCAGTTTCGACATGGAATTCGGCGGCAGAGGCAAAAACCGTCTGGAAACCATTGCCAAAGCGATGGATGTCATTCATGAACATAATCTGCAACTGCTTTTTTCTCTGAAAGATCAGTACTCCGGCATGCGCTATGCACTAACATCACTCGATGGAATCAACGGCATTGATGAAGTGGTAAAATATGTTGTTCGCAATCTTAAAGATCATCCGGCACTGCTGGGGTGGTATATGAGCGATGAACACAGCCGTTCAGAAATGGCGGCAATGCTTTCTCTGCGGAAATTGATCAACCGGCATGATCCTGATCATCCGGCAGTAACCCTGACTTTCCGGGAAGGCGATCTGCCGCTTTACGGAGCCGGAGGAGATGTACTTGCCGTTGATCACTATCCGATCATCAGTGAAAAGGAAAAAGAACTTTCGGCAATGCTGAAGTTATTCAGGACGGCACAACTGGGCAAACAGCCAATTTGGATGGTTCCGCAGATATTCAATTTGGGGGTATTCAAAGCGAAGACCGCCGAAGAATTCAGCCGGTATGCTTATCCAAGCGCAGCAGAGATGAAAACGATGCTTGCTTCAGCAGTGCTTTTCGGCAGCAAAGGATTCATTTTCTACAGTTATCCTGACATTTGCGGCGAGCGCGGCAGACGGTTCTTTCCGGAGAACGAAACAAAACAGTGGGCGAATGTGGTTGCTGCCGTGGCAATGCTGAAAAAAATCGAACCATACATCATGTCTGATCATGCTCCGGAAATAATCGTTGACAACGGCAAAGAATTAGCTGGCGTGCTGTGCAATGACAACGGCAAAAAAATATTGGTCGCTGTCAGAAGCGATTTCGGAAAAAGTCAGCTCCCGCTGAACGTCGGTAAAAATTATATCCTGCTGGACGGCAATGCGGAATTTTCCAACGGCAAATGGTCATTCACCGGGAAAGACATAGATTTCTGCATCCTTGCAGAAAAATGAAATTTCCGGAATAAATCCGGAAAAAAAACGGCTTATTCCGATTTATGCTATTGACATTTTATCATCTTTGCAGTATACTTAACGGGCGCGTATAAGATACTGTTTACGGTAAACAGTGTAACTTTAATTCAAAAAACAATAGCATAAAAGGAGATTATTAATGTATTATTCACCATCGCACACGATGGTGAACCGGATCCGGTTCACCCTTATTGAGCTGCTCGTAAGTACTGTTATCTCATCATGGCATTTTTTTACACAAAAATCCACATGTGAGACAAAACAAAAAGTTCCGCTTTTCTTTGAAAGAGAAAGGGGGCGCGGGGGAAAGGGAAAACCTTCTTTTCCCGCCCGCTCGGCGGGTTGCGAAAAAACTCGCCCTTCCGTCTTCGTTTCACTACGCCGTGACGAGTCGCTTCGCTGGGGCTCGGATTTATCATCACAAAGAAGTCCGCTTTTCTTGAAAAAGGGAGTGGGGTTTGGGGAGAGGGGAAAAACCTCTTTTCCCGTGAAAAGAAGTTTTTCCCCTCTTCCCAAGAGCGCATTCACTTTGATCGAATTGCTCGTTGTCATAGCCATTATTGCCATATTGGCAGCAATTTTGCTGCCCGCACTCAATTCAGCACGGGAACGGGGCAGGAGTGCTTCGTGTATCAGCAATTTGAAGCAGCTCCATCTGGCGGCGTCAAATTACGGAGCGGATTCCGAATGGTGTCCATTTTTCTTTGACAGCAGCAACAACAAACGCTTTTTTCACTTTTTCGATGATTTCGGTTACCTGTCACTCGGTGATATTTACCGTTGTCCTTCAGAAGCAAGTTCTGATTGGGATGATGTAAGTAAAGATCATGTTCAGTACGGCATTTACAGCCAGACCTTCGGTTATCAGGTCAAAAATACCGGCACTCACTCTTCCTGCATGCAGACCCCGCCGCTCAAAGAATCAGTTGCCATCGGTTTGAAGAATATCTCTCAAACTGCGATATTCGTTGATTCTCCGGTTATCGGCAGTCTCGGCGGAGCAGTCAAAACTTTGAAGCGTTCATACGGAGTACTCTGTGATGCCGGCACAGGAACGACCCCGATAAGCATTACCAATGTAAAAGCCAATGGTGAAGTATACGGAGCCCCTGTTCTCCGGCACAATGATACCGCCCACTACGTTTCATACGGCGGATCGGCAGGGACTTTGACCGAGAAAAATGATATGCGTAAAATAAAAATTTTCCGTCCATATTTCTACGCCAACAGCAGCGGCGGCTACTGGGCTGAATAAGACAGGGGGTAATAGATTATGAAAATTAAATCTTTATTGACACTTTTTCTGCTGCCGGTGGTGGTTTTTGCCGCAGAAATTTTCCCTGCCCGGGAAAAGATGGCGATCGTGATTCCGGGAAAAGCCAATTATATTGAAGAATTTGCCGCAAATGAACTGCAATACCATCTGCAGCTGGTTTTCGGTTATCAGCCGGAAATCCGCAAAGGTGCCATCGGCAATGGCAAAGCCTTTTACCTGATGCCCTGCCCGGAAGATAAAACTCCGCTCCGCCCGGAAGAGGCGCGCTGGCGGATCATGGATGACGGCAGGATTTTTATTTACGGCGAAAACAATCCGGTGCGGGGCGACCGCAATATTTACCGGGATCTGATGGTGCGTTCCAGAATCGGTACACTTTATGCTGTCTACGATTTTCTCAATAATGTTCTGCAGATCCGTCATATCGAACCGGGGGAAGCCGGTATAGTTTACCGCAAAATGTCTGCCATTCCCATGGAAAAACGCTCCAACAGCTGGCAGAGTGTATTGGAGTTCCGGGAACTGCGCAACGGTCTGCCCACAATGAATGCGATACGCAAGGGAAATTTCCCAGCAGAATTGACGGTAGATGCCGCTGCTTATGCAAAAGTGGAAAATGAGTTGAATCTCTGGAAAGTGCGTATGCGTCTGGGACGGCGCACCATACCGGTTTACGGACATGCATTTTTGTATTGGTGGAAAAATTACGGCAAGGATCATCCGGAGTATTTTGCAATGGATGAAGCGGGCAGACGTCAGCCGCCGGAAACCTTCAAACACGGTGATCAGCGCATTCAGTTGTGCATGAGCAATCCGGAAGTAGTCGATCTGATTGTTGCCAACTGGGCAAAACGTAAAGGACCATTCATCAACCTCTGCCCCAATGACTCCACACTTTTCTGCCGCTGCCCGGAGTGCAAAAAACTCGGGTCAAAATCCGACATGATGATCTATCAAGCCAATGCGGTGCTGGAAAAAGCACGAAAAATCCGTCCCGATGTCCGGGGTACGACCTATGCTTATCTTGACTACATTTACGGCCCCAAAGTTCAGAAAGTTGATCCCTCCATGGTCATCGGATTTGTTTCGATTTTTCTGAATCTGCCGAAAATGGAGCAGTATTACAAAGAGTGGCAGGCGATGGGAAATAAAAGCATCTTTCTGCGCCCCAATACCTTCTGGGTTGACATCGGCGTACCGCTGGGCTATGAGAAAAGTGCCTGGGAAGAGTTTATCCTCGGCACGAAATACAATGTTATCGGCGTGGATGTGGACAGTTTG
The DNA here is from genome assembly GCA_045534015.1 of Victivallaceae bacterium. GTDB lineage: Bacteria > Verrucomicrobiota > Lentisphaeria > Victivallales > Victivallaceae > UBA1784. The sequence goes on along the minus strand of JAZSIZ010000034.1, from coordinate 6,739 downwards.
CAAAATGACTGGTCGATCAACGGCATCACACCTTATATTCTGGCAAGATCTTATACCGATCCGGAGAAAAGTTTTGAATATTGGGAAGATGAGTATTGCACCGCTTACGGTGCGGCAAAAGAGCCGGTCAAAGCATATTTCCGTTTCCTGCGGCAGAATATCTGGGAAAAACGGGTACTCTCCCGGGTTTCAGTTGATAAGATGTACGACAATTTAAGTTACTATGTCATTCCCCGGGTCAAAGAGATCGTTACGCCGGAAATCTATCTGGAAGCCGGTAAACTGCTTGCCGGTATCGACCGGAGCAAACTTTCCGCCGCAGAAAAGAGACGGTTGGAAGCTCTTATTCTGGAAAATGAGCATGCGGTAATACAGGCACAGGTGCTTCATGCCCATCCGTCAAAAAAATTGGAACTGAACCGTAAACTGCTGGCATTCAGGATTGCCAACCGGAGTAAATTAAATATTTTCTGGCCGATCCTGCTGGAAAAAGAGGAGCTGTACGACCTCACCGGCATGAGAGCGGCAGAACAATTTAAGGATTGTGCCTATGCTGAAGAATTGCCGGTAAAGTGGTTCTTTGAGATCGATCCGGATAATAAGGGAGAAGATGAGAAGTGGTATCTTTATCCCTACGCAAGAATCTCTGCCACCTGGGTTCCGGTGCCGGTAAATTGTGCCTGGGAAACCTTCTCTCCGGCAGCAGGTGTGCCGGTGAAACTGGCAAAAACCATGCAAAAATATGATGGTTCCGGGTGGTACGCCCTGCGGGTAAAAATCGATCCGTCATTGAAAGGTAAAAAAGTTTTTCTGCACTTTGGAGCCATTGATGAATCCGGTAAAATCTGGGTCAACGGCAAATTGATCCATATCCGCAAATTTCTCCATAAAGATGATTGGAAAAATTCCTTTGATGTAGAGATCACCGATCAGATAGACTGGCAGAAAAAATATGTGGATGTGGTGGTAAAAGTGGAAGATAAAGGTGGTCAGGGCGGTATGTGGAAAACTGTCTGGCTTACCGGAAAACGATTGGAGATAAATTGATCATGTATAAAAAATTTTTGTTCGCGGCAATGCTGGCATTTTTTGCAATGGAAGTTTCAGCAGAAGAGTATTTGAAAAATATGGATTTCAGTCAGGGACTTTCCTCATGGCTGGCTCCCCGGAACCTGAATCTGCCGGATGGAGAAATCAGTTTTAAAGTGATTCAGGCAGAAGGAGGCAATCAGCTTTTTATTACCGGAAGTAAACGCGAAGTCTGTCAGATGGTGCAGACAATAAATCTTCCGCCGGAAAAACTTTTCAAAAAACGGGTCACGCTCTCGGCTTTGATCAAACCGGAAAAAATCGTTTCCGGATCCCTCAATCTGATGTGCCGTGAAGTGGATGCTTCCGGCAAAACCATCCGTTACCGCAGTGTAAAAATCGACAAATGGTCTCCGGCTGAGTGGCGGCGTTATATGGTTTCATTTGAGGTGGTCGGTAAGACCAAAAGAGTTCAGGTTTACATAAGAAGCAACTATCTTGTCCCGGATGACCGTATTTTCCTGAAAGATATGATTTTGAAAATCCACTGACAACGGTCAGAGGATTTTCTGAATGAGTTATTATTGTCTCAATTTTTGTAAAAAATCTTTACTGCGGTGGCGCATCGTGGTCAATCTCGCGCCTTGCTCCTGCGCCGCAGAGGTCGAATACAGTCGTATACTCCCTCTGCGTACTCGTCGCAAAACCCGACATTGTCGCACGCTGCATCCACCGTTTGGATCACTCCCGCATTTGCCCGCTTGCAAATCTTTACTGCACTGGCGCACCTGCTCGGCAGGTTGCGGGGTGTCTCGCTGGCTTGATAGGGACATTACCAAATTGAAAGAGAAACTGCGGCACAAATGATATTGTGCCGCAGTCCTCTGTTTCAGATGATTTATTCTGTGCGATGCCGTTTTTTTTATTTCAAGCCGACCGCAGAACGGACTTTATCCAAAGTCACATTGGCAGCGGCACGGGCTTTTTCACCATTTTTGCGCAGCAGCTCTTCGACAAAATCCAGATTTGCCTCCAATTCCGCACGGCGGGCGCGCATGGGGGCGAAAAATTCCCACATTTTTTCAAAAAGTTCCTGCTTGGCGTGACCGTAACCGTAATTTCCGGCACGGTATTTTTCTTTCATTATGTTCAGTTCCTCTTCAGAAGCGAAAAGCTTGTAAAGAGCCACCACGTTGCAGTTTTCCGGATCTTTGGGTTCTTCCAGACCTTTACAGTCGGTGACAATACTCATTACAGTTTTACGCAGAGCTTTTTCCTTGCCGAAGATCGGAATGGTATTGTTGTAGCTTTTGGACATTTTCTGACCATCCAGTCCGGGGACGATCGCCACCTGTTCGGGGATATAACCATCGGGAATGGTGAAAATTTCTCCGTATTCGTTGTTGAATTTGATCGCCAGATCCCGGGTGATTTCCAGATGCTGTTTCTGATCTTTACCCACCGGAACCAGATTCGCATTGTAAAGCAGAATATCTGCCGCCATCAATACCGGATAGGAAAATAATCCATTATTGGGCATGAATCCTTTGGCGATTTTGTCCTTGTAACTGTGCGCTCTTTCCAGAAAACCCAGAGGGGTGACCGTGTTGAGTATCCACATCAATTCGCACACTTCCGGTACAGCTGACTGCCGGAAAAATACGGTCTTTTCCGTATCGACTCCGCACGCGAGGAAGTCGAGTGTGAGATTGAGGATGCGTTCCCGCAGCTGTTCCGGTTCGGGATTGGTGGTCAGGGCGTGGTAGTCAGCGATAAAGAGAAATGATTCCCCTTTTTCCTGAAGGTCACAGACTTGGCGCATTGCACCGAAATAGTTGCCCAGATGGGGCGCACCGGATGGTTGGATGCCGGTAAGAATTCTCATTTTAGTATATCCTTGAAATAATTATTTTGTTAACTTGAACATTGCCGCACCGTCGCCCAGCGAAGTGATGATGCTTTCTGCAAGAATACCGGTACGTTTGAAATATTCAGATTTGACTCTTTCTGCATAAGTTGCGGCTTCTTCAGCCTTGACCAGATGGATGGTGATACCGCCGAATCCGCCTCCGGAAAGGCGGGCTCCCAGACATTTTTCATCCTGCCGGGCAATATCCACCAGAATATCCAGTTCAGGAGAACTGTTTTCAAAGTTTTCCATGCTTGAAGTGTGTGAATCGAACAGCAGTCTGCCGAATCCTGCAACATCACCGTGTTTCAAAAGTTCGGCAGCCTGTTTCACCCGGAAGCATTCTCCGGTGACATGGGCGGCACGGCGGAACTCCTGACCGGTAAGGGCTGATTTGGCGGCGGTCAGCTGTTCCGGCGAGACATCCCGCAAAGTTTTCACTCCCGGATAGATAGCGGCAAGTTTGGCAGCGGCACTTTCGCAATCTTCCCGGCGGGAGTTGTAATCTGAATTGACCAGAGTATGTTTTTTCATGGAGTTGATCACCACAAACACATATCCGGCTGGCAGAGCATGGGTGCCGAGGACTTCCACACTGCGGAAGTCACTCATAATAATAGAGTCTTTTCTGCCGAAAAGTGAACTGAATTGATCAAGCAGACCGGTTTTCAGACCGAGAAAATTATTTTCCACTCCCTGACCGGCACGGGCGAGTTCGGCTTTTTCAATGGCAAAACCGGCACATCCGGTAAATGCCAGACCGCAGGCGACTTCCAACGCTGCCGAACTGCTCATCCCGGCAGAAAGCGGCACGCTGCTTTCCAATCCGGCAACGAAGGCAAACGGCTTGAATCCGCGTTTACGCAGCTCATTGAGCATACCGATGATGTATTTGCTGCCGTTTCTCGGGGGCGGTGCATCCAGTGCGGAAAGGTCAAAACTCATCTCATTGCCGTCCCGGAAATCTTTTACTGTACAGCGGGTTCCTGAAACCGGGGCGCAAACGAAACCGGTAGTCTGTTCCACTGCACATGAAAGTACGAAACCTTCATTGTAATCGGTGTGATTGCCCAGTACCTCCAATCTGCCGGGGGCTGCGGCTGCTGCTGCCGGATCGATCCGGAAACGCTCCGTGAATTTTCTGATCAACTGCTGCATTTATATATCCTTTCTTACATGAAGCAAATACGCGAAATACACTGGTTGAAACTTTCCTGACCGCTTAAAATATCGATCTGGATACGCAAATAGAGTATCGGTACGTCACAGCGGTCGAGCCGGGGAATACGCACCGCATCTTTTTCGGTGGTGATGATCATTTCCGCTCCGGCGGCTTTTGCCTGATTGACAAAATCGATTATCTCCTGCTGGGTGTAACGGTGGTGGTCGGCGAAGTGGTCTGCAAGTACCAGTTCTGCGCCGAAATCTTTGAGAAAACGCTCGAAACTGTCCGGGCGGGCAATGGCGCAGAGAGCGGCAACTTTTGCTCCTTCCAGAGTTGAAAGCGGCAGAATTTCCTTTGATTCCAGAGTGACCAGGTGCTGCGGTTTGTGACAGCACTCAATGATCTCCGCGCGGCGTGTGTGACGGCGGAGAAAACGTTTGAGGTGCCGGTTTTTGTGACTGCCGTCAGATTTGGTCAAAAATATATAATCAGCCCGCCGGATATTTTTGATCGGTTCCCGCAGTATTCCCCGGGGCAGGACGTGACCGTTGCCGAAAGGATCTGTGGAATCGACCAGCACGATATTGATATGCGGTTTAAGTTTGAGATACTGGAAGCCGTCATCGAGGATGATAACATCGGTTTCAAATTCATCAATGGCATGGATGCCGGATTTAACGCGGTTCTTATCCACGACCACGGCGACGTCGGGCAGATTTGAAGCAAGCATATACGGTTCATCACCGGCGTGTTCGCTGTCCATAAGCAAATTGCTGCCGTCGGAAACCACCTGCGGCGGCAGTTCCATTTCTCCGGAGTTGAAAGCGTGTGCCAGCTTCTCCCGGAACGTCCGTTTCTTTCTCCGGTAGCCGCGGCTGAGGATGGCAACTTTGCGTCCCTTCTGGGAAAGCGAACGGGCAAAGACCTCCACGACCGGCGTCTTTCCCGTACCGCCGCAGCTCAAATTGCCGATACTGACCACCAGACAGCCGAGCGCCTGATTGCGGATAAAGCGTTTATCGTAGAGCCAGTGGCGGAACTGCACCGCCATCCGGTAAAATCTTGATGCGACAAAGAGCAGACAAATTATAACGCGGTCATACCACCGACGGCGGCGTCCTGCCATAAGATCGAGGAAGTATTGTTCCAACTCCTCCGCGGTGAATTTGAATTTGTGCATGACCGCCACCTGCCGTATCGTTACAGTTCAAAGGTCGAACCGTCGGAAGCGACGCGCAGCGGAGCGCCCCAGGCTTTTTCGGCACGGGCGAGGGCGTTGTCATGATCATTGAGCAATTCTCTGCCGTGATGGATGAAAATAATATCTTTCACCCCGCGATTTTCCCTGCGCAGTGCGGCACAAACTTCAGATGCTTTGTGGTGTCCGGTCTCCATCAGCAGCAGATAACTTGAGCAGCTGTAGTCGCGAATATAGATAAAGCTGCGCACATCACCGGAAGCGACGATGGTTTTGCCGTCCACTTTGATGCGGAACGAAAACGAATCATACTTGTCTGCACCGGGAGATTGAATGTGGTAATTGTGGCGGGCCTCGATGGAAACTTTGCCGTCATCAAAAATTTTCCCGTCAACGATCTGACTGGGCATGACGGTAAAATTATGATGTTCATGCATCAATTCAAGAAATTCTCTGGCACAATCCCACATTTTCACTTCGGGCAGCATCATCCTGACATCAAAATCTTCCACACGGTCCTTCAGCCACTGCAATTTACGCATGGCACAGAGCAGATTCAACAGCCCGCCGCAGTGGTCGATATGCGGATGGGAAATGGCGATCGTCCGTATGGAAAGCAGATCAAGTCCCATCAAATGCGCAGTACGGTGACCGTTTTCACCGGCATCGAACCAGTATAAACCGCCGTCATACCCTATCGCCCATGCAGCGTGGAGCATACCCGGCATGGGTTCCGTGCCGGATAAGCAGCCGAAAATATGGAGCTTTACACCCATTAAAGTACCCCGCAATCCAGAAGAGTTTTCCGGAGAACTTCGGCATGAGGCGCGCTCATTTCACACAGCGGCAGCCGGTATTCCTGAGCGATGGCGCCGGTCATGCTCATGGCGGCTTTGACCGGGATGGGATTGCTCTCGATAAAGAGGTTGCGGAACAGCGGATAATATTTGCGGTGTGCAACAAGAGCAGTTGCAAAATCACCTTTAAGCGCGGCATCGACCATGGCGGAAAGTTCACCGGGGATCAAATTGGAAGCCACACTGATGATGCCTTGGGCACCGACCGAGATCATCGGCAACGTGAGCGAATCATCGCCGCTTAAAACCGTGATGTCACACAGATCAAGGATCTCGGAAACCCGGTCAACACTGCCGCCGGCTTCCTTGACTGCGACCATCAGCGGATTTTTGGACAGACGGGCGATGGTATCGGTGCCGATGGGAACTCCGGCACGGCCGGGGACATTGTACAGCACCACCGGCAAGCCGGTCTGATCGGCAACAGTAGAAAAGTGCCGGTAAATGCCTTCCTGGGTAGGCTTGTTGTAGTAGGGGGTGACCTGAAGCGTGGCATCGGCACCGGCGGCTTTGGCTTCGCGGGTAAGGTGTACCGCCTCTTCAGTGGAGTTGGCACCGGAACCGGCGATGACCTGACAGCG